>JAJUKC010000064.1 GCA_029264995.1 Marinobacter sp. | reverse complement strand
GAAATCCGTCAGGGCATCGCTACTGTGAAGCACCAGGACATGGCCGGTTCCAACATCGGTGATGACCACAAAGAGTTCTTCGCTGGTGAAGCGGCTCTGAAGGCCGGTGGTAAAGACAACACCATGAACCAGTTCGGTTAAGCGACCGGTTCAGGTTGTCCGGCAGGCACCCGCAGGTGCCTGCCAGCTACCAGAAACCCCGCATGGCTAGCGCCCTGCGGGGTTTTGTTTTTTAACACTGTCAGTTTTTTCTAGGTTGCTGATATTGGTGGTCAAAAACGAAATGGCCGATCTGTAGCCATTGTTTGCTGTTTCACCAGCGCAACAGTTCGTCAGTTCACGGTTGTTTTCTGGCGCCCTTGAAATTCTAATTTCCCAATATTTTTCAATGTCCTGAGTAATTTTCTTGGCTTCTGGCACGGGAATCGCTCTTGTCTCCGGGCGGGTCTGGACCTTGGTTTACCCGAATGCTGGCGGGTTGGGTTGGGCCCCTTTAAGCCAATACCATCAAAAGGACATGACATCATGAATACCAAGAAAAATCTGCTAGCCGCTGCCATCGCCATGAGCATGGGTATCTCCGGATTTGCACTGGCTGACCAGGGTGGGGACAGTGCCCCCAACAACAATGCCAATGACAATTCCGCTGCCAATACCAACTATTCCGGTAACGCGGACTCTGGCAACGACAACTCCACCAACAACTCCGATAACTCGGACAGCTCCGATAACTCCAACAATTCAGACAACAGTACCGATGTGGCGGACTCTTTCAAGATCGCCGACAGCGGCAATACCGATGCGTCTGACAACTCCGATAATTCGGATAACTCGGATAATTCCGACAATTCGGACAACAGCACCAGTGTCAACGATGCCTTCAAGATTGCCGACAGCGGCAATACTGATGCATCAGACAACTCCGATAACTCGGATAACTCTGACAACAGCACCAACGTTAGCGACTCTTTCAAGGTTGCTGATAGTGGCAATGACATGTCAGACAACTCGGATAACTCCGATAATTCGGACAACTCAGATAACTCTGACAACTCCGATAACAGCACCAACGTGAACGATGCCTTCAAGATTGCCGACAGTGGCAACACCGACGCATCGGACAACTCGGATAATTCCGACAATTCGGACAACTCAGATAACTCTGACAACTCTGACAACTCCGACAACAGCACCAACGTGAACGATTCGTTCAAGATCGCGGACAGTGGCAACAGTGACAGTTCTGATAACTCCACCAATGCCACCGATTCCTACAATAGCGACAGTAGTGACAACTCAGACAACAGCACCACCACGCTGAATCTGTCGTTGGAAGTGTTCATGAATGATGCAGAGCTTAACGGCTCGGTCTCTGGCACCAATGTCACCTATGGCAGCGCCAACGGTGAAGGTTCCTATGTGGATACCCGCACTGGTAACGAGATCAGTGGTGGCTCCGCCAACTTCACCGGGGTCGGGGCATTTGCCCAGAATGCCGGGGTTGGCAGCGTAACCCAGGCCAATGTAAGCGTAATGTCCAACCTGAGTACCGGTGGTGGCAGCAACTGAGACAGGTCGGGCTGCCCGGTCAGGGCAGCCCGGTTTAGTCGGGAGATGTGTCATGGCCAGATTCATCAACAGGATGCTGATGGCTGCGCTGGTGTCGGTGGCGTCCGCAAGCTGGGCCGGGGATTGGCCTGACGCGGAGCCAATGAGTGCCGATCAGTTGGAGGCTGCCAGCGGGCGACAGGGAATTCCGCTCCAGTGGCAACTCAATGAATCAGAACAGAACGCTCTGGTGTCTGGCAACGTGTTGTCTGGCCCGGTCAAGACCGGAGACAACCGTATCAGTGATCAGGCCTTCGGCAACATGAGCGGCATTGCCACCGTCATCCAGAACACCGGCAACCAGGTGGTCATTCAGGACAGCACGCAAATCAATATTCTCATCAACCATTGAGGAGGGGCGGCCGCCATGGCTACCAATCGCATCGGGAACAGTCAGGGACGCAGCCGTCAGGCGCTGTCGGCAACTCCCGTAGCGCCGTGGTGTGGCGGCCTTTCCCGCCGGCCGTTTTTAAGGTGTTGCCTGGCCGGTGCGCTGGCCGGAATGTTGTCAACACTCAGTCATGCCGGCACCGTGCTGGTTCCCGGGCCTGCCGGGGATGTTCCGGTGTCTGTCACCAGTTTTCAGAATCAGCGATTTTCGGCCGTGTTCCAGCAGGAATACGATTTCAGCTGTGGCTCGGCGGCACTGGCATCGCTGTTGTCCTTTCACTACGGCGATGAGGTCAGTGAGCAGGAAGTGTTTGAAGGTATGTGGACCCTGGCGGATCAGGATAAAGTGCGCCAGCAGGGCTTCTCCATGCTGGATATGAAGCGTTATCTGGAGTCCGAAGGATATCTGGCCGATGGATTCCGCATGCCCCTGGCCGGTCTCAGGGATCAGGTTCGCGTGCCGGTGATTGCCCTGGTAACGCTGGGAGGTTATCGGCATTTTGTGGTGATCAAGGGCATCAGTGATCAGGAAGTGCTGGTGGGCGATCCGGCCCGGGGACTTAAAGCCTACAGTTGGGCGGAATTCCAGCAGCATTGGGATGGCTCGGCCTTCGTGATACGCAGCCATCTGGATATGGGGCGAGCCAGTTTTCTGGACCGGGACGACTGGCCGGGCCTTGCCCGGGCGCCTCTGTTCAAGGGTCTTGGCTCACCGGCACTGGGGCACACCCTGCCATACTGGCCCAGCACACAGGAGTGGTAAGGCCATGGTTAAACGATACGCTTTTATGATCTCCCTGAGTCTGCTTGCCGGGCCGGTTCATGCCGAGCTGAGACTACCTGTCACCAGCCTGGCGGATGCCGAGCTGGATCAGCTTCGGGGCGGCTTTGTGATGAACAATCTGGAGATCTCCATCGGCCTTGAGCAGGTGCTGGCCGTGAACGGACAGACCCTGGTTGTAAACCGCCTGACCATTCCGAATTTGAACGACCCCTTGGCCGCAGACCGGCTGAGCACCCAGTTGGCATCCATTCAGGGAGCCTGGGAGAGCGGAGCAGGGCAGCTCGCGCTTGATACCGCAATGGCCGGCTCGGGTGGCTGGATGACGGTCATCCAGAACAGTCTGAACGGAACCACCATTCAGAACATCCGGCAACTGAATATTGAATTAAACAACCTCGGTGGCGCCTATCGGTTGCCACGGGATTTCAGTCTGCCCATGTTGCCGTGATCAGCCTCAGAGATTAATCGGCAGCTTGAGGGTGATCTCGCTGTTTGGAGCATTGTCGGTGACTCCCACCGCCACGGTGAGGCTCATGGTGGTTGAGGGCGATAGCCGGTGCGACAGCCCAAAGGACAAGGAGCCCACCTGAATCCGGTCAAAGTTCGATGAGAAAAGATCGTTGCCATGTTCAAAGGTGGTTTTGCGAATGACCGAATGATCGTAGCCCAGGCTGAACGAAGTGCGTTCGTTAAACGCAAAGCCCATTCCGAAGCCGAATCGCACCACGTCACCGGGGTCGACGGTGCCGCCGTTTTCAAAGCCCTGCTCTTCCTTGATGGTCCAGGCGTAACTCAGGTTTCCGAACAGAACTGCCGGGTCGCTCGGGTAGATAAAGGAAAGTCCCGGTTCCACCGCCCAGAAGCCTGAACCGGTGGGGCGGTTGGCCAGCTCTACCCCGATGGGGTTGCCGCTGCTGTCGGTAATGATTCGCTGGTTGACATCGTAGGGGCCTTCGCCGGTGGGCGCCCGGGCCCGGAAAGTACCGATCAGATAAGGCCAGCCATCGAGGCCATCGTTGAGCTGGTAACGTATCGATAACTCGGCATCACCGATGCCATCACCGGACGATTCCCGCACGGTATCGACTGGCGTTCCCTGAAACACTTCCCGTTCCCGAAGGTCTTCCCGAATGCTCAGGTAGGGCAATCGCAGGCTGCCTTCCAGCCGGCTGGTGAAACCGTATTTCAGGGATAACGCGCTGACGAAAATATCGCGCTGGATCTCGGAGATGTTGATCAACCCCACCAACAGAGCCGGAATGACTGTGTACCCCTCAACCGCCACGTGGGTGGCGTTGCTATGGGCGTGGGAAAACGATGGCTCGATGGTAAATCGCCCGGGCCGGGTGACGATACCCCGGTCTGCGGTAATGGAGGCAATCGTGGTTGCGCTGTCCTGGGCCGCCGCTTCCCGCTGCTCGGTGGTGCCGGCGGTGCGTTCATCCGGAGCAGGAGGTTCGGCCAGGGCAAGCGGAGTAAGGCATAGGCTGAAGCTGAACAGGGCCAGACGTTTCATGACAGATCTCCATGATCGCGTTTCTTGGGAAGGCCGTGGTTCGACGGTGGTTGCAGCTGGTGTTTTTCCAGCAGTCGGTAAAACGACACTCGGGAAATATTCAGTAGCCTCGCCGCAGCCGAGACGTTGTGATGTGTCAGGGCGAGACTGGTCGCGATGGCTTCCTGGTCGGCCCGGGCCCGGTAGGCCTCCAGGCTGAACTGGTCGATGTGTGTGGGTAATGTGGCCGGAGGCAGCCCCAGGTCTTCGGGCTGGATGTTTAATTGCCGGGCAAGCAGAACGGCCTGCCGGAGCCGGTTCTGCAGTTCCCGCAGATTGCCCGGCCAGGAATGTGCGGCCATGGCCAGCAAAGTGGCGTTACCAAGCCGGTAGTGTTCTCCCTCAGAGGCGCCCAGGGCCCGGCGGGCCAGATACGGAAGGTCTTCCAGACGTCCCCTGAGTGGTGGCAGGGTCACCGTGAGGTTACCAAGCCGGTAGAAAACGTCGCTTCTGAAACTGCCCTGGGCGACTTTCTGGTCGAGCTGGGAATTGCAGGTGGCGATTACCCGCACATCCACCTGCACGGCATGGTTCGAGCCCACGGGTTCGATCGTGCCTTCCTCAAGAAAACGCAGGATGGCAGATTGCTGCATAAGCCCCAGTTCGTCGGCACCCAGTAGCACCAGAGAGCCGCCATTGGCGGCTTCGATACGGCCTTTTCTGGATTTCAGAGCGTGCGTGAAGGCACCCCGCTCATGGCCGAACAGTTCGCTCTGGGTCAGGGACTCTGGTAACGCGGCGCAGTTGATGACAACCAGAGGCCCGTGATGGCGCGGCGAGTGTTCATGGATAAACCGGGCCGCTGCCTCCTTGCCGGTGCCATTCTCCCCGTAAACGATGACGGGTTCATGGGTCGCTGCAAAGCGTCGCAACAGGCTGCGAGCCTGACGAATGGCCGGCGATGGGCCATCTAGTACATAGTCCTGATAACTGAGCAGTTCCGGTCCTGTCAAGTGCGCACTCAGGGAATGCATGCCCCACATGTGGCCCAGACTGTTGATCAGTCGTTGGTGGTCCAGTGGGAGGGTATGGTAATCCTGGCAGTAGTCGCGGATCAGGCGACAGACCGCCGCGTCATTCAGTTGCCGTCGCCTGACCACGGCTAGCCAGGAGGTTACGGGAAGCATTTCCAGCCAGCCTCTGATGGTCTCCAGGGCGGTCGGATCCTGGTCAGCCAGAACACAGACCCCAACGGGTTTGCCCAGATAGTCGGGCATTGGCAGTACGGGGGCATGCCGACTACTGATGACGGTCAGCTGCCACCCGGGAAGGCTGGGCTGCCGTGTATTTTCAGCATCAGGGGCCGCTGACAACCAGACAAGCGGTCGTTTCTGTTCCATAGCTTTGCTCCGGCAAAGGGACTGAACAACCGACAACGCTGTATTCAAAAACGAGAGGGCACTACTGCGGGAACTGCTATAGTCGACCACGACCCTGTGACCTGCCTGGGCTTCCATGCAGGTAATGTCTCAGCTGATCGATAGCAGGTTTTGCACCAGAATCGGGTAATCCCGTTAATACAGATGCTTGCTGATGGTTCCGGAGCCGGTGCAGGCTCGATCTGTAAAACTTATTGACGGTTATGGAGGAAGTCGAGGGGCATGGTAGCGGATCAATGGATTGTGTTTGCCGTTCTGTTTGTCACCCTGGCTGCGTTTATCTGGAACCGGTTGCGGTTTGATGTTGTCGCCATGCTGGCGCTGCTGGCGGTGGCTATCGCAGGACTTGTGCCGGTTGACAGCGTATTTGCCGGTTTTGGGCACCCGGCCGTGATTACCGTGGCGGCGGTGCTGGTTATCAGCCAGGGACTGGTTAATGGTGGTGTGGTGGACCAGGTGGCGCGGCTGCTGGCCCGGGCAGGGCACAATGCCATGGTTCAGGTGCTGACCCTGACTCTGGTGGTGGCGGTATGCTCGGCGTTTATCAACAATGTGGGGGCGCTGGCACTGCTGATGCCGGTCGCCATCTGGATGTCCCGGGAAGCCGGGCGTTCTCCGTCACTGCTGCTGATGCCGCTGGCATTCGGGTCGCTGCTGGGCGGCACCATTACGCTGATTGGTACCCCACCCAACATCATCATCGCCAGCTATCGTGAAGTCGGAGCCTTCGGGCTGTTCGACTTTGCTCCCGTGGGGCTGGCAATTACTCTGGCGGGTATCGTCTTTATCGGGCTGATTGGCTGGCGCCTGACACCTAAGCGGGAGGATCCTGCCGCCGGTGAAAAATTGTTCAGTGTGGGCGATTACCTGACGGAACTGAAACTGCCAGAAGGCTCTGATTATGCAGGAGGCACTCTGCACAACCTGCTGACGGCCGGAGACAGCCAGAACAATCTGGTGGTCTTGTCGTTGATCCGCGATGACAAAACAACGCCGGCCCCGTCAACGTTTACCATTCTGCGTGAAAACGATGTGCTGCTGGTGGAAGCCGACACCGAGAGTCTGGGGGAGTTTCTGGAAATCACCGGTCTGACTCTGGCTTCAGGCGCTCCCGACGAGCAAACAGAAAAGGATGACACAGGGGACGAAGGGCGTCGACAACAGGCGGAGGATGAGCTGGTTGCCGGCGATGCCCGGTTGATCGAGGCGGTTGTGACGCCCGGTTCCCAATTGGTCGGCCGCACCGCAAACCGCCTGAATCTTCGGGAGCGCTACAGTGTCAACGTGGTGGCCGTCGCCCGGCAGGGCCACCGTCTCAAACAGCGGTTGGCGGATATCCGTTTCCGTTCCGGTGATATTCTACTGGTGCAGGGCTTCGAGGAAACGCTTCCGGGTAACCTGAGGACGCTGGGCTGCCTGCCGCTGGCGGAACGGGGGCTGGCGTTTGGCCGGGAGAAGCGGCTTGGGCTGGCCGGCGGGCTGTTTGCAGTTGCCATCGTCAGTATTGTCGCCGGCTGGGTGACGCCTCCCGTTGCTCTGGTGGCCTGCGCCGTTGCCATGGTGTTGGTCGGACTGCTGGAGGCCAGCGACGCCTACAAAGCCATCGACTGGTCGGTGGTGGTATTGCTGGCGGCGATGATTCCGGTGGGGCAGGTCCTGGAAACCACCGGCGGCGCCGACCTTATTGCCCGTCAGATTCTGGCCATCAGTGAAGGGCAAGCACCCTGGCTGGTGCTGTCCATTATTCTTGTCGGCACTATGTTGTTGTCCAATGTGGTGAACAATGCCGCGGCGGCTATTCTGGTCGCACCTATTGCCCTGGGCGTTGCGGGTCAGTTGGGGCTGTCGTCGGATGCCACCCTGATGGCGGTCGCCATTGGTGCATCCTGTGCGTTTCTGACGCCGATCGGGCACCAGTCCAATGCGCTGGTGATGGAGCCGGCGGGTTACCGGTTCGGCGATTACTGGCGCCTGGGGCTGCCGCTGTCTGTGGTGGTCACGGCCACGGCCGTGCCGGTTATTCTCTGGGTATGGGGCTGACTGGAGCTCAGGCGTCGGGCTTGCCCAGCAGACCGCTGAAAACGGTTTCTACCAGCACCGGCGCAACCTCCCCCAGAGGCAGGCGTTCAGGTTTGGCGAGCCAGTCAAAGAACAGTCCCAGCATCTGGGTATGCACCAGATAGCCCGCCAGTTCCGGGCTCAGGCCCGGGCGCAGTTTTTTCGCGTTTTCGGGGTTGCGCAAAATGTCGGTGACAAAGGCAATGCCCTCTTCCGCAAGCTCCCGATGTTTGTTCAGTGCCTGATCCGATTCGTTGCGATGGAACAGGATGTAGTACACCCGGAAGTACCGTTCGTCTTCGGCCAGCTTGCTGAGAGTGATAATGCAGAGATGCTTCAGGTTGGTCAGGCTGTCCTGGCTGGTGGCCGCTTCATCAAGCATTTCGCCCAGGGGTGCGCGAACGCGTTCCAGCATGGCATCCAGAATGTCCTGCTTGTTGCGAAAATGCCAGTACACCGCGCCCCGGGTAACACCGGCAGTACGGGCGATTTCTTCCAGCGATGCCCGGGCGACGCCTTTCTCCATGAATACGTTTTCGGCGGCATCAAGAAGGGATTCGCGGGTGGCTTCCGCCGCGGCTTTGGTCTTTCTCGCCATGATGAAGTCTTCCGGTGGTGTGTTGCGCCGGCTTTGGTCCGGCCCCGTCAGGATATGAACCGCCTGCGGGGAAGTACGTAAGTATACCCGAAAGCAGTTTACATACATACATGGATGAATGTATCTTGCCTGATCTTCCCGATTGCCATTCCGGGCTGGTTTGCCCGGACACAAATTTATTATTGATGACACGATCTGTTTCGGTGTTCAGGAGACCGCGCCATGCCCGTTGAAATGTATCATCGCCCTAGTGCCCGTAAGGGACTGATTTTTTCTGGTTTATCTGCACTGTTGGTGTTGGCCGGGTGCAGCAGTGAGGATGGCGAGGGCCAGCAGGCCGGCGCAAGCGGCATGCCTCCAGCGGCGGTGGTGGTGCAACAGGCGGAGCCGGCCGATGTCACTGTGAGGCAGGATTATGCCGGCCGTGCCCGTGGAGCCCGGGAGGTTGAAGTCCGGGCCCGCATCAGCGGCATTCTGGAACAGCGGCTTTACGAAGAAGGCCAGATGGTGCGGGAAGGCGATGCCTTGTTCCGTATCGACCGCAAGCCCGCAGCGGCAGCACTGCAGCGAGCCCGGGCCCAGCGCCAGGTTGCCGAGGCGGATGTCCAGCAGGCGGAACGGGAATGGAACCGTATTTCCTCGCTGTTTGAGCGCAACGCCGTCAGTGAACGGGATCGTGACTCGGCGCAGTCAGCACTGGAACTGGCCCGGGCCAACCTGGCGGTGGCCAATGCCGGGGTGGCTCAGGCTGAACTGGATCTCGGGTATACCGATGTCACGGCGCCGATCAGTGGCGTGACCAGTCTGGAGGATTTTCCCGAAGGCAGCCTGATCGATACCGGCACTCTGTTGACCACTATTGTTCAGCTGGATCCGGTTCACGTTCGCTTTGCGCTGCCGGAAAACGACGCCAACATTCGCCGTGCTGCCCGTGAGGGCATGGTGCGGGCAGACCAGGAACAGAATGTCTCGGCGCGCCTGGTTCTGGCCGACGGCAGCGAATACGGCCTGGATGGCCGCATCGACTTTACCGCTTCAACCCTCGACCCCCGCACCGGCACGGTGTCGGCCCGAGCCGTATTCCCAAATCCGGAGCATGTGATTGTGCCAGGGCAGTTTGTCCGGGTACGGGTGGAACTGCAGAGTTTTGACGATGTGATTACCGTGCCCGAGAAGGCGGTAACCCAGGGGCAGAATGGCCCCGTGGTCTATGTGGTTGATGAAGAAAGCAAAGCCCGGGTCCGGCAGGTGGAGCTTGGGCCGGTGAGTGATGGCCGGCAAATCCTACTGAGCGGCCTGGAAGCAGGCGATCGATACATTGTCAGTGGTCTGGTGAACCTCCGTGATGGCGCCGTCGTCAACGTCACCAATCCGGATAGCCCGGAGGAGGCCAACTGATGCTGAGAACATTCATCGACCGGCCGATCTTCGCCTCGGTTATCTCGATCATCATTACCCTTGGCGGGGCGCTGGCCCTGCTGGGGTTGCCGGTAGAACAGTACCCCAACGTGGTACCGCCTCAGGTGGTGGTGGATGGCCGCTTCCCGGGAGCCAGTGCCGATGTGATTTCAGATTCGGTGGTGGCGCCGCTTGAGCAGGAAATCAACGGCGTGGACGACATGATCTACATGGAATCGAGTGCCACTGACTCCGGCAGTTTTCGGGTGACGGTGTCGTTTGAAATCGGTACCGATCCGGACCAGGCTACGATCAACGTCAACAACCGAGTACAGCAGGCTTTGGCCCGGTTGCCCCAGACCGTCCGGGACCAGGGCCTGAAGGTGGAATCCCGTTCCACCTCAATCCTGCAGGTGATTACCCTGTCCTCACCGGACAACTCCATGGATGTGGTGGAAATTTCCAACTACGCGCTGCTGAACGTGCTGGATGAGCTGGTGCGCCTGCCGGGTATCGGGGACGCCTCGCTGTTCGGCGCCCAGGATTACTCCATGCGTATCTGGCTGCGCCCGGATAAACTGGCCCAGTTCGAGCTGACACCGGCGGATGTGGCTGGCGCCCTGCGGGCCCAGAATGCCCAGTTTGCGGCTGGCCGGATCGGGGCAGAGCCGGCGCCGGAAGGCCAGGCGTTCACCTTCAGTGTGTCCGCTCCGGGCCGGCTCACCAGCCCGGAAGAGTTTGGTGAAGTGATTCTTCGCAGTGATGATCAGGGGGCCTCCTTACGCCTGAAAGACGTGGCACGGATTGAGCTGGGTGCCCAGAACTACGATTTCGCCGCCATCTACAACGGCGGAGCCACCGTGCCGATGGGGGTGTATCTGCAGCCGGGCGCCAATGCGCTGGATGCTGCGGAAGCCGTCAACGAAGCCATGAAGGAAATTGCGGACCGTTTCCCGGAAGGCCTCGAATACAACGTGCCCTACGACACCACCCGCTTCATTGATATCTCCATTCAGGAGGTGATCTCCACCTTCATTGTGGCGGTTCTGCTGGTGGTTGTGGTGACCTTCCTGTTCCTGCAGCATTTCAACGCCACGCTGATTCCGTTGATCGCTATTCCGGTGTCCCTGGTGGGCACCTTTGCCGGCATGCAGGCCATGGGGTTCTCGGTCAACCTGCTGACCCTGTTTGGCTTGATACTGGCCATCGGTGTGGTGGTGGATAACGCCATCATCATCATGGAAAACGCGGAACGGCTGATCAAGGAAGAGGGCATGTCGCCCTACAATGCCGCCGTGACTACGGTCAGCCAGGTATCCGGGGCCGTGGTGGCGTCCACACTGGTGCTGGTGGCGGTGTTTGCACCGGTTGCGTTCCTGGGTGGGCTCAGCGGTGAACTCTACCGGCAGTTTGCCATCACCATTGCGGTATCTGTGGTGATCTCCGGTGTCGTGGCTCTGACGCTGACGCCCGCCATGTGTGCCCTGTTGCTCGGCCATGAAGGCAAGCAGCTGACCGTATTCCGCTGGTTCGATGCCGGTTTCGACAAGGTCACCAATGGTTTCTCGGCCGTGGTGGACTGGCTTCTGCGCCACGCCGTGATCGGCGTGCTGCTGTTTGCCGCCATGATTGGTGGCACCGTTTTCCTGCTCAACAAGATGCCGTCCGGGCTGGTGCCCCAGGAGGACCAGGGCTTTGTGCTGACGGCTTATTCATTGCCGGCCACGTCCTCCCTCAGTCGCACCGAAGCCACCCGGGATGAGCTGGCGCAGAAAATGTTGCAGCTGCCTGAGGTGAAAGACGTGGTCGCCTTTGCCGGTTTTGACATTATTTCCAGTGCCCTGCGCACCAACAGCGGTGTCGCGTTCGTGACGCTGGAGGACTGGGCTGAGCGGGAAGGCGAAGGCCAGGGCGCGGCCGATATTGCCAACAAGATTATGGGTATCGGGTTTGGTATGCCCGAAGCCTTTGTCATTGCCTTTACCCCGCCACCGATCCAGGGGCTGTCGACCACCGGCGGTGTGGAAGGTTACATCCAGGCCCGTGGTGGCCGCACACCAGCCGAGATCAAGGCGATGGCGGACCGGTTCACTCAGGCTGCCAACCAGCGCCCGGAACTGACCAACGTCCGGGTGACCCTGGATACCGGCATTCCCCGCTATCAGGCGATTGTTGACCGGGAAAAAGCCCAGGCGGCAGGTGTGCCGGTTGATCAGATCTTCACCACCATGCAGAGCACGTTTGGCGGCCTGTATGTGAACGACTTTACCCTGCAGGGGCGGAACTGGCAGGTGACACTGCAGTCTGAAGGCGAATTCCGAAGCCACCCGGATGACCTGCGCAAGGTGTTTGTGCGTTCCTCCTATGGGGAGATGATTCCCCTGAGCTCACTCGTGGAGCTGGAGCGGGTGAGCGGACCGGACATCCTGAACCGCTTTAACGTCTACCCCGCGGCCAAACTGCTTGCGGACCCGACGCCGGGCCACACCACGGGCGAAGCCCTGACCGCGCTGCAGGAAGTTGCCAATCAGCAGTTTGACCGAAACACGTTGCTGGGTTGGACCGGTGAAGCCTATCAGCTGCAGGACTCTGCGGACTCCGGCACGCTCGCCTTTGGCATGGGGCTGCTACTGGTGTTTCTGATCCTCGCCGCCCAATACGAGCGCTGGGGGCTGCCGGTGGCAGTGGCCACCGCGGTGCCGTTCGGGGTGTTCGGGGCGGCACTGGCCTCGCTCTTGCGCGGGTTCCCAAACGACATCTACTTCCAGGTAGGGTTGCTGGTGCTGATTGGCCTGGCAGCGAAGAACGCGATTCTGATCGTTGAGTTCGCCGCCCAGAACCGGCAAACCGGCATGAGCTCGTTCGAGGCGGCCAGCACAGCAGCGCGCCAGCGTTTCCGGGCGATCATGATGACCGCACTGACCTTCATCGTGGGTTCCCTGCCGCTGGCGTTCAGTACCGGCGCGGGTGCCGTGAGCCGGCAGGAAATCGGCACGGTGGTGGTTGGCGGCATGCTGGTGGCCAGTACCCTGGCCCTGTTCTTCGTGCCCTTGTTCTACAAGCTGATCGAAGACCTGGCGGACTGGCGGCGCAAACGCAAAGCCGCCTGATCGCAGTTTTTGCGCCCTGCTTGCCACTTGCGAGTGAGCTGAATCGGGGCAGGCTATCGTCGTCATAAACAGATAACCGTCGTCGGTGACTACCGGCGGCGGTTTTTTGTTTGATACTCTCGTCTATCTAAGGCGTATGAAGAGCAAGTTCCGAGAGGCTTTCCAAAAATTTGTGGAGCCATGGATGGCGGAACATAAGCGACACATGGATGTGCCGGCAGGAGCGCTTTTTGGAAAGCCTCTCGGAACTTGCTCCTGCACCGAGGTTTCAGGCTGAGGGAGATAAGGTCTAACCATGAACAAAAAAGAGCTTCTGGATGAACTGGAACTGGCTCGTGCCCGCACCAAGAGCCTGATTGTGTCGTTACCGGAAGACAAACTCGAGGTCCCGTATCATCCGGGTGTGAATCCGCCACTCTGGGAAATGGGCCACTCAGCGTTCTTCTACGAGGCCTTTGTCTTCAACCTGCTGGACGGTACGCCCAGCTACGATCCTTCCATGGATGACCTGTGGGATTCCTTCCATGTCGATCACAAGGATCGTTGGAATCGGGATCTGTTTCCGGGCCGGGAAGACACTCTCAAGTATTTCAACACCATCTACGACCGGGTTGCCGAACGCATCAAGGGTCGGGAGCTGACCGATAAAGAGCTGTATCTCTACCGCTACGCTATTTACCACCAGAACATGCATATCGAGTCGCTGATCTGGTGCCGGCAGACGGT
>JAJUKC010000108.1 GCA_029264995.1 Marinobacter sp. | reverse complement strand
CGCATACTTTATCGTAAGGGGAGACAACGGTTTTGAAACCCATCAGACACCGGCATTCTCGTCTTACGTTGTCCAGTAAAGGAGGGCAGTAATGGGTACCTTTCTTTTAGTTCTGTTTATTGTGGTACTGCTGGTTGCCGGTATGTCGATCGGCGTTATTTTCGGTCGCAAGCCGATCAGCGGAACCTGCGGTGGTATTGGTGCCCTCGGGATCAGCACATCCTGTGAGATTTGCGGCGGTAATACCCAGAAATGCGAAGAGAGCCGGAGCGGCTCCGATGAGCCCGTAAAAGCGGAAGATCTGGCATACGATGCCACCAAGGCCGACAAGTAACCGCTCCCGGCCAACAATACATTAATAACTATAGCTACGCTCTCAGAGTGTAGATAAGGAGTCAGTGCGCGCATGGCAGAGCATCATTACGACGTGGTGGTTATTGGCGCCGGTCCTTCGGGGGAAGGGGCGGCAATGAATGCGGCGAAGCACAACAGGCGCGTCGCCATCATTGAAGATAAACCTACCGTTGGCGGTAACTGCACCCACTGGGGCACTATTCCGTCCAAGGCACTGCGTCACTCGGTCAAGCAGATCATCACCTTCAACACCAACCAGATGTTCCGGGACATTGGCGAACCTCGTTGGTTCTCGTTCCCGCGGGTCTTGCAGAATGCCCAGAAGGTGATTGGCAAGCAGGTGAAGCTGCGCACCCAGTTCTATTCCCGTAACCGGGTAGATCTGATCAACGGCCGTGCCGCATTTGTCGACAAGCACCGGCTGGAAATCCGTGGCAACAAATCGGTGGAAACCATCCATTTCAAACAGGCCATCATTGCCACCGGTTCCCGCCCCTACCTGCCGCCCGATGTCGACTTCCGTCATCATCGGATCTACAACTCAGACTCCATCCTGAATTTGTCCCACACCCCGCGGACCCTGATTATCTACGGTGCCGGTGTCATCGGGTCAGAATATGCATCCATCTTTGCGGGACTAGGTGTGAAGGTAGACCTGATCAACCCGGGCAGTCGCTTGCTGTCGTTCCTGGATGATGAGATCTCCGATGCCCTGAGTTACCACCTGCGTAACAACGGTGTATTGGTTCGCCACAACGAGCAGTATGAATCTGTGAAAGGCGACGATCACGGGGTGGTCCTGTCGCTGCAATCCGGCAAGAAGATTCGGGCCGATGCCTTCCTGTGGTGTAACGGCCGCAGCGGCAATACCGAGAATCTGGGCCTTGAGAACGTGGGCCTGACACCGAACAGCCGGGGCCAGCTGGCCGTAGACGACCATTACCGCACGGAAGTCGAGCATATCTATGCTGCTGGTGATGTGATTGGCTGGCCGAGCCTGGCCAGTGCCGCTTACGACCAGGGGCGAGCCGCTTCGTCTGACATTACTCAGGATGAGTATTTCCGCTTTGTGGACGACGTGCCTACCGGCATTTATACCATCCCGGAAATCAGCTCTGTTGGTAAGACCGAGCGGGAATTGACTGAGGCCAAGGTGCCGTACGATGTTGGCCAGGCGTTCTTCAAGGATCTGGCGCGGGCGCAGATTACCGGTGAAGCCGTGGGCATGCTGAAGATTCTGTTCCACCGGGAAACCCGGGAAATTCTGGGTATCCACTGCTTTGGTGACCAGGCCGCCGAGATCGTTCACATCGGCCAGGCCATCATGAACCAGGAAGGGGAGGCCAATTCCCTGAACTATTTCATCAACACCACCTTCAACTACCCGACCATGGCGGAAGCCTACCGGGTAGCTGCCCTGAACGGCCTGAATCGGATCTTCTGATCAGGCCGTTGTCCATCAGAGCCTTGCTTCAGGCGGGCTCTGGTGCGGTTTCCCGTATCGGCAGGTTCAACACGGCCTTGGCCCGGTTATCGAAGAACATGCGGGTGCTGGTGGGGTAATCGGTAATAATACTGTCGACCCCCATCTCTTCCAGAAGCAACATGTCGTGGATACGGTTTACCGTCCAGGTAGACACATGCATGTTCCGCCGGTGCGCCGTTTCGACCATGCCTTTGGTCAGAATCTTCCAGTTCACACAGAAATATTCGCAGCCCAGCCGGGTGGCCAGGTTCAGTGGCTTGGGAAACTTGCGCTCGGCCACCAGGCCGATGCGTATATTTTTGTCGCGACGGCGGATTTCACGCAGAAACCAGGGGTCGGAAGAGGTGATTGCGGCGGTTTGGTACAAATCCCGGCGCTGGATGATCTCGGTCAGTCGATTGCACAGAATGTTCAGCCTGGGCCGGGCATCCTTTTTCACCTCCAGTTGAAGGTGCTCAATGTCATCAAACTGATCGAGCAGATTCTCCAGCGAGGGAATGCCGGTTTTCCGGGACCAAGAACTGGTATTGCGGCGCGCATCCATCTCGGCCAGTTCGGCGGCGGTATACTTGCCGACACTGCCTTTCTGGCCGGTGGTGCGGTTCACGGTCAGGTCGTGCACCAGCACGGGAATGCCGTCTTTCGACAGCACCAGATCCAGCTCAAAATGCCGGATGCCATGCCGGTGGGCATGGATGAAGCCAGGCATGGTGTTTTCCGGAGCCTCTCCTTTGGCTCCACGGTGACCATAAACGATCATTCTGCTGTAGTTTCCCTGAGGCGTTGGTATATGGCCTGGCGTTTCTTCCAGGTCTCGTGGCACAGGCGAATATCTTCCAGGTAGGCCGGTAATTCGCTCATCAAAAGCGCCTGCGGGCCGTCTACCAGAGCTTTCTCCGGTTTCGGGTGGAAGTCCACCAGCACCATGTTGGCGCCGGCAATAACCCCCTGTGCGGTTGCGTGCATCACATCCAGAATACCATCCGGTGACTGGTCCCGGCTGCCCACGGAGTGGGACGGATCCACACACACCGGCATGCGGGTCAGGCGTTTTACCGCAGGCACATGGGCAAAATCTACCATATTGCGGTGGGGCAGGCCGGCCTCGGTTTTCATGCCGCGTAAACAGAAAATGACGTTGGCGTTGCCCTCGCTGGCCAGATACTCGGCTGCGTTCAGGGATTCATTCAGGGTGATACCGAAACCACGCTTCAGGAGCACCGGATAGGTGCTCTGCCGGCCAATGGCCTTGAGCAGTTCGAAGTTCTGGGTGTTGCGGGTCCCTACCTGCAGCATCACGCCGGTTGGCCGGCCGAGTTTTTCCAGGCAAGTGTCGATTTCCTCGATATGGCTTTCGTGGGTGATTTCCATGGCAATCACCTTGATACCATGCTTGCCTGCTTTCTCGAACACCCAGGGCAGGCAGCCCTTGCCGTGGCCCTGGAAGGAGTAAGGGTTGGTGCGCGGCTTGTAGGCCCCCATTCGGGTACATACCTCACCGTTGTCTTCCAGCGCCTGCAGCATCATTTCCACATGCTCGGGCACATCCACCGCGCAGAGGCCGGCGAAAATGTTCAGGTTGTTCTGGCTGAACTCTACACCATTATAGGTGAAGCCACTCTGGCGCTTGTCATCCTTGTGGCGGCCAAGAATGCGGTAGTCCTCGGAGATCCGGATGGCGCGCTCCACCGCCGGCAGGGCTTCAATTTCTGCCTTTTCCAGGGATTTGGTGTCGCCCAGCAGGTAAATTTCGGTCAGTCGCTGGCTGGCACCCTGAATTTCGTGTACCCGGATACTGACGCCCGGAAGGTTTTCCAGGTATTCCATGGTCTGGCGATAGGCTTCACTATCGAGCGCGGTGTTGGGGTGAAGAATGGCTAACATGGAATCTCCTTGAATCAGGATGCGGATGCTTCCGCCCGGTGCCGGGCCTGCATGAATTCGCGATGATTAAGATGCAGCAGGTCTGCCATTCGGCGAATAAGGTGTTCCTCGTATTTGTCGATACGGCCGTCGGCAAAGGCTACCCGCCAGATGCTCTCCAAAAGGGACTGCTTCTGTTGCTGATCCAGATGATCGTTAATCTGCCCGGTAAACTGATACAACGACGTGGCGTCCTCGGCGTGGGCCAGGGCATCGTTCAGGATTTCCTCAGCCTCTTCCCGGGTAATCTGATGAGCCTTCACCGCGCAGTCCACAATGGTCTTAAGTTCCCGCTCATCTTCCTGGTTATCCACCCGTGACAGCTGCACCATCAAGGCGATGGCCGCCACGGCCAGCTGGTGTGCATCCGGCTTGACCGGTTCCGACTCGGCAACGGAAAACAGTTTCTTCAGGCGTTCGATCATGGTCAGTTACTTTGTTTCAACAAATGTCAGGCCGCCTGCGCGAGCTGGCGAACCCGGTGCTCCAGTTCGATCTGGTCTGCCGCAAAACGGCGAATGCCATCAGCCAGCTTCTCGGTGGCCATGGCGTCTTCGTTGGATTCCCAGCGGAACTGCTTCTCGTTAATCTGTCCCGGCTTGTCGGGCGAGGAAGCCGTCTCCGGGTTGAGTTTCCTGGCCAGAGTGCCCTGATCATCCTTCAGCTCCTGCAGCAGTGCCGGACTGATGGTGAGCCGGTCGCACCCGGCCAGCATTTCGATTTCGCCGGTGTTGCGGAAGCTGGCACCCATGACCACCGTGTTGAAGCCATTGGCCTTGTAGTAATTGTAGATGCGTGAAACCGAAAGTACGCCAGGATCTTCCTCGGCCGGGTAGCTGTCGCGCCCGGAGCTGGCCAGGTGCCAGTCGAGGATACGGCCAACGAACGGTGAAATCAGGTGGGCGCCGGCCTGGGCGCACGCCACTGCCTGCACAAAAGAAAAGAGCAGCGTCAGGTTGCAGCGGATGCCCTCCTTCTCAAGCTGCTCTGCTGCACGGATACCCTCCCAGGTGGAGGCAATCTTGATCAGAACACGGTTAGTGTCCACGCCCTGGCGGTCGTAAAAGTCCACCAGGCGGCGGGCACGCTCCAGAGTGGCGGAGGTGTCGAAGGACAACCGGGCATCTACCTCGGTGGAGACCACGCCCGGAATCAGCCCGAGAATTTCCTTGCCAGCCAGCACTGCCAGCATGTCGGTTGCGACCGTAAGTTGTTCGGCATCCGAGCCACCGTGCTTGGCCGCATAGGCCACGGCCTTTTCCAGCATGGGGCGATACGCCTCTGAGGCCGCGGCCTTCAGCAGCAGGGAAGGGTTGGTGGTGGCGTCTTCCGGGCGCCACTGCCGGATAGCATCAATATCGCCGGTGTCGGCCACAACCGTGGTCATGGTTTTAAGCTGTTCGAGTTTGCTGTTCATTCGTCCTGTCATCCCGATGGTTCGGTGTTATCCGGGCATTCATCCACAATGCCCTTTTAACTCCTACAATAACGGCAGCTTACGACAGTAACAAGACAACAAAAGGTATGGTGGCGATCAGGTTTCCAAACTGGGTTCCGGTTCTCTGACTTTCGCCAGCGCCTGTTCGACCACTTCCAGCCCGGAGCCGGGCTTGTTGGCGTTCTCGCTCAGGTGCCGGCGGAACTGCCGCCCGCCCGGCTGGCCCAGGAACAGGCCCATAATGTGACGGGTAATGTGGGTAAGGTACACGCCCCGGTCCAGTTCCTGCTGAATGAACGGGAACATGGCCCGGAGGGCCTCATGGCGGCTGGTAACGGCCGGTGGCTCGCCAAATAGTTCAGTGTCTACCTCGGCCAGCAACCAGGGATTGTGGTAGGCCTCTCGCCCCAGCATCACGCCATCGGTGTGGGCCAGGTGCTCATGGCAGTCCTCGAAGGTTTTGATGCCGCCATTGATGATAATCTCCAGGTGCGGATAGGCCTGTTTCAGGCGATACACCCAGTCGTATTTGAGCGGCGGAATGTCCCGGTTTTCCTTCGGGCTCAAGCCTTCAAGAACGGCAATACGGGCATGCACAATGAATGTCTTGCAGCCGGCTGCGGCCACGGTTTCAATAAACTCGCACAGCTCGTCCCAGGATTCCCGGCCGTTAATGCCGATGCGGTGTTTTACCGTAACCGGAAGATCGGTGGCCTCAATCATCGCGGCCACGCCCTCTGCTACCTTGTCTGGATGACCCATCAGGCAGGCGCCGATCATGTTGTTCTGCACCCGGTCGCTGGGGCAACCCACGTTCAGGTTAACCTCGCTGAACCCGAACTGTTGCGCCAGCCGCGCGCAATGGGCCAACTCGTTAGCATCGCTGCCGCCGAGCTGAAGTGCCAGCGGATATTCTGAGGCATCGTGGCGCAGAAAGCGCTCGGTATCGCCATGGATGAGCGCACCTGTGGTGACCATTTCTGTATAAAGCAGTGCCCGCTTGCTGAGGATGCGGGCCAGGTAACGAAAGTGCGGGGTGGTCCAGTCCATCATTGGTGCAATGCTGAACCGCCGAGACAGCTCTACACCAGCATTCCCGCCGCTTCCCGCTGAATTTCCTGCCTTTTCTGTGTCACTAATATAGACCATTTATTGCCTGTTTTTACCCGTTTTTGTATTCTTGGTG
>JAJUKC010000080.1 GCA_029264995.1 Marinobacter sp. | reverse complement strand
TTCCAGCCGCTCGCGGCCCTTTTGGGTCAGCGCCCAATAGCCGTTCGACCGTTTGTGAATCAGCCCGCCGCTGCGCATGTTGCCCAGTATCTTTGAGGCAAAAGCCCTGTCGGACCATTCTGGGAACGCCTCCATCATCGCTTTGGTTGATCGCTCGGCTTCTTTGATCGCTCCGAGCACGTCCAGAACATCAGCCATGCTTTGATTCCTCCGTCGATTCACGGTCAATCTGCTTCAGCAGCTCGTCGGAATTCCGGATCGCTGCTTTGTATGTGTTCAGCGGGCATGCCGCCATCTTCGCCAGTCCCGTCAGGTCTTTGAGCACCTGGTAAAGCTCGTCTGCGTGGCGAACCTTCGCGGTTTCAGCCCGCAGCGGGATAACGCACCCACCTGCCCGATCAGCGCAGAAGTCAGCCGGGGTTTTACCGATAAACGCACCGGCCACCCGCCCTTCATGTATCCATGCCCATGCATCAGCCACGACGCTTACCCTCCCGCTTCTTCAGGTGGACTTCCTCCCGGTCGATGGTCACCGACTTCGGCGCGATGATTCCCATGCGGGCTGTGTTGCCGCTGTTGTGGATCATCACCACCTTGATCTCCGGCCCACCCTCCGGGGTGATCACCAGCGCTTCGCCGTCCTTCCTGGTAACTACCAGCATGCCGATCTCCTTATGCCGCGCCCGGGCCCGGCTGATTGATTTGCCGCAGCCGCACAGGTAGGCGAACCACGTTCTGTTCTCTGGGCACCACCTTGTAGGTGCGATTGGCGCCCAGGCGAATCTCGCATCCCAGCTCGGTTGCCAGCTGGCGGAGTGCAGGATCCAGTTTTGCCAGGGTCAGGTTTTCCGGAAATTCCACAGTTACAGCTGCCATGCTCTGCTCCTTATGCGTAGATGCCGCGAATAGCAGTGCGGCCGATGGTGTTCTGGGTAACGGGAGGACGACCGCCGCTGATCGGCGTGGGCCGGCTGCGCATCGCGGGCAGCATGGCGAAGGCCATCAAAGCCCAAGCGAGCATCCGGGCCCGGAACAGGCCCTGCATCCAGCCCTGGGAAATCAGGTCTACCCTGCTGTGCGCGTGAAACTGGTCTTTGGCCTCGTCGAGGTGCCAGTTAACGGTGTCTGGTGAGATATCGAGCTCGCGCGCAATCTCTTTGGCGCTCATGCCCCGGGCCGCCAGCATGACGACTTCTGCCCGGCGAGGCGGAAGCAGTGACTCATCCGCCAGCTCAACGATCATTCGGGGGTAATGCGGTTTCTGTCTGCGGCCCATGGTGTTGTCTCCCTGATCAACGACTACGGGCAAACAATAGCACCGGCTATATTTTTTGGTCAATAGCTTTTGCTATATTTTTGTATAGCATTTCCGTGATACCCCGAAATAGGCTATGGTTCCGCCCTCACGAAACAGGGAGGCCGTCACATTGAAAGCAGTAGTGAATACCCTTCTCGCCCTGGTGCTGATCGTCAGCGCCGGCACGGCACAGGCAGAGCTCGTCAAGAAATCGAAATCAGGAATCTGCCACCCACCCGCCAGCTCCTACTACGAACGCACAAAGAACTACCAGGCTTTCGATTCGGTTCATGCCTGCATCCAGTCAGGCGGGCGCCTGCCAAAGAACATGAGCAACTTTCGGCCGATAGCCAAGGCGGAAACGTCCGCCAGACCTACCGCCAGCAGTGGTTATGAGAGAAGCAAGTTTGGGCACGGCTGGGATGATGCAGATGGAGACTGCCAGAACAGCCGCGCTGAAGCGCTGATAATCGCTTCAACTACGACCGTGAGGTTTGCGGACGAACGCCGCTGCAGAGTGGTTACCGGGCGCTGGATCAGCATGTTTACAGGAAACGTGATACAGAACGCCGGCGATATCGATATCGACCATGTGGTGCCCCTGAAGTGGGCCTGGGATCACGGCGCCAGGTCTTGGAGCAAAGCAAAGCGGGAAAAGTTCGCGAACGATCCAGTGAATCTGCTGCCGGTAGAGGCGAGCCTGAACCGCAGCAAAGGTGCCCAGGGCCCGGAAAGCTGGTTACCGCCTTCCGGTAAATGCCAGTACGTCAGTCGGTTTGTGAGGATAGTGAAAACCTACGGCCTGAATCCTAATCAGGCCCAGCTTAACCGTTACAAGCAGCAGCTGGCGGACTATTGCGGATAATAAAAAGCCCGCTACTTAGCGGGCTTGTCACAAGTAGGCGACAAATTATGCGATAGTTCTCTTCATGGAGGCGGCAGGCATTCTTGACATGCCCTCAAGCAGGTTTTTCGTTACCCTTAACCTTTCGTGTGCCAGCTTTTCCTCCTGAAGACGATCGTTTCGACGAGCCACGCGGCTCTTGGTCTCCTGAAGATCCTGCAGATTTGTCATCGTCAGCCCCTTGTTTAGGTGTTTCGTCCTTGGTGTCTTCGTCACTATTTGGTTCAATATCGTTTAATTTGGTAACGAGCGGATTATCCATACTCAACGTAGCATTCTCAATCGCTTTGGATACGCTATCCACAACATTTTGTAACCACGCTGGCGGCCTATCTACGTTTTTGAACAACTCCCTCGCTTCTTTTCGATCAATTACAAAGCTATGTGAAGGATAGCCTGTCGTCAGCTTTTGTAATGCTCCAGTTTTCAGGTTTCTGAACTTGCTATTCAGGCGCTCACCGTAATCATAGCCTATCAGCATAGCCCGCTGGGTCTCTCCTACCTTAGTTGGATCGATCTGCCCGAAAATGGGCTGAAAAAGACCGGTAGTGAGCTCTGTGGATATTTTGGCAGCCATACTGGTAGAAAGTTTCCCTCCCATGCGAATATCTAGCAGGCTTTCTCGAAAAGTACGTATCGCTTGAGCCTGCAGATTTTCAATCGCCTGAGGGAGATCCAGGCCGGAACTTCTGCCAAAAAGCTCGTCGGGCTTTGCCAGCTGGACATCGAGCGGACCAAGCTCTCCACGATCGCACATCCATATATTGCTTGATCCAATCGCTATCAGCGTACCAGCAGATTTACACAGACCAGGTATAAAAACGGTCAATCCTTTCGGATAATGATGGTGGAGTGATCGGCAGATACGAAATGCCGCGTCGGGATCTCCTCCGAGTGTAGACAGTATTAATACTGCCTCCTGACTCCCTGTCTCAGGTAGCTCGCCATTATGAACCTCGCAAATCTGGTCATATCCGTTGCGGCTTATCTCGCCAGCGTAAAGAATGTAATCAGTTACCCCAAATTCGTCCTTTTCTTCCTCAGACACAGCGGTATCCTCTTTGTGATATTGTAATTCAAAGTAGACGACAACGATCCTCAGTCAAAACCGCCACAGTTCAGTAGCCAGCACATCTCCCACGAATATCTTGCAGCGCCTTCGACGACCCACTCAAAGTGAACGGAAACCTCACAGCGCCTTCACCGTGCCAGTTGAGTTCAACCATCGCAGAGCTTGCGCCACCGATTTTCTGGATTATTGATGCATCGCTATAGAAGTGCATGGCATCTGCGGTCCATTTCTGACGGAGAGTTTCGAATACAACGTTTTCATCCCATCGGACTCGCACCCTAAAACTATGGTATCCGTCTCCAATCTCGCCATTGATGAGATTTGGCGCCTGCGTGAAACCAATGTAGGCCCACTCAGAGGAAGCGTCACAGCCTATGCCAAGCCACGCTTCAACATCGCCATAAGGAAAACCCATTCTTTGGGTGGGTTCAGTGTTCGGCGACACGGCATAAGCTGACTTTTCGCCTGTCATTTCGTCAGACGATTCAAAGGTCCGCCATTCAGGCGCTTTCACTACAGGAGGGGTGTTCGTAGTGGCAGAGGCACTACCACTGGAGCTTTGAGTCGAGCCTGCCCCGCTGCTTGCGCTGGCGGAGCTATTGGAGGTGCTGCTAGGGTCGGACGTGAAGGCGCCGATCATTGCAGCTGCCACGAACCCCGTTACAAGCCAAGTGAAAAGCGAAGTCTTCTTTGGTGCCTTTGCCCCGCACTTTGGGCAGGCCTTTGCTTTCGTGCTTACATCTGAACCGCATTCCTTACACTTCACGAGCGCCATGCCCTACTCCTATATCCCTGTATTTATTAGTGGTTAACGCAATACTGACCACCAAAACACGCGCCCGATCACGCGCACATTGGCCGCCATGTCTTCAGCAGTTACTTCTTCAACTGGATGTTCACTCGCATTCTGGCTCACGATCTTGATACCGCCACCGGGCCGGCGGTGCAGATACTTCACTCGCAGCATGCCGCCGTGGTCGATCGCATAGATTTCGCCATCCTTGATGGTCTTATCGGCAGTGTTCACGCCAACACAAGTACCATCCGGCATGACCGGTTCCATGGAGTTACCACGTACAAAGGCGCAGGCCGCGGCTTCAGCTGGCACACCGGCCCGGCTCAATGTGGACTTTGCGAAACGTAATTTGGCACCGTGATTCTCTATCACCTGAGTGGCGCCACCTCCGGCAGCCAACTCGACTTCCCTGAACAGAGGCAACTCTACTTCATCCTCATCCAATGGCGTGTTGCTGTCCCAGGCATCCATGTGCCCGAAGAACTCTAGTTCATCGGCCTTGGCTTTCTTCGGTGTAGCTGTAAAAGCAATGACCGGAGCGTTTTCGAGAGCCCCATCATTTTGGCGCGAGAGATCGGCCGCTGGCTCTCCGGCCTTGTGGGCTTCGTCAACAACCACCATGTCGTCAAGCCACCCCTTTTTGAGACGTAGCTTGCTCTCTATTTCCCTCGCGAGTTTTTCGCCAATGTTCCGATGGCCGTTCAGGCATTGCCATACCAAGGAGGGCGACCTATTGATCGCTCTCGCAAGGTCGGCCTGCTTGCCGCCATATCTTTCATCAATCAAGCGCTTCAGCGCATCTCGTCTGCTCATTCCCTGAGTATAGCGCCCGCTAATATCGCATTGGCTATTGACGTTAGATATAGCAAAAGCTACATTTCTGACCATGAAACTCTCAACTTTTCTGAATCAATTGCCTCCAGGCGGCCGAACCGATTTTGCGAAGCACATCGGAGTAGCCCCGGCATATCTGTATCAAATGGTTAACGGCATCCGCCCGATTTCGCCAAAGCGGGCCCTATCCATTTGCGAGGGTTCGGACTGGAAAGTGACTCCTCACGAACTCCGCCCGGACATCTACCCGAACCCTACTGACGGACTCCCGGCAGATAAGCGCACCGGAGAGGCCGCCTGATGGTTTCCATTAAACCACTCACGAGCTGGCGGAATACCCGCCTGACTATGGGTGGTTATTTGTACAGTGAATTGAGGATCGTGAAATGACCGAACTGAAAGCAGACGCCCAGCCGGAGATTTCAAGTGAAGAGCTGCGCTGGCGGATGGAGAAGGTAGTGGAGTACGCGAAGGTTAGTGGTGAAGGCCTGGCGTTTGAAGCAGAGCAGTTCAACAAGGCCCTGGCAACACTGCGCCAGGGCGATGCAGCGCCAGAATTTAGCTCTGAGAAGCCTTCTTCCGGCTCTTAGTTTCTACAACTGCTGCTTGTATCACCTTGAAAGCATCCGCGATCTGTTTCGGCTCTTTCAGGAAGTCGCTTGCATCGGAGCTTTGAGCGCTCTGGATGGTAGCGATGAGGATATCAGCAGCAATGCGTTGGGATGATTCAGGTTCGGCCATGGGGCTCTCCTTTTCAAAGTTGGGTTGTGTAGCGCGAAACAGCTTAGCAGAAGCGGGAGCCCCATTCTTTGACACAGCAAGCGCGAGCTGCAGCGCTATCAGAAGCAGCCGGTAAAGCTGGCCAGGCGAAAGCCGAGGTGCCGACATTGCAGGTGGAGATAGGGACCACCGATAGAACGCCAGCAGCGTGGGCCAAAGGACCGTCACGACCTCCGCCCCAGGTGACCACGTTGACAGCCCGGAAAGACGGGCAGGTATCTGAGATGAGCTTGGTGCCGGGAGGGTGTGCCATGTACGCGCCCGGTTAAACACTGAGAAGCATGGCGGCCCGTTGGTCGATCTGAGCAAGGGCCAGGCTCATCCAAGATGCCTTCAGGCATCAACAGCGATGACAAGCTGCATGTGGCTCCCACCGGTAGGGGGTCTGGTTAACCTTCCATAAAAAGGTTCGCGGCGGTGATACCGGAAAGCCCGCCAGCTTCATGAATCGTGACACGTCACGAAAAACAAAACCGGACAGCGGAGCAGTCATGCCGGAGAAATTGCAGATCACCCTACCCTGGCCACCGAAGGCGCTAAGCCCGAATAGCCGGGGGCACTGGGCAAAGAAAGCCCGGGCCGCAGAGGTGTACCGATACACCTGCAAGATCGAAGCGCGCAATGCCATCAACCAGGGCAAGTGGGATTTGCAGCCCCTGCGCGATCTGGTAGCCGCTGGCGGTGAGATTCACGTGTTCATCGACTTCTATCCGCCCAACCGCAGGCAGCGCGATGACGACAACGTGGTTGCCGCGTTCAAGTCTGGCCGTGATGGGCTGGCGGATGCTCTGGGAATCGATGACAGCCACTTTCGGACACACCCATTCCTGAAGCGCGACGAGATCGTGAAGCCAGGCGGGGAGGTTCGGGTGGTGGTTACGGGGAAGGGGCCAGAGGCCTGAGGCCTGAAAAAAGAAAACCCGGCTCAAACGGTGCGGAAACACCTCGCCGGGTTAATCACTCAAGAGGTAACGATTATGACTGATCTGATTCTTCAAGGGAACACCCAAGCGCTCACAATGAGCAGCCGGGAGATTGCCACCCTCACCGGTAAGCAGCACAAGCATGTGATCCGGGATATCCGCTCGATGCTTGATGCTCTGGGAGATGGTCCAGATCTGGGCCATGTTCGAGAAGACCGGGATGCCCGCGGGTACACGACTGTCTTCCACCTCGACAAAGAACTGACCGAGACGCTGGTTACCGGATACAGCATTCCGCTTCGACACAAAGTGATTAAGCGTCTCCACGAGCTTGAGCAACAAAACACCGCGCCTGCCTGGCTGCAGAACCTCAGCCCCCAGGCCAAGGTGGTCATCGAGGACCTGAACTCGCAGGTTGACCACTACCGCAGCGAAACCCAGCGCCTGAACGCCGTGTGCAACGATCTGGCCGCGAATCTGAAGGCCGGGCTCACACCGGTTGAGTTCTGCCGGATGCTCAACGGCGTCAACCTTAACCGGGTTCAGCCCCTCCTGGTTGAACGCAAACGGCTCCTGAAAACCCAGCACGGGTACCGGAGCGCCGCTGCCTACCGCGACAAGCTTTTCACTGAACGCCGATACCTGAACCGCGATGATCGCCCCTGCGAGAAGGTCGTGCTCACCCAGAAAGGCGCCAAGTGGCTCTATTCCCAGTACGAGCAGGGCCAGCTCGAAATGCGCAAGGACTGGGATGGTAAATACACACACCTGCTGTTTGAACAAAATTCGGAGGCCGCGTAATGCGAGCACGCAACATCAAACCGGGCTTCTGGAAGAATGAAGATTTGGTTGACCTGGCTTTCGAGCACCGGCTCCTTTTCATCGGGCTTTGGATGCTGGCGGATCGTGAGGGACGCCTTGAGGATCGCCCGAAGCGCATCAAGATGGAGCTTTTCCCCTGCGACAACGTGAACGTTGAAGCAGGCCTGCAGGAGCTTTGCGCCCTCGGCCTGCTGGAGCGTTACGAATACCAGGGCGTGAAAGTCATCCTGATCACGAAGTTTGCCGAGCACCAGTCGCCTCACCATTCGGAGAAGCGCAGCGAGTTGCCGGGCAAGGCCGGTTACGACACCGTGAGAAAACCTACTAAAGCCGCCCGCCAGCCGGTTAAAGGCAAGGGTGATACCGGTAAACCTACCTCCGCACCAACCAATGGTCACGGTGAACAGGAAAAAGACATACCGAACGATAACGGTAAACCTACGGTAGACCTACCGGAGACCTACGGTGACTCTACGGTAGACCCACAAAACCATAACGGTAGAAATCGCCCTGATTCTCTGAATCCTGATTCTCTGAATCCTGAATCCATAGAAAAACCTATTGGCCCATCGGCAAGCGATGAGCCGACTCAGGGTGATTCAGGAGCCGGTGGCGACGCTGAGAAAAAACCGCCCTACCCCCAGGAGTTCGAACTGGCGTGGGGCAAATACCCCAAACGCCCCGGCAGCAACCCGAAGCGCCAAGCGTTCAAAGCCTGGAAGGCGAGGACCAAGGAGGGTCACGACCCTGCCGTGATACTGGCTGGCGTTATCCGCTATGCGAAGTTCTGCCAATCCACCGGCAAAGCCAATACCGAGTATGTCATGCAAGCCCAGCGGTTCTTTGGCCCCTCCTGCGAATTCGAAAACGAGTGGTCACCACCGGAACCATTCCCTGACCGTCCCCGGCATTCGGGATTCAGTGAGATCGATTACAGCCAAGGCTTGAAGCAGGAGGTGCCCGATGGGGTCGCTAATTTCTGAGCTGCTGGGGCAGCCCGACGAGAAAATGGATCATATTCTGGGAATCGATGACCGCCGCAAGGGCGAGTGCGAACAGCACGGAAACTTCATCGATGTGCATCACAGCGGCAAGGGCCGTGTTTCCGAAGGTTGGAAGGGTTGCCCTGAGTGCGAGAAAGAAGCCCTGCAGGCCCGAATGCGGGAGGAAGAACAGCAGCGCCAGATGGAGCTGATACGCCAACGCGCGGCCCGGTTGGTAGCCCAGAGCGATATACCCAAGCGCTTCACCGATAAGGGATTCGATGACTACAAGCCGGTAAACGGCAAGTCCGCCAGCGTGCTTCGGAAGATTCAGGACTACGCCGATTTGCTGGCATCTGGGGAGCATGAGGGCCGATCCCTGATCCTGCTGGGCAATGTGGGCAACGGTAAAACTCACCTGTCCTGTGCCCTGCTGCGGGACGTAATCCTGAGAACCTGCAAGCCAGGCGCCTATTGGACGTTTGCTGAGCTCGTGCGTGAGGTAAAGGGCAGCTGGCGGAAGTCTGCCGATTACAGCGAACAGGATGTTTACGACGACTTCGCCAAGCCCGAGCTGGTGGTGATCGATGAGGTGGGCATGCAGAACTTCACGGAGTTCGAGCAGACCGTGGCCTATGAAGCGATCAATGCCAGGTATCTGCTGGAAAAGCCGACGGTGGTGGTCACCAACCTGCCCGCCGGCGATTTGAGCAAGTGCCTCGGAGAGCGCGTGGTTGACCGGCTCCGCGAGAACGGCGGCAAGGCTTTGGACTTCGACTGGCTGTCTTACCGGAACGGGAGTGCTGCGTGAAGGACGTGAACGGCGTTGAGATCAAAGAGGGCGACCGCCTGCGCCACACAACGCACGGTGGTATCTGTCGGGTATGTGAGCCTGGGACGGATGGCTTTCTGCCCAAAGCTGAGGGCCTGATTCTGATACCGGATGACCTGCCGCACCGGACAGGACTGGCGTGGGCTCTGACCGAGAAGCGAGCCGCAAAAGGTGAGGTGTTAAGGCCGTGAAAAAGACTGCAGGCCCGGCGTTCAATCAGGAAAAGCGACCACTCAAGCCCTGCCCTCATTGTCATGGAGCAGGATTCGTGCAGTCGATGTTCTACCAGTTGCGATGCGACAACTGCGAGGCGTCCGGTGTTGTGTGCAAAGAGACTGGTAAAAGCCTGGCAATGGATGAGCTGGTGATTCAGCTGCGGATCCGCCTGAAGGAACGTAGCCAGCAACTCAAATCTGCACAC
This sequence comes from Marinobacter sp., assembly GCA_029264995.1. Classification (GTDB taxonomy): domain Bacteria; phylum Pseudomonadota; class Gammaproteobacteria; order Pseudomonadales; family Oleiphilaceae; genus Marinobacter. Next base: position 282 of record JAJUKC010000080.1, on the reverse strand, counting down.
CGCCAGCTGGCGGAGCTCAGAGGCGGGGAAAGCGGCCGGGGTTATGGAGCTGGCGGATCACGGTACCACGGGGACTGAAATGCTGAAGAAACCGACACCTATTCGCTCAAACCACATCCGAAACGCAGCCCGGGGCCAGGCCTGCACCTTGCAGATCGTCGGCGTGTGTAACGGAGACTGGTCGACAACTGTGCTGGCTCACCTTCCGGATGAAAGCCACGGCATTGCCCGGAAGGCGGACGATCTGAGCGCCTGCTTTGCGTGTGATGCCTGCCATTCGGT
>JAJUKC010000078.1 GCA_029264995.1 Marinobacter sp. | reverse complement strand
CCACTGAATCCGCTTGCTACGCTGGAGATAGAACAGGAGCGCCAACGTGGTTTGCCTGGCGGAGATGTCACGCTTCGCCTGTGGCTGGATCGAGAAGTTCGGGGCGAATATTCCCGAATTCCGCTTTATCTGATGCACAAGTTAGCAGTGGATGCGGGGGTACCTTTTGATGAAATCGATCCGAAAGATTCTTCCTATGCTTTACCTCAAGAGCTTGTACCCGTTGCCAGGAACCTTGCCGCCCATGTGTGGTATGGCAATGAACTGCTGATCTCCCCGGAGTCCAAGGCACTATTGAAGCAACGGTATATCCACCACTCCGATCATTACCTGACAATGTACGTGAAAGGCGCATGGCCGATTTACCCGTTTCAGCCGGCCAAATATGGTCGACGTGTTATCCATCCAAACAAGACCAAGTGATTTGAAGGGGAAACGCCATGAAAATTCAAGGCCTTGTGCTCAGTGCATGCCTACTTTTGTTGTCAGGATGCTCGGAGCAGACAGCCTCCGAAGGATCAAAGCCAGGTCCCAACTCGACTTATCGGAGTATTGGTGTTGTGGCACCCAGGCATTACGATGTCTGGGTGGATAAGTTTTATATTGAGTCCTTGTCAGAGGATATAGGTTGGCGTCGTCCATTTGGGATTGTCTCTTGTTGCTGGAAAAGCGCTCCGCTGTCCGGCGCTGAATGGCAAACCACCCCTGAACTGTTCCTGATACGTTGGTTTTCTTTCGCGGAGCAGCAGTCCTACGAGGCTGTGATCAAGCTGGAAAATCCAGACGAGATTGTGGAGAAAATGAAAGAGCCTGCACCGTTTGAAAGCTTTGGTGAGATTGCTGTTCGGCCTCGGGACACGCTTGTGCTGGGGCTGGCACCTGGCGGTACTGTGGTACTCTGGATCATGAATCGTGGGGAAAATGCCATTGAGGTTGGGCGATATCAGGCAAAACCTTACGATCATAAAAAAGAAGGAGAGGACTATACTCGCCGAACGGAAAGTTACCTCGAAAGAGAGGGGAGCTTCCTGCAACAAAATGGAATACGGTACGAAGGTTGGTGAGTCCCTCAGGACAATGAGTCAGGCTCCACATAACCATGCCATGCACCGGATGCCAAAGCCTCCGCTTCGCTTCGGCTTTGTCACCGTTGGTGGAACGGCCTCCCAAAACTGTGCGGAGCCATGGATGGCGGAGCCCAAGCGTCACAGGGATGGGCCGAAGGAGCGTGTTTTGGGAGGGCTTTCCCCCACCGCGATCACTCCAAAGCCAGAAAAACGAACAAATGTTAGAAAGTTTCGTAAATTCCCGCCATTTCATGGGCCTGTAACCGAAGATCAGGCATTATCCGTACGTTCTTATACTAAGATCGTAATCAACATTCCGCAAAAAATGCTATCTTAGTAGGTCTATCAAAAGTTCCGAATCAGTCACTGGCCCGACCGGACGTTCACAAGACGCCCGACCGCGCCATGACCGTCCTGAACCCACCCAATAGCCTGAGGACGAAAATGACATCATCCAAAGCCAAGATTGTCTACACGTTGACCGACGAGGCTCCCGCCCTCGCTACCCGGTCACTGCTTCCCATCCTGGAAACCTTCGCCAAGCCGGCCGGTATCGAGTTCGAAACCAGCGATATCTCTCTTGCGGCGCGTATTCTGGCAGCTTTCCCTGACTACCTGGAGGAAGACCAGCGGGTTCCGGATGCCCTGGCTGAATTGGGTGAGTACACCAAGGACCCGGACGCCAACATCATCAAACTGCCGAACATCTCCGCCTCCATTCCCCAGTTGCGTGCGGCTATCAAAGAGCTGAACGAGCAGGGTTACAAGGTGCCCGAATACAAGGAGCATCCGGAGACCGACGAAGAGAAAGAAATCCACGCCCGTTACAGCAAGGTGCTGGGCAGTGCAGTTAACCCGGTACTGCGTGAAGGTAACTCCGACCGCCGCGCCCCGGCTGCGGTCAAGGCTTTTGCCCGCAAGTACCCGCATTCCATGGGCGAGTGGAGCCCGGCATCCCGTACCCACGTGGCGCACATGCGCGGTGGCGACTTCTACTCCAGCGAGCAGTCTGTCACCCTGGACAAGGCCACCAACGCCCGCATCGTGTTCGAGAACAAGAAAGGCGAACAGACCGTACTGAAGTCTGACCTGCCGCTGCAGGAAGGTGAAGTGCTCGACGGTATGTTCATGAGCAAGAAGGCACTGGTGAAGTTCTTCGAAGACGCTATCGAAGACTGCGAAAAGACCGGTGTGATGTTCTCCCTGCACGTGAAAGCCACCATGATGAAGATCTCCCACCCGATCGTGTTCGGTCACGCGGTGAAGGTGTTCTTCAAGGAGCTGTTCGACAAGTACGGCGACCTGTTCAATGAAATCGGCGTAAACCCGAACAACGGCCTGTCCTCCGTGATTGAGAAGATCAAGCAGCTGCCGGAGTCCAAGCAGGAAGAAATCCAGGAAGCCCTGCACGCCTGCTACGAGCACCGTCCGGAAATCGCCATGGTGGATTCCGTTAAAGGCATCACCAACCTGCACGTACCGAGCGACGTGATCGTAGACGCCTCCATGCCGGCGATGATCCGTAACTCCGGCAAGATGTGGGCCCGTGATGGCAAGCTGAAAGACACCAAGGCGGTTATGCCTGAGTCCACCTATGCCACCATCTACCAGGAAGTGATCAACTTCTGTAAGACCCACGGCGCGTTCGATCCCACCACCATGGGCACTGTGCCGAACGTCGGTCTGATGGCCCAGAAGGCGGAAGAGTACGGCTCCCACGACAAGACCTTCGAAATCAAGGAAGACGGTATCGTTCGCGTGGTGGCTGAAGACGGCACTGTGCTGACTGAGCACAACGTTGAGCAGGGTGATATCTGGCGCGCCTGCCAGACCAAGGACCTGCCGATCCGCGACTGGGTCAAGCTGGCGGTTAACCGTTCCCGCTCCAGCGGCATGCCTGCGGTGTTCTGGCTGGACAACGAGCGTGCCCACGACGCCCAGCTGATCAAGAAGGTTAAGAAGTACCTGAAAGACCACGACACCGAAGGCCTGGACATCCGCATCATGCCGCCGGTCATGGCGATCCGTCACACCATGGAGCGTCTGATCCGTGGTCAGGATACCATCTCCGTAACCGGTAACGTGCTGCGTGACTACCTGACTGACCTGTTCCCGATCCTGGAGCTGGGTACCAGCGCCAAGATGCTGTCTATCGTACCGCTGCTGAACGGCGGTGGCCTGTACGAGACCGGTGCTGGCGGTTCCGCACCCAAGCACGTACAGCAGCTGATCCAGGAAAACCACCTGCGTTGGGATTCGCTGGGTGAATTCCTGGCCACCGCAGTGTCCCTGGACGAGCTGGGCGAGAAGCAGAACAACCAGCGCGCCCGCCTGCTGGGCCAGACCCTGGACAAGGCCACCGAGCGACTGCTGGAAAATAACCAGTCTCCGTCGCGGGTAACCGGCGAGCTGGATAACCGTGGTTCTCACTTCCACCTGGCCCGTTACTGGGCGGAAGAGCTGTCCAAGCAGGATGAGGACAAGGAACTGAAAGAGTTCTTTGCCAAGCTGTCAGCACAGCTGGAGGAGAACAAGGACAAGATCCTGGAAGAAATGACCGTGGTGCAGGGCCATCCGGCCGATATCGGTGGTTACTACCACCCGCCCATGGAGAAGGTGTGCAAGGTCATGCAGCCGAGCGCGACCTTCAACAAGATCCTGGCCGAGGCACGGGATTCCGTGAAGTAAGGCCAGTGTTTCAGCCGGGCCATGGGCCCGGCATGAATCCCCGAAACCCGGTGCGCTTGAGGCTCATCGGGTTTTTTATTCGTCTGCTTCTTCCTGGTAGCCCTGTCCGGTTTCGCCGGCTTTGCGTAGCTGGAGCAGCGTTATCGGAGGGCCGATCAGTTCAAATACCGCTGTGGAGCCAATCCGGGCCAGCCAGGGCGCCCAGCAGCAGGGTGGTGCGGATGAGAATCAGGTCGCTGGCGTGGTTCACCCCTTACCTCTGCTGCAGAGGAGCGAATCTGGCCTGGGTCAGTCGGGCCAGATCGGCGGGGGCCAGTTCGATCTCAAGGCCCCGTTTGCCGGCACTGACAAAGATCGTGTCGAAGCCCTCGGCGGACTGGTCGATGAAGGTTTTCAGAGGTTTTTTCTGGCCCAGGGGACTGACCCCGCCCAAGACATAGCCGGTGGTGCGCTGCACCAGCTGTTTGTCGGCCATGACGGCTTTCTTGGCGCCGGCAGCCTTGGCAATCTGTTTCAGACCGAGCATGGCGGTGACCGGTACGATGCCCACCGCCAGATCCTTGCCATCCAGGCTGACCACCAGGGTCTTGAACACCTGGGCCGGGTTTGCACCGGTTTTTTCCGCTGCTTCCTCACCATAGCTTTCCGCAGCCGGATCGTGCTCGTACTCGTGGATGGTGTAATTCACCCGGGCCTGTTTGGCGGCGTTGATTGCGGGGGTCATGACGGTTCCTGTTGGTTGAATCGAACGTAGCACCGATTAAAGCATGTGCCGCCAACGAGTTCATCCTTCCCGGAACACCGGCCAACGGTCGGTAATCGCTCCCCGGGTCGGATCGAAGACGGCCAGATCGCCAAACTGCAGGAAGACCGATTCGCTCTGGTGCGGCCGCAGGAACACCCGGTCGCCCTCTGCCAGATCGAGCCCATCGGCGAAATTCAGCATTTCCTGATTACCGGATCGGCCGTAGACCGGATTAACGGTTAATCCTGCCGGTGACACCGGCGTTGCCGGCCAGTTGCCGCCGTATATGAAGGCCGTGCGGGCCCGGTTGGGGTTCCACAGCGCCTGCAGCCGGCCCAGCCCGGGTGCACCGGGAATCCGGGTGGTTTCCAGAAGCTTGAGGACCGGTGTGGCAATGAAAGCGGTGGGCAGATGACCGGCCAGCGTCGGCAGGTCGAAATCCGTGGGCATTACCAGGCCGGACCCGGCGGAGAGCTCATTCACGGGCAGCTCTCCGGACAGGCCGCGATAGAGCTGATAGGTGGTGGAGCCGCCGCTGTTGAACGTAAGGCCTGCCAGGGAACGCCCCAGATGTTGCTCGGCGGTGGCCACATAGTCCCGGTACCGCGCCATGGCCCGGTACCGCAGCCATGCTGCTGGCCCCGGTGCCTTCATGATATGAGGTTCGTAGCCCATGAATCCGCTGAAACTGAGCCAGGGCGAGCGGTCAATGGTGGTCAGGGCCCGGGCCAGTTCGCCGGTATCGGTGAATCCGCCTCGATGCAGGCCAATATCGATCTCGAGATTGATACGCAGCCGGCGTTGCTGTGACCGGGCAAAACCTTCATAGGCCTCAAGCCGCTGCCGGGAATCCACCAGCCATTGCAGTTGCTGTTCTGGCCGGAAACCGTTGGTGCTGGACGTCAGCTGCTGGTAGAAACGGTCAACGGCGGCCACCGGAAGCGGCTTGCCCATCAGCACATCCGCCTGAGGCAGGGCCTCGGCCACGGTGTTGAGAAAGGGTTGGTGGAAAACCATCAGCCGATTACTGCCGGTGGCCGCCATGATCCGTTGCAGAAGCGGCAGTGACGGCAGTAATTTGACCACAATGCGGTAATGGTATTCGCCGTTCAGGTAGCTGTTCAGGGCCGACAGGTTGTGCTCCAGTCTGGCCTGATCCAGCACCAGTGTGGGGGTTGCCAGGCCAGCTTTGGAAAGGGCCGCGTCCAGGGCCTGGAAATAGGGGTTATGTCCGTCCCGGCGCGCTTCTGGTCGCAACCAGGCCAGGGCGCCGGCGGCTCCCAGGGCGGTGGCCGATAGCGGTTCGTCGGTCAGATCATGCTGGCTGCTAAAACCCATGCCGGAGAACGGAATGTAATAGAACTCGTAGTTGCGGTGCTGGTCGGCGCGGGCATCGGCGGAATCCAGAATGTCGTCCAGCGGTAGCCATTCGGTGGTCTTGCGCAACCGGTAAGGTCGGGTGTTCTGCAGCGTCACGTCGGTCACAATGCCCAGGCAGCCGAGGCCAACCCGGGCGGCGTGGAAAATCTCCGGGTGCTGGTGCCGGCTGCAGGCCAGCAGCTCGCCCCTGGCGGTCATCAGCGTGAGGGCCTCGACATAGCCAGACAGGCTCATAAATCCGGCGCCGGTGCCATGGGTCGCGGTGGCCAACAGTCCGCCCAGGGCCTGTTGATCGATGTCCGGCATGTTGAACAATGCCTGGTTGATGTCTTCCAGCGGCCGGCCCACCTGCCCCAGCAGGGTTCCGGCAGCGATGCGAGCCTGGCACTGCCGGTCATCGTGGCTCAGAACACCGGTCATGCGCGCCAGCGAGACCAGAATACCGTCGGTGGGTACCAGGGCCGAGAACGAGTGCCCGGACCCAACGGGTCGTATGGTAAACCCCGCGTTGTCAGGGCTCTGCAGCAAATGCCGGAGCTCTTCGATGGTGGCTGGAGCAACACGGTTGCTTGGCAGACACTTCTGAGAGCCGGACCAGTTTCGCCAAGGCAAAGGGCTTTGTGAAGACTCACCTGGGGCCGGTAACGGGCTTTCATCAGCGCCGGCCGGGGAAAAGTGACTGGCGATGGCGGTGCTGACCAGTAGTTGCAGAAAATGGCGCCGCTCCATCACTGGCCCTCCGCTTCGGCAGGGGTGGCCATAAAGCGGATCAACTGGCGGAACTGCTCGGCGTTACAGTCCATACAGAGCCCGTAGGGCGGCATCCCGCCCATGCCAGAGACCACGTTGTCCACGAGGGTATTCATGCCTTTATTTCATTGTTGTTATCCGTAACGCGATTATGTGTCACGTTTAGTCTCATCGATTCTGCCTGAAACTGCAAATCCTTCTCGACTCATGATCTGTAACTGTCTACTTTTTGTATAGGAATCTAGAGGCAACAAGGAAATTCGCATGGATCCAGAACGGCCGGATTATTCGGAGCTGACCCGACTGAAAGAAAGCCACAGTCCGCTGAGGCGGGCTTTGTGGGCAACACTGGTGTATCTGGTGTTCGGGGTAATCTGGATTACCTTCTCGGATCGCATCGTCGAGCTCTGGTTTCCGGATCCCCACGAGTTGGCGATGGTACAGACCTGGAAAGGATTTCTGTTTGTGGTGGTGACTGGCCTGGTGCTGTTTATGGTGATTCTGCGTCAGCTCAACAAGGATCGCTTGCTGCTGTCCCTGCAGGCTAACCAGCGCCGGGCGCTCCTCTGCCGTGAACGACAGCTGACGGTGCTGATGGATAACCTGCCGGGTATGGCGTACCGCTGCCTGCCGGACGAAGACTGGACCATGTTGTTCGTATCGGCGGGCTGCGCAGATCTGACGGGTTATCAGCCGGAGGAGCTGATTCAAAATCGCATCACCAGCTACGCCGCTCTGGTGGATGAGGAAGACTCAGAACAGATAGCGCAGGAAGTGGAAACGGCGATCCGCAAAGGTGAGTCTTTCTCCGTCGAATACGCCATTACCCGAAAGGATGGCCGGAAGATATGGGTCTGGGAGCGGGGCTGCGGCGTGATGGATGATGACGGCACCATGGTGCTTGAGGGCATTATTCTGGATATTTCCGACCGCAAGCAGCTGGAAAACGAGCTGGAAGCCCTGGCCACGCGGGACTCCCTGACCGGTGTGCTCAACCGCCGGGAGTGCTCACGGGTGCTGACAGAGGAGCTGGAGCGGGCGCGTCGGTACAATCGTCCCCTCGCGTTACTTTGGATCGACTTCGACCACTTCAAGGAAATCAACGATACCTGGGGCCACGCTGCTGGTGATTCTGTGCTCTGTTCCGTCAGCAGCCTGCTCGAAGACAGTGTCCGCAGTGTTGATACCCTGGGCCGTTTCGGAGGCGAAGAGTTTGTCCTTATTCTGCCGGAGATGGACGTTTCCGAAGCCGAGGAAACGGCCGAGCGCTTGCGTCAGCGCGTCTGTAACCAGCCGGTGGCGCTGGAATCCGGCCACAACATTCGATTGACCATCAGTATTGGCGTGGCGGTCTTTCCCGACCACGGCGACACGCTCGATGCGCTTTGCGCTGCCGCCGACAAAGCGATGTATCGGGCCAAAAAACAGGGTCGGAACTGTATCGCCATGGCACAGGCGGTTCAGCCAGTCCATAATGGTTTCAGATAGTCACGTTTTCCGGTCCTGGCTGAAAACCTCTGGCGCACCAACCAATAACAAGACTGATAAGGCGTTTATCATGCATTCACTCGCCCGCCGTGCCTTGCATACCTGTGATGTGCCACGGGATCTGACCCCGGTGACTTTTCGCGACACCGCCGGTGAACGCCCGGATCGGGTCGGACTCCACAGCGATGCCGCCGACGCTGTGTGGCGCAGTGTTGAGGCTCTGTACAGAACCGGAGTGCATCCAGGTATTCAATTGTCCCTGCGTTATCGGGGCGAGCAGGTGTTGCACCGGTCGCTCGGGCACGCGCGGGGTAATGGTCCTCACGATCCGGCCTCGTTGTCGCGCATTCCCATGACCACCGACACCCCGATCTGTTTCTTTTCCGCCTCCAAAGCAGTCACCGCGTTACTGATGCATATGTTGTCCGAGCAGGGGCTGGTCAACCTGATGGACCCGGTGTCCTACTATTGCCCGGAATTTGCCCGTAACGGCAAGCGCACGATTACTGTGCACCAGATTCTCTCTCACCGGGGCGGTATCCCTGCGATACCCCGGGAAACCCCCATCGATGTGCTTTGGGACCGCCACGAAATCTGGCGGTTGCTCTGCGCCGCCAGGCCGGTGGAAGTGGACGGCGCCAAGGTGGCCTACCATGCCATTACCGGTGGTTTTGTGTTGCAGCGGGTTCTGGAAAAGGTGACCGGGGACACCATTGAAAACTACCTGGATCGTTACCTGCGCCGACCCATGGGTATGAAGTGGTTTACCTACGGCATTGCCCCCGAACACCTGCATGAGCTGGCCAGCAATTATGCGACCGGGCCGACACCCCGATTTCCGGTGTCCTGGGTGGTGAATCGGGCGCTGGGCGGTGATATCCGTACGGTTGAAAGAGTCACCAACGACCCACGCTTCCAGGAGGCGGTGATCCCCGCCGGAAATCTGTGCGGCACAGCCGAAGAAATGGGGCGCTTCTTCCAGATGATGCTCAATGGTGGTATCTGGAATGGCAAGCGCATCTGCAGTGAACTCACGGTTCGCCGCGCCATTCAGCAATTTGGCTCATTGCAGATGGACCGGACCATGCTGATGCCCATGCGGTTCAGTGCCGGTATGATGCTGGGCAGCAATCCCGTGGGCCTGTGGGGCCAGCAAAGCCGTTATGCGTTTGGCCATGTCGGGCTGATCAACAAGCTGTGCTGGGCGGACCCGGCCCGGGATATTTCCGTCAGCCTGTTGAACACCGGTTTTCCGATTGTAGGTCATCACTTACCGGCCCTGGCCCGTTTCGTCTACACTGTCTGCAAGCAGTTCCCGGTGTTGCCGGAAAACCAGCGGAGACTGGTGGCGGCCTGAGCGTTTTATTAAGGCGTTAGGCCTTGGCGCTCAAGGCCTGACATCAGGATCTGTCAAAAAAAGTGAAAGCTTGTTCATTCTAATTGCACTTTGTCTGACAGTTCGGCACACTTGGCATTAGTCAATAAGGATGTTTTCCACACTCATTGGACGAGGTTAACTATGGAAAAGCCGCAATTTCCCCCGCCTGAGCAGCGTAGCGTCAAGCTTGATCAGCATGACAGCGTCCGCTCCCACGTACAGCAACAGATCTGCGATGAAGTGCAGCGCCTGGAACGCCGGATTGAAACCCTGCGCCTGACCAAGGCCCCCCACGCAGCCATCATGATTTCCACTTATGAACGGATGATCTGCCGAAAAAAGGGCTTTCTGCAGAATTGGAACCTGCAGTAAACAATCAGGGCCTCAGGCCGGTGTGCATGGTGGCATATTGGTAGTCCGGCTCCGTTTTCTCAGAACAGTAATTACCGGAGCCGGGCGCCTCATTATATGAGGTGAATACCATTACTTT
>JAJUKC010000105.1 GCA_029264995.1 Marinobacter sp. | reverse complement strand
TACCTTCCACCAGCGGGCACTTCGGTGGTGGATGGTTTTCAGTTGTTCCTTTCTTAACGCCTCTGCAATCAACGGTAACGGCAAGTCGGCCCAGCCGGCTCCGTCCATCACCGCGTCCCGGATCAGTTCGTACTGGGTGAACGCCAGGTAGTTGGCGGTTTCCGGGGACTCTGCCACCAGCAGTGAATCCTGCATGTAGGCCAGGGTGATTTCCGTGTGGCTGATCAGGTCGTCCTGAGTTACCCGCTTGAGCTGGCTCAGGGGGTGATCCGGAGCTGCTACGGTAAGCATGCGCACGTCGGCCAGTTCCCGAAACCATTGATAGCCTTCGTTCAGCAATTCCGGCATCAGGCCGTAGGCCACATCCACGGACTGGTTGCGCACCAGGGGTGGCAGCTCCCGGGGTGAGGCCAGGTAGACCGACAGGCTGGTTTGCGGGTAGCGCTGCTTCAGCCGGCGCAGGATATCCCGCCAGATGTCCTCTGGAATGGAGTCGTCCCGGGCAATGCGCAGTACCGACTCCGCCCCGCTCAGGTGGTGCTGGCAGCGGGCCAGTATCTGGCCGGCCACCTGGTCGAAACGCCGGCAGTCAGTGAGGATGGACTGGCCGATGGCGGTCAGGTGCAGCTGATTGCCACTGCGTTCGAACAGCTCCACGCCCAGTTCATCTTCCAGCGATGCGAGCACGGTGCTGACCGTGGTGCGGCTACGGTTCAGCTCCCGGGCAGCGGCGGCTACGCTGCCGTAGCGCACCACGGAAAGGAAGGTTTTGATCTGGGAGGTTTTCATGGGGTTACCTATGCGACGGATTTTCCGTCGCTCAGCGACTCACGCCTTTTGAATGATGCCGATAATATGGCCGGCAATTCTCAGGAGGTCAAAATGTTTACTTCTCTGGCGCGGGAAAATCTGGCGCTGACATTATCTGCGGTGGGTGCGGGCCTGTTTGCTCTCGCCGGTATTACCTGGGGCCTTTGGGTCGATTCCCTGGTTATTCTCTTTGACGGAGCTTATTCGCTGATCAGCCTCGGGTTGTCGCTCCTGTCACTCTATGCCGCCCGCCTGGTGCGCCGGCCGGCCAATGACGATTACCCATTCGGGATGGGGGCCGTGGAGCCGCTGGTGATCGCCGTGAAAGGCCTGGTGATTGCAGTGGTGTGTATCATGTCGCTGGTATCGGCGGTGGTGTCGCTGTTTCAGGGCGGTCGTGCCGTGGCGGCCGACATGGCAATGATCTTTGGTGCGGTGAACGTGGTGGGGTGCCTGGCGGTCTGGGCGTATCTGCGCTGGTCGAGCCTGCGCAATGATTCGGGGCTGGTCAAAGCAGAACAGCGTCAGTGGCTGATGGACAGTGCCCTCAGCGCTGCCGTAATGATTGGTTTTGGCGCGGCCTGGTTGCTGGAACGCAGTCCGTGGGCAGAGCTGGCCGTGTATGCCGACCCGGTCATGATGCTGGTGATTTCGGTCTACTTTATGACAGTGCCTGTGAAGATGGTGCTGGAATCGGTTCGGGAGTTGTTGCTGGCGGCACCGAAAGACGATGCACTGGACGACATCCATGAGACCCTGGAAGACCTGGGCCTGAATCCGGAACAGGTCCGGGTGGCCAAGCTCGGCCCGAACCTCCTTCTTGAGGCCCGCATGATCCGGATCTGACCGGGCTTCAGACCTTCAGTCCACCCATGGCCAGTATCTGCCGACGGGTATTGGCTTTCTCTCGCTCAAGTTTGCCAGGCAGTGACGCTTGGTCGTACTCCGGATGGTCGGCGAGGAATCGCCGGATTAGCTCGATCTGGACATGCAGATCGTGGAAACGGCCGTACAGATCCTGTCGTTGGCGCAGTTCTTTCCGGAATGGCTTGCTGTACCGGGCATCCAGTTCCAGAAGATAGCGGATACGCTTGAGGGTCTTGCGCAGCTGGTGCAGGGCTTCATCCGGGGCGGTATGAAGCAGTTCTGCGGTTTTCCGGTTGAATTGTTTCAGGCGCCGGTTTGCGGCGGCCTGGATGTCTTTTTTTCGAAGCTCTCCAGCCAGCTTATGAAAGGATTTGGATTCAATATAGCCCTGCCAGCGCTCTAGACTTTGGCGGTAGCGTTTCTGGCTGAGTCGTTTGGCCAGTTTGCGCTGGGCTTTTTCTGCCTTGAAACGGGCCCAGCCGGTCAGTGTGGTGCAGAGTTCCGGGTTGTCGCGGCACAGGTCGGGTAGGTCCTGAAGGAATACGTGCAGATCCCGCAGGGCGCTGGTGGCACGGGCATGCTGCTTCAGCTCGCGGATATGCTCCTGTAACCGGCGATCGCCGGTAATCTCGGCCAGTGATTCGGCAATGGCCCGGCTGCGGCGAAGGGCGATGCGGTACTGGTGCAGGAATTCGTCATCCAGCCCCAGAATGACCCCCGGGATCAGCTGTTCCAGCTGCTTGCTTAACTGCTGCAAAACTTCCGGAAGCGTATTCTTGTCCAGATCGGTGGCGCCGGGGCTGGCTTTTCGGTTCTTGCGCCGGAATTCGCGGTAACTGAAGTCACGGGGCGTCAGGAAGGTTTCCAGTACGCCTTTGTTTTTATCCACCTTCTTCCAATCTCGCACCGACAGCCGGATTTCAAGGATGCCGGCAGTTGGCAATTCGAACGGGGCCTGGGGTACCAGAAAGGCGGCCAGCTCGAGCAATGCCGGGTTGTGGCCAATAATGGTAACGCGGTTCTGGTCGTTGCCCAGATTCTGCAGCCAGCGTAATAGACGCTTGAAGTCGAAGGTGTAAAGCTCATCTTCGGTGCAGACCTGGGCCGGCTGGGCGTCGACGCTGAGTGCACCGGTCAGCGTTTGCTGGGCGCGCACGGCGGGGCTTGCGTAGACAGGGCCGGACAAGGCGCCGAGCCGGTTCAGGGTTCGTGCAAGTGGCGCAAGTTGGCTCCGGCCCCTGTCATTGAGAGGGCGTTCCCGGTCGCTGAGGCTGCTGTCTTCCCAGCTCGATTTGGCGTGGCGGATAAGAAAAAGCCGTTTCATGCATGCTTGCTCATGAGCTGAATGTTCAGACCTTAGTCTGACACAGCCTCAAGTCGTTTACATGACGGCCGATACGTATTTAGACGTATGACGCTGATATGACGGGCTTGTTTACATAAAAACCTGTTCCTGACCTGCATTTGGTATACAGCTTTTAACAAACTGCAACGGAGTGCGGGCTGCGTTTGTGCATAATCAAAGGATTACAAGAAATGACCCCGGAGCGAAGACCATGACCTTCATGAGCAACCTGACCATCAGAACACGGCTTCTGATTGGTGTATTGGTGCCTGTACTGATTACGGCTGGAACAATTGCATGGATTACGGCGAACCAGATCCGGGCCAACGGAGAGGCAGAGTTGCAACGCCTTGAGCAGGAACTGCTGGAGGCTCGCAAGGAAGGCCTGAAGAACCTGGTTGAGGCGGCCAAGGCTGTTGCCATGGAGGCCAAGGCTCGGCCCGGGCTGAGTGAACAGGATGCCAAAGAAGAAGTCCGGGATCGGCTGCGTTCCATGGAGTTCGGCCAGAACAACTACGTGTTCGCCTATGATCGCAGCCTGTTCAATCTGGCTTATGCGCCGGATCCGTCCAAAGAGGGCCCGACCACCAATCCGAACACCCAGAAGCTGGTTCGCGGGCTGTTCGACGCGGCGGGCGACGATGGCTTCATGCTCTACGAGTGGCCGAACCCGGCCACTGGCCAAGTGGAACCGAAAGTCTCCTACTCCACGATCATTCCGGGCTGGGACTGGATGATCGGTGCTGGTGTCTACGTGACCGACATCCAGAAGGTGGTGGCCGCCGCCCAGAAGGAAATCGACGATGCTATGGCATCCGCCATGGGCTTTATCCTTCTGGTGACCATTGTGGTGGTGGTTATCTCCCTGATCATTGGTCTGGTGATTGGCCGCACCGTGACTGCGCCGCTGAACAAGGTCAGCGACATGATGCGGGAAATTGCCGACGGTGAAGGCGATCTGCGCCAGCGCCTGCCGGAAGATGGTAAAGATGAGCTGGCCGTTCTGGGCCGCCGCTTCAACCATTTTGTCATCAAGATTCAGGACACCATCCGCGAGGTCGGGTCTACCACGGACCAGGTGGCGTCGGCGGCTGAAGAACTCAGCCGGGTGGCGAATGAAACCCGTCAATCGGTTCAGGAACAGGGTTCAGAAACCGACCAGATTGCTTCGGCCATCAACGAAATGGCGGCGACGATTCAGCAGATTTCCGGCAACGCCAATGAGGTGGAAGGCGCAGCTTCCGATGCGGACCGCATGGCCAAAGAGGGTGGAGAGACCATCAACAGTGCCCAGGGCGCGGTCAATCAGCTGTCCCAGGAAATGGAAGATACCGCTCGCAGCATCAATGCCCTGGCCGAGAAGTCGAACGATATTCAGCAGGTGCTGGATGTGATTCACGCGGTGACCGAGCAGACCAACCTGCTGGCCCTGAACGCTGCCATTGAGGCAGCCCGGGCCGGCGAGCACGGTCGCGGCTTCTCGGTGGTTGCCGACGAAGTGCGCCAGTTGGCCAAGCGGTCAGCGGAATCGGCTGATCAGATCCGGGAAATGATTGATGGCTTTGTGGTGGAGTCCAAAGCTTCGGTGGAGCGCATGAACAACTCCCGCAAGAGCTCGGAGGCGACGGTTGAGCGCATCAATCATGCCACCAGTGCACTGAACACCATCGTGACCTCGGTGACCCAGATTCACGATCAGGTGACACAGATCGCCACCGCCGCTGAACAGCAGAGCCAGGTGGCGGAAGAAATCAACCAGAACGTGGTGCGGATTGTCGATGCGGCCCAGCGCAGCGACACCGGCGTAACCCAGACCAATGAAGCCAGCCACGAACTGGCCCGGCTGGGTGAGAACCTGCGCGAGCTGGTTGGTCAGTTCAAGGTCTGATTGCCCTCATAAGAAAGCCGGCCCGCCAGATTGGCGCGGTCGGCTTTCGTCGTTATGATGGATCACTCAGGCATGTTTGAATCAAAAACCGATAACAATGGAAGCCAACACTATGTCCCTGCGTAAAACCCTGCTGGCGGCGGTCAGCACTCTTGGCCTGCTGGCCAGTCCATTTGCGGTCTCTGAAGAAACCTATACCCTGCGTCTCGCGGAAACCTGGGGCCCCAATTCCGGCTTGCTGGGGGATGCGCCCCGCAACATGGCGGCCATGGCCGAGGAAATGTCGGGCGGTCGGCTGAAGATCCGCATTGATTCCTCCAACAAGCACAAAGCCCCTTTCGGTATTTTCGATCTGGTCCGTAACGGCCAGTACGACATGGGCCATACTGCCTCTTATTACTACAAGGGCACCATTCCCAACGCCATGTACTTCACCACCATACCCTTCGGCATGATTGCGCCGGAGATGTATGCCTGGTTCTACCACGACGAAGGCATGGAGCTGATGCAGAAGGTGTATGAGCCCTATGGCCTGCTCTCCTTCCCGGGTGGCAACACCGCCAACCAGATGGGGGGCTGGTTTCGCAAGGAGATCAAGTCCCTGGATGACTTGAAAGGCCTGAAAATGCGCACCCCCGGCTTTGCCGGCGAGGTTATGTCGGAAGTGGGCGTGGCGGTGACTAACCTGCCACCGGGCGAGCTGTATACCGCGCTTGAGCGCAACACCATCGATGCCGTTGAATGGGTTGGCCCGGCGCTGGATCTGCAGATGGGCTTTCACCAGATTGCCAAGTACTACTACTCCGGCTGGCAGGAGCCAAACGCCGAAGTGCAGTTCCTGATCAACAAGAAAACCTGGGACAAGCTGCCGGCTGATCTGCAGGCCATCCTGCGGGTCTCCATGCGTACCGCCGCCTATGACATGTATATCCAGAGCACCCACGAAAGCGGTGTGGCCTGGGAGAAGATGAAGCAGGAATACCCGGATGTGACCCACAAGGTGTTTCCTCCGGAGGTTATTACCGCCCTTCGAGAAACCACCAATCGCCTGTTGGATGAATTTGCCGAGAAAGACGAACTGGCGAATGAAATCATCACCTCACAGCGTGAATACCTGAAGCAGGTGCGCCCCTGGACTAACATTTCGGACAAGGCGTATCTGAACAGTGTCGCGGAGCAGTAAAACCGCTGCGTGACAATCGGGCCTGACAGGGCTGGAAAACAGGAGGGGCGTGGTCAGGGAATATCCGCACGCCCCTTTTTGTTTGCGTCTGTTTCTGGAAAAATACGCCGCTCAAACTTTGGGCAGGGCCGATGAAACAGACACTGCTATCTCTGAGCAATCTCACCAAACAGTTCGACGGCAAAAAAGTGCTGGATTCACTGGATCTGGACATTTTTGACGGCGAGTTCATTACCCTCCTGGGGCCCTCCGGTTGCGGCAAGACCACCTTGTTGCGGATGATGGCGGGTTTCGAGCACCCGGATGAAGGGTCCATCACCCTTGGCGGGCAGGATCTGACCCATACGCCGCCGGAGCACCGTCCGCTGAATACGGTGTTCCAGAACTACGCGCTGTTCCCCCATATGTCGGTGT
>JAJUKC010000038.1 GCA_029264995.1 Marinobacter sp. | reverse complement strand
TTGGCCATCAGCTCGTCCTTACGATCCGGATCCCAGTTGATCTTCGACAGATCCCCCTCGTAGTGATCAATCACCCGCTTATCCATCGTCTCGTACCACCACTGTGGCAGGTAAGCCGGCAACAACATCGACGCATAACCACCGGGCAACTGCGGCGCCTTCTCGAAATGCCTCAGGGCCTGATAACTCCGGGTCGGATGCGCGTGATGGTCTGAATGCCGCTGCAGCTGATACAGGAACAGGTTGGTCACCACATGGTTACTGTTCCAGCTATGTTCCGGCTGAGTCCGCTGGTACTTTCCGTTTTCGTCTTTCTGGCGCAGCAGGCCATAGTGTTCAATGTAATTCACACTCTCCAGCAGGCTCGCACCGTACACCGCCTGCGCCGCAAGGAAGGGCACCGCCCTCGGGCCACAGATCAGCGTAGTCGCACCAAAGAATCCGGCACTCATCGCCCAGCCCTGCAGCAACTCATTGTCCAGGCTCCAGAAACTCTTGCCCTTCCGCTCAAGCCGCGCCTTCTCGATCTTGACGGCTGACTTCATACCGCCAAACACCGTGCGCGGCAGGAACTTCCAGAAACTCTCGCCCATCCGGCTGCTGGCCGGGTCTTCCGGGGTGGCTACTCGCTTGTGGTGCCCGAAATTGTGCTCAACCACGAAATGGGTGTAGCCGGTGGGCGCCAGTGCCGCCATGGCCATCAGTTTATTCAGCTTGTTGGACTTGTGGCCCAGTTCGTGGGCGGTATTGATGCCTACACCGTTAATGGCACCCACGGTCAGGGTCAGGCCGATCTTGTCTTCAAGGGGCGTTTTCTTGCGACTGGCCAGCCAGGCGCCCATGAAGGTCATGGCGTACTGGGTGGGTATAAACGCCTTCACAATGCGGTCGTAGTACTTGTCCTGCTCCAGGGACTTCACTGCTGTTTCGGGCGGGTTGCTCTTGTCCTCACCGATGGCGCGGTCCAGTGCGGGAATGATGCCATGCACCAGGGCCGGACCAGTCCAAGCCAGGGCCTTGAGTTTCTTCGGGGCCAGGGCATAGCCTGTTAACGCCGCCAGGCCGATGCCGGGAAGCGCGGGCCCGAGCAGCCACATGTATCGTTTCGGGTCCTTCCAGGTGGTTTCGACTGGTTGGGAATCCGGGGCACCTTTCACTTTGGCGTTCATGTCTGACTCTCCGTGGGTGTTCTTGGGTTATTGTTTTATCAATTTATGTCGGACAATCTTGCAATTCAACAGTCGTTTGTGGTCGATGGAGACCTTGGCCCCGAATGACAATGCTTGAGGGGTCAACACCGGGCGGAGCCTCGGATGGCTCAGGTGGTCTTTCATTGGAAGTGGCAAGACTTGCGCTTCTGGTCCAGACTTTCTCAAAACAAGAACAACAGGGAAGAAACTATGAGCGCCTCAAATCCTTCTCCTGCGATCATCTCCTGGAGCGTTCAGGAAAGGCTTCGCGAATACGTGCGGTCACGGCAACTGGCCGAGATCGTGTATCGGGACCCGGCAGGGCAGATATGCGTGGTGCATGAAGTTATCCGCGACCTCCTGAGCCGCGCCGGTCATGACTTTCTGGTATTGGGGAAAGGTAAAGTGGTCGGCGTGGAGCATGTCATCATGGTGGACGGCCAGCGGTTAACCAAAGAGTAATCGGCAGGTAATTGCTATCTAAAGGGCATCGGCCCTACTCTGTTGGTGTCGTAAACATGTATCAACAGAGGGATATGTTATGAACAAGCTCACACTGAGCGCACTGGCTTTGGTTGCAACTTTTGGTCTGGCAGCCTGCAGTTCTGAAAGCGACGAAGGTGCGGATTTTGAGCGAGCGGGCGAGAACGCCGGCGAGATGATGGATGATGCCACCGACGCTGCCGAGGAATCTTGGGAAAACGCCACGGGTCAGGATGAAAGTGCCTGGGGCGAGATGAAGGAAGGTGCCGAAGAAGCCGGTGAAGAAATGGGCGATGAAGCCGGTGATGCCATGGAAGAGGGTTATGACGAGATGGTGCAGTAATCTCGAAGTTGCTGGGTCGGCAAGGCGCACTTATGTGCCTTGCCGCTTTACTGGATGTTGATTTGCGTGAACGTATTACCAGAGGAAAGTGATCAGTGCATACCTCACGCCCGATGTAACAGGCTTTACTCCATGTAGTAAGCTCCCGGAAAAGACAAGCGCACTGCCTGCCCCAGGACGGTAAAGATCCGTTGAGTACTCTGGGAAATACAGCTCGCCACCTTCAAAGTCAGTGTTCAGGTTAATTGACAAAGCCAAGCGCCGATGCCTCACCTCCTCCGCGACGTTATCCCGATGCAAACCGAAACAGCCGTTGTCGGTCGATTTGTAGGCCACAACTTTGTAGCCCTCAAACCGAGTGGGCTTGAAGTGGAATGATCGTGTAATCGCTGGTATCAATCCTCGTGCTATTTCGGCAGTAAGCTGCTGTATCAGGCCCTGATCGATCAGCGGATGATCCCAGCGAGACTTGACACGGGGATCGACTTTTAGCTTCTGCTCGCTGCCGATACCTCGATTTATTCTGCTCTCGAAGTTATCCGATTGATGCATTTCAATCAGTGCCAGGGATAGGTCTGGCTCGATGATCGAGTCTGCGAATAGAACCGGTGCCGCTCCCGTGACGATGCGCCCCACCTCTCTTAATGGCGCAACCTGCATTGCCACCTCTTCCAGTAACTCAGGCGAGGGGGTATCGAAGATCTTTTCTATCCTCAATCTTGAAGTCAGTAACACAGCTTTCGTCGCCGTGGAGGCGTTTGCATCCAGCTTTTCACAAAGGCGTTCAGGTAAATTAATGACTGGGCCACCACTTGGACCTAAGCGGGACTTGCCGAACACTAAGATTGTGAGGTTGGCATTTTCCATCCTCTCCAGTGCTTCAAACCTCTGTGGAGAGGCACTGATGATGAGCAGGGCAGGCTTCCCGCAATATTGTTCGTAGAAAAGCCTGTTTGCTCCACCCACCGCCGGCAATACAAAATCTGGAAATGGCTCACCAGCGCGTAACTTCATTGAAACTCCCTGAGTCGCGATTTTGTTATCTACTCGCCTATTGTCCTGTTTATACGTGACAAAAGCTTTGCAGCCGCTGTCATAAATATGACCAGTACTTGCAATCACATCGTCAACCAAACGCAATGATTAATAGCGACCATCAGGCTTCCGAAACATAACTCGAAAAGAGAGAGAAACCATGGATAAGCGTAATCTCAACCCCGTTCATCAAGACCCAGGTTACGAGCCTGAGTGTAATAACTCCGGCAATCGCACCTTCGGCTCTATTCTTGAGGCCCGTCTCGCCCGTCGTGGCGTTTTGAAAGGCGGTCTTGCAGCTGCCGTTGCAGGCGTTTTTGGCGGGGCAGCTCTGACTGGGTGCGGAGGTTCAAGCTCCTCTGGCGGTACGGGCGGTTCGACAACGGCGCCTGACCTTGTAGGCTTTAAGGCTGTTCCCGTGAGTGAGGCAGACTCCATTGTCGTGCCTGAAGGATATTCTGCTCGTGTGATTGGCGCCTGGGGCGACCCGATCTTGTCTAACGAGGGCGTTTTCCCTGAGTTTTCACTGGATAATTCCGGTGCCGATCAGGCGGCCCAGATCGGCTCCCACCACGACGGTATGCATTACTTCCCGATTGAGGGGAGCTCGGAAGATGGTTTGCTTGTCCTGAACCACGAATACATCGAACCCCGCTTCATGCATCAAGCTGCCCAAGGTCAGAACTTCGGCAGCGGTTCTTTCCCGATGATTGATGAGTCAACCCGGGATACCGATCAGGTGCTTCGTGAAATGAATGCGCACGGTGTATCCGTGTACCGGGTGCAGCGTGATGCCAGCGGTGTGTGGGCGCCTGTGCAAGGAGATTCGTTCAATCGTCGGATCACCGCCCTGACCGCGATGGAAATTTCCGGGCCCGTCCGGGGTTCTGATTTTGTCAAAACCCAGTTCAGCCCGGCCGGTACCGAAACCCGTGGAACCCTGAACAACTGTGCCCATGGCGTAACACCCTGGAACACTTATATGATGTCTGAGGAGAATTGGGCGGGTTACTTCCTCAATACCGCTGAACAGCCGGATTCCCAGAGTCGCTACGGTGTTCGTTCCTCAGGTTCGTCCCGCTATGCGTGGGAACTGGCTCAGAGCGGCGAAGAGCAGTACACCCGATTTAACGCCACTCCATCCGGCGCGTCCGCAACGGATGACTTCCGTAATGAACCCCATTGCTTTGGCTGGATGGTGGAGTTCGATCCGTTCGATTCGGCCTCCAAACCGGTCAAACGCACGGCGTTGGGTCGCTTTGCCCACGAAGGGGTCGTCTTTGCTCCTGCAATCGAGGGGCAGCCGGTTGTCTGTTACTCCGGTGATGACGCGCGCTTTGAGTACATCTACAAGTTCGTTAGCGCCCAGCCCTATCATGCCGCTACGGCCGGTGGACACCTTTTGGATTCTGGTACCTTATACGTCGCCAAGTTTAACGAAGACGGCACCGGCGAGTGGATTCCCCTGGTCTTTGGCTTGGGTGAGTTGACTGCTGAGAATGGCTTCAGCAGCCAGGCGGATGTGTTGGTACGCACACGCTCTGCTGCCGATGCGGTCGGTGCTACAAAAATGGACCGTCCTGAGTGGGGGGCAGTAGATCCAAACACCCGCGAGGTGTACTTCACACTGACCAACA
Source organism: Marinobacter sp. (assembly GCA_029264995.1). GTDB lineage: Bacteria > Pseudomonadota > Gammaproteobacteria > Pseudomonadales > Oleiphilaceae > Marinobacter. Next base: position 15,435 of record JAJUKC010000038.1, on the reverse strand, counting down.
ACTCCCGCCGGGAAGAGAGTGATGAAGCTAACCCGCGTGCTGCCAATCCCTGGGGACATATCATTCGCTGGCAGGAAGGAAATGACTCTGGCACTGCCATGGTATTCAACTGGGATATCTTCCTGCTGGCTGGTCCTGAGGACGATTCGGAGTTTCAGAATGCCGGTCTGGATGATGATCAGAAATTTGTTAACCCCGATGGCCTTTGGTTCGACGCAGATTCCCGTCTGTGGATCCAGACCGACATCAGTGAGAGCGTCCAGAACAGTGGCGATTTTGCCCAGTTCGGTAATAACCAGATGCTGGCTGCAGACCCGGTCAATGGCGTTTTGCGCCGATTCCTGACAGGCCCTATTGGCCAGGAAATCACCGGCGTTGTCACCACCCCGGACCAGCGCACAATGTTTATCAACGTGCAGCACCCTGGCGCAACAACAAGCCGTGATGATTTTGAGAACGGCAACCTGATCAGTCACTGGCCAGACGGCGGAAACAGTATTCCGCGTTCTGCCACGGTGGTGATCACAAAGGATGACGGTGGCAAGATCGGCAGCTAACGCTCCGTCACGTTCCGCCCTGAAAACCGTACCCTTTGGGGTGCGGTTTTTTTTGTTACAGATTCCCGGAAATCTGCCGATAAATTGATCAGGGAGCCAATAGTGGCATCCAGAATCCACTAAAGTAGCAGTTATTAACCTGAATCATTTCTTTACTCTCAACGCTGGCCTTAAATAACAAAATGTTTGCGTACGCAATGATAAAGAAGAGGGCACCATGGGCTTACTCGATCGCGCTGCAATTATTTGGGGGGTGGGCATTGCTGTTGCGCTCGGCATTGCCTGTCTGTGGGTGGCACCGTTGTTAGGGCTGGATGCGGCCTCGATGTTGATTGGCCTGGTGCTTGGTCTGGTGGTGGCCGCCGGTTATCTGATTGTGCGGGTACTGGAGCCGATCGAGAAAGGTATTGCCGGCCTGAACGATGGCTCGCTTGCGGAAGATCACCCCCTGAGAGCCCAATGCCAGCAGTTGCTGGAGGACGCCCGTGCCGGCAAGGCGCTGGTTGAAACCTTGTCTGACAGTGCCGACAAGAACGCCATTTCCGCTGCCGAAGTGTCCTACGCGGCGGATCAGGTGAAAAAACGCCTCGACCGGCAGGTGGAAGAAACCGCCCAGATGGCCGATTACGCTGGCAAGATAACCGAGTCTGTTCGTGAGTCGTCCGAACAGGCCACCAACGCCGCCACCATGGCGTTGCAGAACCGGGAAGTCAGCGTTGAGGGGCGCCAGGCGTTGGTTTCCGCCATTGAAAGTGTCCGGATTGTGCATCAGCAGTCGGGAGAGAATCTCAGTCTGATTCAGGCTCTGAACGAAAAGTCCACCAAGATCCAGGGCGTTACCTCTACCATCCAGGGCATTGCTGAGCAGACCAACCTGCTGGCCCTGAACGCCGCTATCGAAGCAGCGCGGGCCGGTGATCAGGGCCGGGGCTTTGCCGTGGTGGCTGATGAGGTTAGACAGCTGGCGGGGCGCACTGCACAAGCGACCAGCGAAGTAGCGGAAACCCTGGAAGAAATCCAGGGCGATACTTCCCTGATCGTTGCCCGAATTGAGGACCTGGCCCGCTCCGTGGAGCAGGGGCTGACATCCGTTGAAAGCGTTGGCGCGCAGCTGGATCTGATTCGCGACCAATCCGACCGGGTGCAGCAGCAGGTTGCCCGTATTGCAGAGATTGACCAGGCCAATGAGCAGAGTCTGGAACAGGTGTTCTCTGTCATTGAATCGGTGCGAGATCATATTGCTGAAAGCGACAGCAGTGTGGCTTCTCTGGCGGGCCAGGCGGCTACCCTGATGGAACTGGCGGAAAACGCCAATGCCTCGTTTGCGTTGAACAGTAGCCAAAGTTACCACCGATCGTTCTTTGATCAGGCGCGTGCGGGAGCCGCCCAGATCGGTGAGCTTTTTGAGCAGGCCATTCAGCAGGGCAAACTGAGCGAATCGGCCCTATTCGAGAAGAAACGAGAGCCGATCCCGAACACCAACCCCCAGCAATACAGCAGCGCCTTCGACCGTTTCACTGACCAGGTGCTGCCAGCGGTGCAGGAGAGCATCAAGAATTCCCACGATGCCATCGTCTTCTCCATTGCCTGCGCCCCGGATGGCTACGTGCCAACCCACAATCGGGATTTTGCCCACCCGCCCACCGGTAACCCCGAAGTGGATCTGGTGAAAAGCCGGAGCAAGCGACTGTTCAATGATCGCACCGGTATTCGTTGCGGCAGTCACACTCAGGACATGCTGTTGCAAACCTACCGGCGCGATACCGGAGAGATCATGCATGACCTGTCGGTGCCCATCTATGTCAACGGCAAGCACTGGGGTGGTTTCCGGATAGGTTACCGGCCTTCCGGGCACTGAGGTTCGCTGCTATGCTGCGGGTTTGGTTGAAAGGAGTTGCCCGTGGCTGAGCCTGAGTTTATTCCCGCCGAATCGAATCAGAACAAACCGCAGGGTACGGATGCGGCCCGTAATCTGGCGATTACTGTCTACATTCTGCAGGCGTTGTCGTTGTTGCTTGGGGGAGTTCTCCTCGGCTTCGTCACTGCTCTGGCCGGAGTGATCATCAACTACGTCAAGATGGATGAGGTGCGTGGCACCTGGATTGAGCCCCATTTTCGCTGGCAGATCCGCACCTTCTGGATTGGCCTGCTGTGGCTGGTGATCGGCACCCTTACCCTGATGGTTATTATTGGCTGGTTTATCCTTCTGGGGATGGCTATCTGGGTGATTTATCGCATTGTTAAAGGCGCCCTGGCGCTGAACGACGGCAAGGCACCCGAGTAACGGGATGCTCAGTCTTCAGTGACCTCTTTCAGGCGCAGAGCGCTGACCATTCCGGTAAAGCCCATCAGCCCCAGTACGATAATCACCGCGATGTCTGAAATCAGTGACAGCGCGGCGGTAATCCCCCCGGTTACCAGCAGCAGAACCCCGATCACCGTATTGCTGACGGCGGTATAATCTGTGCGTTTGTTGCCTCCGGCCATATCCACCAGATAGGTTTTACGCCCCAGGCGCACGCCGGCATGGGCAATGCTCAGGACGAAAAAGGCGACCGGATAGAACCAGGCACCGCCAAACCCGGGGCCCAGCACCAGCGCCAGAACACCAACCACCAGGCAGACCGAGCTGGCCATGGCGGCACCCCGAATCATCACTCGGCGGCTGGAGGTGTCGGCGGCCCAACCCCAGAAGCTGGCGCTCAGGGAGCTGGCCAGACTGCTGGCGAGCAGAAAGACACCCAGCATCCAGCCGATATCGGATTCCTGTTTGGCGAGCACCACGAAATAGGGCGATGCCAGAGCCGAGCATAAAAGCAGTGCCCGAGTAATGACGAAATGCCGGAAGGGCGCATCGTCCCGCAATAGCGACAGGCTTTGAAATGCCTCGTTGATGGCGTTGCCGCCCCCCCCGGTTTCACCAGCGTATTCTTCCACATTGGCGAACAGTAACCCGGCAATCACCCACAGCGTCGCGGCGAGCAGGAGCAGTACGGTATAGAACGCAATGGTGGGGTCGCCCCGGTCCCAGAACAGTAGCCCTGTGAGCACCACCGTGGCAGTGCCGCCAATGGTAGTTGCCAGGCCAGACAGCCGGCCCCTGCGGGTTTTGGGGATGCACTTGCCCTGAACGTCTTTCATGGAGACCGAACAGAATCCCCGGGCCAGTGAAAACATAATAAGCGCCGCGACAATGCCGCCACCGGCCGCATAGCCTTCAAGAAACCACACGCTTGCCGCCATCGCAGCCACGCTGACGGCCTGCCCGAAACTGCCCAGGGTCCAGAACCATTTGCGCACCGCCTTGCGACGCACCCAGGCGGCGATCACCATTTGTGGCACCATGGAGCCGGATTCCCGGATAGGCACCAACCAGGCTACCAGAGCCGGTGCGCCAACGGCACTCATCAGCCAGGCCAGCACGGTCTTGGGGCTGATCAGCAAGTCTCCGAGTTTGGTGAGCACATTGCTGAACAGAATCAGGAAGAAGTTTCGGGGTACTTCCCGACAGGCGTCCTCCGGGATGTCTTTACAGACCCGTGCGTCCTCTTCGTTGGCAATCAGTCCGTAGAGCTGGTCGATGGTGTCGGGTTTGGTTGCTGGCAAAGGGCCGTCCTCCGGAAAAATGTTTGCCAAGCATACCAGTTAGCTCGGGTGTGCTTAAGCCGGGGGACACCACGAAATCGTCAACAGCCCGGGAGGAGTCGATCAGGGGCTTCATTCTGCACCCAGGCAGTGATCATGGCACCCTCGTAGGTCGTGAGTGGTGAGTGTTTTTGGTCTCTGGCTTTGCTGATGGCTTGCCTGGGCAGGACGACTGCGGCTTAATGGGCTCCTGATTCCGGGAGCCCGTTATGCTGAGTTACCTTCACGCCTTTCACGCCGGCAACTTTGCCGATGTTCAGAAGCACGCCGCACTGTCACTGGTGCTGGCCATGATGCAAGCCAAGAAAACCCCCGTCGCCTGTTTTGACACCCATGCGGGCAGTGCCCGGTACGATCTGGGCAGCGAGCGGGCCCGAAAAACCGGGGAAGCTGATGCTGGTGTCCAGGCCTTGTGGCGGATCCGGGAGCAACTGACTTCCGGCGACTGGCAGCCGATTCTGGACGTATTGGCGCGGTACAACCCGGGTAATGGGCCGCTGCAGACGTATCCGGGGTCACCGGCATGGTTTGCGGAATTTTGCCGACCGGGCGATTCCGTCACCGCTTTCGAGCTGCACCCTTCCGAAGAGCGTCAGCTTGCTCAGTGGGCTGATGAAGCGGGGGTGAAGGTTCGCCATGAGGATGGCCTGAAAGGGCTCCTGAAATGCTTGCCGCCTGCACAGCCACGTCTGCTGGCTCTGATTGATCCTTCTTACGAGATTAAAACCGATTATGAGGCCGTAGCCCGGACATTGATGGACGCATGGAAAAAATGCCGCCATGGCGTCTATCTTATCTGGTATCCCCTGTTAACCAGTGGCCTGGAGCAAAAGCTGGTGGATTCGCTGAAAGCGTCCGGTTCGGTGCGCAAGATTCTTCAGTGCGAGGTTATGCTGGATCAGCCGCCCGAGCGGGGCATGGTAGGTTCCGGTATGCTGATTGTGAACCCGCCCTGGGGGTTTGATGAACGTTTTGCGGCCATGATGTCGGATCTGACCGGCCCGGGTCGGCTCGGGCTGTCGCCCTCCATGGACTGGCTGGTGCCTGAATAGGCCCGGAGTATCGCCGTTGACTGACAACAACCAAGCTGATCACCCATGCCTGCCTGGCGGGCTGATTCCTCTGGAGCAATGGCGGGTTCCGGAGACCTCCGTCCGCAGAACCATTCGCAGTGGTCTCCGGGATATTCTGGATCAGTTAAAAGCGGGCATTCATCCTGACGAACAGGCGTTCAGAAGTCTGGATGATTTGCCTACCCTGTCGGAACGCCAGATTCAGGACTATGCCCCGGTTCCGGATTGTGAGGAACTTGCCCGGGTTTTATTGAACGAGCTGGATCAGTTGCGCCGGTCCGGCGTGCAGTCACGCAAGGCCTGTGTTCTGGTGGTACCCCCATTCTCCGGTATTGCCGAAGCGTTGCACGCCTCGGGGCGGCGAGTGATTGCGCCGCCGGATAATCTGTTAATGCCTGAAAAGGACATTGCCGGCTGGTGGGATCACCAGCTTCAGGACGATGACTGGGTAATACCGGAACTGGCGGATTTCTGGCTACGACACCGCTCCGGTCTTGGCTTGCTGAGAGAATTTTTCGCCCGCCTGGCGCTGGATAAAGTGGGTAAGGGCATCATTGGCTGTTCCAGCTGGTGCTGGCAGTTCTGGATGCAGTATCTGCCGGAACTCCACCTTGCGCCACTGACGCCGGGCCCTTTGTCCGGGGATCGTCTTACGGACTGGCTTGGGCACCTGGCGGGGGATCGCCCGCAGGGCCCACTGACGGCGAGAATGACCCAGGATGGCTTGTATGTACTGCCGGCACCAAGCGGGGACGACGACCGAAAATACAGTCTGTTTACCCGGGATCTGGCCACCTTGGCCCGGGGCAATCCGGGGGTGGCCCTGGCTATCTGGCGTCGAACTCTTCGGGCACGGCCCGAGGATGAGGCGCAGCAGCAAGGGGAAGGGGATGCACATCAAGAGGGCCGCCAGTGCTGGGTGGCGCCACTGGATCAGCTGAGTCTGCCTGCCGTGCCCCAGAGTTCAGCCCGGCAATCCGGCCACCTGTTGCATGCGTTGTTGCTGCATAACGGCCTGAATCTGGGGCAGCTGGAGTTGACTTCCGGGTTGCCCGGCCAGGAGTTGCGGGTCGCGCTGTATGAAATGCCATACCGACCGGGCGACTGGATCGAAGTGAACGGTCGCTATGGTGAGGTGCGGAGTATCGGTACCCGGGCCGCAGAAATCGTGACGCTGGATGATACCGTGATTGTGATTCCCCACAGCCTGCTGTGGAATACGCTGCTGGCCAATGGCAATGACGGCACGGATAACCTGATGTGCGTGGCCGAGGTTTTTCTGGACCCGAACCACGATGTCGGCCGGATGCTGGGCCTGTTCCGGGATGCGATCTTTGCCTGCCCGCTCACCAAAACCTACCAGCCGGTGCTGGTCACGGTTACCGCGCGGGAAGCCGGTATGTGCTATCGGTTGAAAGCCTACCCGCTGGAGCCCAGAGAGCAGGCGCGTTTCATTTCAGACCTGACCGCAAGGGCCGCGGAGATCTGTGGTGACGAGGGTGTCCCGATGGTCTCCTACCCTTATCTGCAGGCTCAGAAAGCCTGATCCGGGCAGGGCTGATTAGTCACCCGCAATCGACGTTGCCTGCTGAATCAGCGCCTGGCCTTTCTCTCCGGTCAGCTCGATAAAGCGTTGCCGGGCGGGCAGGCTCGCATCGCGGAAGGCCGCCCTTTCAGCTTCCGTCAGCCGCACGACCCGGATTCCGCCCTGTTCCAGTATGGTCTCCAGCCGCTCCTTGTTCAGGTCTTCCTGGATGGTCCAGGCTTCCTCGGATAACTGTGCGATGGTCTCCTGCAGCCATTCCCGTTCCTGCGAGGGGAGACCGGCGAACCAGTCCTCATTGGCTACAACAGATGCGATAAACCGTGAGGCCCTGGCCATGGTCATGACGTTCTGGACCTCATGGAACCCCATTTCCTCAATAGCAAACACCGGGTTGCTCTGGCCGTCGATGTTGCCGAGCTGGAGATCACTGTATACCTGGGAGAAAGGCGTCTGTACCGGATCTGCACCATAGCTTCGGAAGGCTTCCGCCGCGGTTTCCGAGGTCATGGTGCGAAATCTTAACCCCTGGAAATCAGCGGGGGTTCTCAGGGGGCTGTTTGCCGTCCAGGTCATCCAGCCTTCCGGCACAAACCCCAGCAGTTGCAGGCCAGCATTGTGGTAGGCCGGTTCAAATGCGGACATAAATGCCGGCGCTTCCAGTAGGCGACGGGCAGGTTCCTGTTCTTCCGGAAGCAGGAAGTGCAGGTTAAACAGGCCGGTCTCCGGAACGGTATCGGCCAGGTGGCCGGGTGAAGCAAATGCCAGGTTCACCGAGCCGTTGCGAGCCAGTTCTGTCAGCTGCGCGGAGGTGCCCAGAGAGCCATAAGGAAAGACATCGACCTCAATCCTGCCACCGGACAGCGCTTCAATCTGTTCCCGGAACTGCTGCGCATAAAGATGCTGAACGCTGCCTTCAATCTCTTCCAGGGCAAAGCGCCAGGTGACCGGATACTCTGGTTTGCCATTCGCCGAACTCTGCTCGGCTGCCGGGTCGCCGTTGTCGGAACAACCGGTCAGCAGCATCACTGCCGCAGTGGCAACGAGGCTGAAGCTGAGAAGCGGGTGGCGTTTGGTCATTGTGTTCAGGGCTCCAGAATCCGGCGCGTTCGGGTCTTAAGGGAAAAGGTAACACAACATACTGAGGAGAAAAGGCCGATGTGTAAATGCCTGATGAACAGCCACAAAAAAGCCCCGCCGAAGCGGGGCCAGACGACGAACCGGATGCAGGAAAATTACATCAGAGCGTCAACGCGGTTGCGTACCTTCGGCTCACTGCTGTATGCGGTGGCAATGGCGTTGTAGGTGGGGATGTCGATACCCACGTCTTCGATCACGGAGACCATCTCGTCGTTGGCTTCCATCTGCAGCTCCTGTGCCTCCTGCTGAGAGTCGGCCGATTCGATCTTCTCGATGTATTCCTCGCGGACTTCCATAACACCGGATTGTGCCTCAATGAACTTTTTCAGTTCAGCATCGCTGTAATTGGTGCTTTGGGTACCTGCGGCGGCAGGATTGCTGTAACCGGAGCCCTGTTCGGCCGGCGCGGGATTCTCTTGCGCCATAACCGGTGCGGTTGCCAGCAGTGCCAGAGATGCGGTGATGGATACAAGCAGTTTGTTCATAGCTTTACTCCTGGTTTTGATGTGGGCGAACCTGTTGTCCAGCCACTAAGTTGTGAATGTCACTGTGACATTAGCGATTCCCGTGCCAGGTTTTAATTTTCGTATAAAGTCATAAAAAACAGTTGGTTGTGTATTTTATATGGTTAAAGCTCAGTAATCTGCCTTGTGGCAAAATGCCACATGTGGCAGAAAGGCTGTGACATTTTTGCAGAGTGGTGTTTATGGCGTTGTTGGGAAAACGGGTCGGGGCACTGTTCCGGTCGCTGCAATTAACGTTGGTGCTCAGTATTGTGGTGCCGCTGCTGCTGTTCAGTGGCATTGCCATCTACATTGGCATGGGGGCGGTCGAGCGGGCGCTGAATGATCGCCTTCGTGAAGACCTGGAACTGGTTGCCCGAGCGGTCAGCGGCCCGGTAAGCAAGGCGCTGGCCGAAAGCGATGAGCTGGTACTGGGAGAATCCCTGAAATCCATCTTCCAGATCGGGCGCATTTCCGGGGCCTCGGTGTTTGATGCCGAGGGTAACCGGGTGGCCAGTCTCGGTGTGGCAGATTCCGATGTCACCAACAGCGCCAGCGCCGAAAAAGTAATCGCCAGTGGTGAGCTCGGGGGCGCGTTTCGTAGGGTGGATGGCGAGTCGGTGTTTTCCCAGTTTACGCCTTTGGTGGCGGAAGACGGGCGGATCCAGGGCTTGTTGCAGGTAACGCGGCAACGTAGTGATTTCCATGATCTGGTGGCTACCAGCCGTTGGTGGGCGGTGGTGATCTGGTCGATGATTGCGGCCACCATCATTCTTGTTGTTGTTCTGGGGCATTACCGGACCGTGGGCCGGCACGTGAACCGTTTACTGGAGAGCATGGCCTCTCTGCAACCGGGGGCCTGGCTGCTGGAGACGCCGGCGGCAGGGCCACAGGAGTTGCGCCAGATCCAGCAGGGCATTCGTGCCTTGGGCGAACGAATGGCTGAAGCCGAGGCCGAAATCGAAGACAGGATTGCCCGGGAACGGGCACTGGCAGAACAGCTGGAATACCAGGAGAAAGTGGCGATGATTGGCCGGGTTGCCGGTGGTGTGGCCCACGAACTGGGGGCGCCTTTGAACGTCATTCAGGGCCGGGCCCGCATTCTGGCCAGGGCAGGGCTGGTGCAGGATCAGCAACGGCATCTGGATGATATCGAACATCAGGTGGACCGGATGACCATGATTATCCAGCAACTGCTGGACTGTTTCCGGCATGTGCCCGAGTCCCGGCGACCCGTAAACCTGGCAGACATTCTCGAGGACGTCGTTACCCGCGCCCGTGAAGACAGGCGCTGCCAGGCGGTTTCGCTGCAAGCCGATGCTTTTGACAGGCCGATGCCGACACGAGCAGAGCCGCTCCGGGTTGGCCTGGCGTGTCTGAATGTGGTGAGAAATGCCTGTCAGGCTGGCCGGAAACAGGTCGCGCTCTCTGTCGGCGAGACCGGGGAGTTTTGGGTGTTCCGGGTCGAGGACGATGGCCCTGGTATACCGGCGGAGCATCACGCCAGGGTTTTCGAGCCGTTCTTCAGCACCCGCCCGGCCGGCGAAGGCACGGGGTTAGGGCTGGCAGTGGTTCAGAGTGTCATGAAAGAACACGGGGGATCCGTTGAAGTGATTGATAGTGAGTTGGGCGGTTGTGGTATGGCGCTGTATTTTCCGAAGGAGGTGGGCCAATGAGCAGCCGGCCTGTCACCATCTTGCTGGTAGAAGATGACGCGAGCCTTGGCCAGCTGCTGATGGAGGAGTTGGAAGTGGATGGTTACCGCGTACGCAGGGTCAGTATGGTGGCCGAGGCGCGGACTGCTCTGACAGACGAACGCCCGGGCCTGATCGTGTCGGATCTGCGCTTGCCCGATGGCGACGGCCTGGAGATTCTGTCGCTTCAGCAGGCCGAGCATCCCGGTATTCCCTTTATTGTGATCACTGCGTTTGGCACGGTGGACCAGGCGGTCGATGCCTTGAAGGCCGGCGCTGATGATTTCCTGACCAAGCCGCTCTCAACGGATCATCTGAGGTTAAAGATCAAACGGTTGCTGGCTCAGGCGGATCTGAACCGGCAGCTGGCGGAATATCAGTCCCGGCGCGGCGGCGATGAAAATATGGGCCTGATTGGCGGCAGTGCGGTAATGGATCGCCTCAGGTCAGACATTCGCCAGGTGGCCCGCAGTCAAGCCGCGGTTCTGATCAATGGTGAAAGCGGAACCGGGAAAGAGCTGGTTGCCAGGGCAATCCACCAGCAAAGTGAGCGCGCAGCGCAGCCGTTCCTTGCGGTGAATTGTGCCGGTATACCGCCAGACTTGATGGAAAGTGAATTCTTCGGTCACGAGGCTGGTGCTTTTACCGGTGCACGGCAGGCCCGTCGGGGGCTGTTTGCAGAGGCGAACGGTGGCACCTTGCTGCTGGACGAGATTGGGGAAATGCCATTGGCGCTGCAAGCCAAACTGCTTCGGGTGTTACAGGAAGGCTGCATCAAACCGGTGGGGGCAGACCATGAGGAAACGGTGGATGTTCGCATTCTGGCGGCAACCCATGTGGATCTGCTTCGGGCAGTTGAGCAGGGCCATTTCCGCGAAGACCTGTATTATCGCCTGGAAACCCTGTCGTTAACGGTGCCTCCCCTGAGGGAGCGAGATGAGGATATTGAATTGCTGGCCATGCATTTTCTGGGTGAGGCGGCTCGCCGCCACAGTCGGGGTTTCCTGAAGTTCAGTGATGTCACGCTGCGGATACTCCGGGATTATCCGTTTCCGGGCAATGTCCGGGAGTTGTCCAGTGCGATAGAGCGGGCAGTCACCTTTTGTGACAGTGATACCATACAGCCTGAGCATCTGCCCGAACGCATCCGGAAGCGCCAGGGAGGGAGTGTTCCGGTTGCAGTTGCCGCTTCGCCCGGGAAACTTTCTGAATGGCCCACCTTGGAGATGCTCCAGCAGGATTACGTGCGCCGGGTCATGTCTGCCGTTGAAGGCAACAAACGCCGGGCGGCCCAGATACTCGGCATTAATCGTAGAACACTATACCGCTGGCTGGAGTCGGATGTGGAGCAGGGGCATGACTGATCAGAAACAGGCCATGATGTACGGCCTTGCCACGGTGCTGCTGTGGTCGACCGTTGCCACCGCCTTCAAGTTGTCACTGGCGGATCTTGCGCCGGTTCAGATGCTGCTGGTGGCCTGTACCGCTTCCATCGTCGTGATGGCAGCTATCCTCATGTTGCAGGGGCGCTGGGGGCTGGTGTTTCGTCTGCGGCGGGGGCAGTACCTGCAGTCCATGCTGATGGGGCTGATCAATCCCTGCCTGTACTACTTTCTGTTGTTTGGCGCGTTTGACCGCCTGCCCGCCCAGGAGGCCCAGCCTCTTAACTACACCTGGGCGCTGGTGCTGGCCTATCTGTCGGTGCCGTTTCTGGGGCAGAAACTGCGCAGGATTGATATTCTGGCGGGATTGGTGTGCTACGCCGGAGTGGTGGTGATTGCCACCCGCGGAGCGGTAACCACGCTCTCATTCTCAGACCCGCTCGGTGTCTCGCTGGCGTTGGGCAGCACGCTGGTTTGGGCGTCTTACTGGATTATTGCCACCCGGGATACCCGGGACCCGGTGGTTGGCCTGTTTCTGAATTTTCTATTTGGACTGCCGGTCATTGTGCTGGTGTGCTGGCAGACGGCGGGGTTGGTCATGCCGGTCGGGAGTTCGATGGCCGCTGCGGTTTACGTCGGCGTTTTTGAAATGGGCATAGCCTTTGTGCTGTGGTCCCAGGCCATGAAAAAAGCCGAAAACACCTCGAAAGTGAGCAATCTGATTTTTATCTCGCCGTTTCTGTCCCTCGTGTTTATCTACTTCATTCTGGGCGAAGTTATTCTCACCTCGACCTACGTCGGGCTGGTGCTGATCATTGCGGGATTATGGCTGCAGCAGAAGAAGGTCCGTGACCGGGAGCAGGCGTTGAACCATGGCTGAAAACTGGTATCTGTACCTTGTTCGCACCGCATCGGGTAGCCTCTACACCGGAATTGCCACAGATGTGGAGCGGCGGTTTGCCGAGCATCAGGCGGGGGCACCCAAAGGTGCCCGGAGCCTGAGAGGTAAAGGGCCGTTAACCCTGGAGTTCCATGTGCCTGCCGGCGACAGGAGCCGCGCCTCCCGCCTGGAATGGCAGGTCAAGCGCTGGCCCAAGGTTCGAAAGGAAGCGTTGATCCGGGGTGTCGTCAGGCTTGAAGATGATGTCTGATGTGACGCCCGGCAACGGCCAGAGCGTCTCTGGCCCGGTCAAGCTGCGCGGCGTGCACCTGGAATACATGCCAGAGATTGTTGTAGATCTCCAGCGTGGTCTCCACGTGTTCCTGTTTGGCCACCTCCGCCAATCGACGGGCGTCGTTGAGCAGAACTTCCTGGCTTCCGACCTGAATCAGCAGGGGAGGCAGGCCACTCAGGTCGCCGTAGACAGGCGACACCAGCGGGTGCGTCAACGGCACGCCGTTGGCATACATTTTCGCCGCTTTGAAGGTCCAGGCAGCGTGCAGAACCGGTTCACATTCCGGAGTGTAAAGATCCTTTTCTGACAGATCTGTCCAGGGCGAGAAGCAGGTGACGGATGAGGGCAGTGGATGACCGTGGTCGCGCAATCGCATGGCCAGTACCACCGACAGACCGCCGCCGGCGGAATCTCCGGCCAGCGCAATGGAACCGGGGCTTAACCCCTGGTTGATCAAGGCCAGATATACGGCTTCGGCATCGTCCGGCGCGGCGGGAAACGGATGCTCCGGCGCCAGCCGGTAATCCGGGATCAGTACGTCGCAGCCAGAGAATTTGGCCAGATGGCCGGCAATGCCCCGGTGGGTATCGGCAGAGCCCATAACATAGCCTCCGCCGTGAAAATACAGTACGGTGCCACCAGAGCGGTCTTTCGGAGACGCCCGCAGCACGGGTACATCGCCCAGGTCTTCCCACGCAAAACTGACGTTTTTTGGAGGGTAGGATGTTCGATAGGCTTCCCGGGTGTACCGGCGCTGCACCGACAGCGGAAATGCCCGGGACAGGACCGGCTTCACAAAACGGTGCATGGTCCCTCTCAACCCGGCCTCAAGAAGCGGCTGGAACATCTGTGTTCTCCCTTGTGAATGCGTTAGGATGACTGGCATTTATGGATTCATGACAGGCGTTTAACTCTACGTGTACTGGAAAACAGATACCATAGAAATACCGAATTGGGACAGACATTCCCTGCTGGACCGTCTGGAACCGTTTGATCCGTCCGCCAGCCGGGAACTGAGTTCCGAGATGGAGGCGTATTGCCGGTTCTATGGCCTTGATCTTTGGGTTGAGCATCCGGATGTGGTCTACCATCAGGGGTACATCTGTGCCGAGCGGCATGAAGTGATGGTGCATTACTTCCGGCTGCCGGAGAGCGCCAGCCCGAAAGGCACGGTGTTCATTCTGCATGGTTATTTTGATCATGTGGGTCTGTATACCCAATTGATTGACCGCTGCCTTGGTGCAGGCTTCGATGTTCTGGCCTACGATCAGCCCGGGCACGGATTGTCGAGTGGCACGCCGGCCGCCATTGGCAGTTTCCTGGAGTATCAGGCCGTACTGTCGGAAGTAATGGCGAAGGTCAGGGACAAGATTCGGGGGCCCTGGTACGCAGTGGGGCAGAGTACGGGTGGCGCAATATTGATTGACTACCTGCTGTCGAACCACCACAACCGGGAGTCCTCGGCGTTCCGCAAAGTGGTGTTGCTGGCGCCACTGGTAAGGCCTATGGGCTGGCTGGGGGCAAAGATTCTCCACAGTCTGGTCAAACCGTTCCTGACTCGCTGGAAACGGGTATTCGGCCCGAACAGTGGCGATACCCGCTTTCTTCGGTTCCTGCGGGAACACGACCCGTTGCAGGCAAGAGCGGTTCATGTCGATTGGGTGACTGCATTGCGACAATGGGTGCCGCACATTGAGTCGGCGAGGCCGGTGGATTTTCCGGTCACCGTGGTGCAGGGTGAGAAGGATCTGACGGTAGACTGGCAGCACAATCTGAGGATTATCCGGAATAAATTTTCCTCAGTGAAGGAACGAAGAATACCGGACGGTCGTCATCATCTTGTGAACGAAGCGCAGGATTTGCAGGCGACGGTATTTAATACCATTATCGATACATTCTCGGAGTAAGCAGTGGCTGTAGTGCCAAAAGCTCCGGACCAACGATTACAGAAGCGGGAGAAGACAGTGAAAAAGACAATTCTTGCCTTTGCGGTAGCAACTGTTGGCCTGAGTGGCTGTATGACCTATGACCCGTATACCGGGGAAGAGAAAACGTCGAACGCCACCAAGGGCAGTATTATTGGCGCGATCGGTGGTGCTGCTATTGGCGCAGCAACCTCCAGCAGCAGTGATCGTGGCAAAGGCGCACTGATTGGTGCCGCTGGCGGTGCGGCCGTGGGTGGCGGTATCGGCTACTACATGGATCGCCAGGAAGCCCAGCTGCGCCAGAAGCTGGAAGGTACCGGTGTTCGCGTCGTCCGTAATGGTGACCAGATCGACCTGATCATGCCGGGTAACATCACCTTTGATACGGATCAGTCCACCATCCGTTCCGGTTTTACCGGCACTCTTGAGTCTGTGGCTCTGGTTCTGAAAGAGTTCGACAAAACCATCATCCAGATTGAAGGCCATACTGACAGCACCGGTTCAGACAGCTACAACCAGCTGTTGAGCGAGCGTCGCGCGTCTTCTGTCCGTGACTTCCTGTTGAATCAGGGCATTGAGCCGCGCCGCACCCGGGCCACCGGTTATGGCGAGCGCTACCCGATTGCTTCCAACGATACGGCGGCTGGTCGTGAGCAGAACCGTCGCGTTGAGCTGACGCTGGTGCCGATGGAGCAGTAATTCTCCGCTCCCAGCGCAAAAGAAAAACCCCGGAGGCGAAAGCCTGCGGGGTTTTTTTACGGCTGGTGAAAACCGGTTCAGAACAGAACGCGGCAGCGA
>JAJUKC010000130.1 GCA_029264995.1 Marinobacter sp. | reverse complement strand
CTTGGCGTCGTCGGCAAAGATCAGCGTGCCTACAGCCACATCAACTGTCCAGCCACTTTGCACGTCTTTCCACTGAGTACCCAGGGTGAGCCAATGGCGATCTTCAGAGGGAATACGAGCGGTAACATACTGGTCGACCGGTGACTCATCAAAGGCATAGCCAGCCTTGAGAGCCCACTCGGGCGTAGCCTGCCAAATACCACCCACGTTGAACTGCCAGGTGTTCTTCCACTCTTCGGTGATGTGAGTGATCGGCTCGCCTGTCTCACGGCTGTTTATGTCAAGCTCTTTAAAACGCCCCCACTTTGCATAAGTAGCACCAGCCAACACAGTAATATCTTCAGTTAACAGGTGACGAATGCCCAACGTAGCACTTTCCGGAATTGCGAGAGGTACCTCTACATCACGAGTAATATCAGACTGTACCGCATTCAATCCTGTAGCTCCCAGCTGGACTGAAGGGTAGTTTGATATCTTTGCATCGCCCTTCAACTTTAGCTCAGTACCGGTTTGCGCACTTAAACCAAACTGAGTTTCAGGCGAAAGCTCATATAGGAAACCTACTCTGAAGGTTACACCTATATCATCGCCCTCAATATCAGCATAGCCTGGCTCGAAAGGCCCTCCATTAAGCGGCATACCAAGATCTACTGCTGTCTGCTGAGCTAACGCGTATGCCCCCGAATAGTCCTGAGATTTTGAGAGTCTACCCTCGGCATACATGATATTAAGACCCAAACCCATCGACAGACCCTTGCCGTTATTAATGGCAATAGAGGGCGTAAAGGCAATCGCTGTCAGCTCTGTCTTGTCCGCAAAATAACGTCCAACAAAGTCGTTTTCATAATCAGCGGCAAGGCCGTAAGGAGCATGAATACCAAAACCAACATCAATAGAGTCATTGATTTCGTGGGTCAGATAGAAATTTGGCAGAACAGCAGGATCAGCAATGTCTCCCCCGCGGGATCCATTTACTTCGCCCTCGAGCTGGTCAACCGCTCTCGCATCACTTTTCGCCTCAGCATCTATATCCAACACCGCCGCACCAAAGGAAATATTGGTACCAGACAGCTGGCTCATGCCCGCCGGGTTGAACAATATCGTGGTAGCGTTTTCGGGGTTGGCAGCAGCGCCGGCATTGGCCACGCCCATCTGGCTGGCGCTCTGCTCGTTCAGGGAAAAACCGCCGGCCAGAACACTGGCTGGTGCTGCTATGGCTGCCAGCGTCGCCAAACGGATCGCTTTTACGAGTGCGTTGGTATTTTTGTGCATGGTGTCTCCTTTTTTAGAATCGCGCGGAGTATACGCAGCACATGGCAACTGCCTCAAATGCCAAAGCTACTGGTTCGCGCCGCTAACCAATTACAACTTTGGTATTAGATGCCGCCCCCGGTGAACGGGGGCGGAAGACGAGGACGTCAGTCGTCCTGGATGGTGAGTTTGTCGACGGAGGAAGACAGCTTGTCTGCACCCTGGGCATCCGCACCCAGTTTGATCATCAGGCGCAGATCGTTAGCGGAATCGGCGTGGGCAAGGGCATCTTCGTAAGTGATGGAACCCTCGGCATACAGCTTGTACAACGCCTGATCGAAGGTCTGCATACCAGACTCGTTCGATTTGGCCATCAGCTCTTTGAGCTTGTGCACTTCGCCCTTGCGGATCAGGTCGGCCACCAGCGGGGTGTTGATCAACACCTCGATAACCGCCTTGCGCCCCTTGCCGTCCGGCGTGGGTACCAGCTGCTGGGCGACAATGGCCTTCAGGTTCAGGGACAGATCCATCCAGATCTGGTTGTGCTGCTCGGGCGGGAAGAACTGGATAATCCGGTCCAGCGCCTGGTTGGCGTTGTTGGCGTGCAGGGTTGCCAGACACAGGTGGCCGGTTTCGGCGAACTGAACGGAGTACTCCATGGTCTGGCGCGTCCGCACCTCACCAATCAGGATAACATCCGGCGCCTGCCGCAGAGTGTTCTTCAGAGCCACCTCAAAGCTTTCGGTATCAATACCCACTTCCCGCTGGGTCACGATACAACCCTGGTGCTGATGCACGAATTCGATCGGGTCTTCGATGGAGATGATATGGCCGCGACTGTTGCGGTTGCGATGGCCAAGCATGGCCGCCAGGGAGGTGGACTTACCGGTACCGGTTGCACCTACAAACATGATCAAGCCGCGCTTGGTCATGGCCAGATCCTTGATGATCTCCGGCAGCGACAGATCGTCAATCTGGGGGATTTTCACCTCAATCCGGCGAAGCACCATGCCGCAAAGGTTGCGCTGGAAGAAGGCCGACACCCGGAAGCGGCCAATGCCCCGGGCACTGATGGCAAAGTTGCATTCGTGGGTTTCTTCAAACTCGGCGCGCTGTTTGTCGTTCATGGCGCCGTAGACAAATTCCCGCGTCTGTTCTGGCGTCAGGGCATTCTTGGTGACGGGCAACACCTTACCATTCACCTTCATGCTGGGGGGCACCCCTGCCGTGATAAACAGGTCTGAACCACCCTTTTCTACCATCAACCGTAACAGTTTCTCGAATTCCATTTTTCTACCCAGTTTTCAGTATCAGAAGTTATCAGGCATCTTCGCCTTGGCCCGCGCAGCCTCGCGGGAGATCAGACCTTTCTGCAACAGGCGCTCCAGGCACTGGTCCAGCGTCTGCATACCCAGAGACCCACCGGTCTGGATGGCCGAATACATCTGAGCAATCTTGTCTTCCCGGATCAGGTTCCGAATGGCGGCGGTGCCGATCATGATTTCGTGGGCGGCAATACGGCCACCACCCATTTTCTTCATCAGGGTCTGGGAGATAACCGCCTGCAGTGATTCCGACAGCATGGATCGAACCATGGACTTCTCTTCCGCCGGGAATACATCCACTACCCGGTCGATGGTTTTCGCGGCGGAAGTGGTGTGCAGGGTGCCGAATACCAGGTGGCCGGTTTCAGCAGCGGTCAGTGCCAGACGAATGGTTTCCAGATCCCGGAGCTCACCCACCAGAATAATGTCCGGGTCTTCCCGCAGGGCCGAACGCAAGGCTTCGTTAAAACCCAGGGTATCCCGATGCACTTCCCGCTGGTTCACCAGACACTTTTTGGATTCGTGCACGAATTCGATCGGATCCTCGATGGTGAGGATGTGCTCGTAGCGGGTATCGTTGATGTAATCCATCATCGCCGCCAGGGTGGTGGACTTACCGGAACCGGTAGGCCCGGTTACCAGTACCAGACCACGAGGCACGGAAGAAATATCCTTGAAAACCTGGCCCATGCCCAGATCTTCCATGGTCAGAACCTTCGAGGGGATGGTCCGGAACACTGCGCCGGCACCGCGGTTCTGGTTGAAGGCGTTAACCCGGAAGCGGGCGACGCCGGGCACTTCGAACGAGAAGTCGGTTTCCAGGAATTCTTCGTAGTCCTTACGCTGCTTGTCGTTCATGATGTCGTAGATCAACCCGTGCACTTCTTTGTGCTCCATGGGGGGCAGGTTGATCCGGCGCACATCGCCGTCGACACGAATCATTGGGGGCAAACCGGCAGACAGGTGCAAATCCGACGCACCCTGTTTGGCCGAAAAGGCAAGCAGTTCAGTAATATCCATAGGATTCCTCGGAGGGCTTTTTCTTTTAGTCCAGAAGCGGCAAACTCACATTATGAGCAGCATAGCAGACAACATCGGGAGCGTAACCCGACGCATACAAAAAGCAACACTGAAGGCGGGGCGCGACCCCGGCAGTGTGCGCCTGTTGGCAGTCAGCAAGACCCGGCCACCGGAAGACCTGCGCGCCGCATT
>JAJUKC010000005.1 GCA_029264995.1 Marinobacter sp. | reverse complement strand
CTTCTTCGACGAAACCGGCCGCTTCATCGAAGGCTACTACATCGTCGGCCTGCTGGCGGACCAGTTCCTCAGAAAAACCGGCGGCGGAAAAGTCATCCACGACCCCCGCCTCACCTGGAACACCCAGGATCTGGTAGAAGCTGCTGGCGGCGAAGCCATCGAAAGCAAGACTGGCCACGCCTTCATCAAACAGAGCATGCGCGACGAAGACGCCGTTTATGGTGGCGAAATGAGCGCCCACCACTACTTCCGCGACTTCGCCTACTGCGACAGCGGCATGATCCCCTGGCTGCTCGTGGCCGAGCGCCTGTGCCAGAGCGGCCAGACCCTGTCATCCCTGATCGACGCCCGAATCGAAGCCTACCCGGCCAGCGGTGAAATCAACCGCACCATCAGCAATCCTCCAAAAGTCATCGCCGCCATCGAAGCCAAGTACGGCGTGGGCGCCAAATCCGTCAGCCATGTCGACGGCCTCAGCGTGGAATTCGACAACTGGCGCTTCAACCTGCGCATGTCCAACACTGAACCGGTGGTTCGCTTGAACGTGGAAGCGCGGGGCGACAAGGCTTTGATGGAAAAGAAAACCGAAGAACTGCTGGCGGAAATGGAGCGCTTGAATGCTCAGTGATGAATCCTCGACCAAGGCCGAATGACCGGCTGGGGGTAAGCCCTTCTGAAACTGTGCGGAGCCATGGATGGCGGAGCCCAAGCGTCACAAGGACGTGCCGCAAGGAGCGTGTTTCAGAAGGGCTTACCCCCAGACGGGCAATGCTCCGCTGCCAAAAGGAGGTTGAGCGCCCGGCTCAAAGCCAGTCATTCAGCATAATGCCAAATCCGACCCGCTCAATTCGCTCGTTATAGTCAATCAGGCTCTCCCCATACCCGTTGTAATACTGGAAGAACCCCTTCAGCGTATCCCCCATCGGAAAACTGTACCCGAACTCCACCGACGTCCGGTTATCCGACCGCAGATTGTTCATCAGCTTCAAAGAAAACGTCCGGTCTTCCGTCAGCTTGTAAACGGCGTGATAACTTGCATGGCCCAGATAGCGCTCGATGTCTTCGTTGTCGTCGCTGCTGCTGTTTTCAGGCAGGCGGTACCAGGGCTGAACCATAAACAGCCAGCGGTCCACACTATAGGCAACGGAACCCATAATCCGGTTCCAGCTCCGGGACCGGGGGTCAGACTGCCCGTTCGACTGGTGATTGAAGCCAACCGACACTGCACTCAGCGTTCCGGGGCCGAGATCCCAGTTCAGGGCATGTCGGAAAAATAGCTCCGGCTCGTAGTTGGTTTCCCGGAAAGGCGCTGACTCATCCTGGTTGTAGACCTGCCAGAAGGATTTCTGGGTGTAGCCAAACCAGAAGGTTGTGCGGTCGTCGAAAATGCCGGTCAGCAACGGAACCTTGAAGCTGATCTGGTATTTGGCTTCCTCGTTTTCCAGGTTGTAGTCATAATCAATAGCCCCCAGTCGCGGGCTTGAGGGCAAGGCATTGGGGTCGTCCACCCAGGTAATCGGCAGAATGTAATTGGGCCGATGGGTCACGAAACTGCCGGTAAACGAAAAGATTGCCCGCTCGGCAGAAAGATAGTTATCCACCAGCGCGGCCATCACTCCATCATCCGGGTCATCTTCCAGGGCATTGCCCACGATCTTCTCCCGGGTTTTCTTGTCGGCAACCAGCTCCTCGGCATCCTCCTCAGCCTGTTCCAGCTGTTCCTCGCTGGCTTGCTCACGCTCGGCCTGAGGATTGTACTTGGCGTCATAGCAGGCCAGTCGCTGGACGCCGTCCTTGATCAGCGCGCAGTTAACCTCGGGTTTCTCTGGCCGATCCTGGGCAACAGCCAGACTGGCTGTGCTTATCAGAATCAGTGGTAGCAGCTTGAGGCTGGGGGGCATGGGCTCTCCTTATTGGCCGGTACTCAGGCTTATCCAGGTGTTGGCAATACCGTAAATCCAGACCCCAAGCAGGGTGAGGGTCAGCAGGGCAAAGATCACACGATGGCGGGTGCGGCGCTGGTCGTTCGCCGAGGCGACCCAGCGTAGATACATCAATCCGATAAAACTCAGAAAAACGCCCAGGCTGGCAAACGCCGGAATCAGTAGCCAGCCGGCAGAAAGCGGGGTGCCATCGCTTGACTGGTTGCTGAACCAGGCCATCGAGATCAGCAGTACCGCCAGGCTGGAAAACTCCAGGATCAGTAAGGTTTTTCGGCGCTTGTCCGGGGTCGTCTGTTGCTGTTGGTTCATACGGCGACTCTGGGTTTGAGTGAATGAACGCTATGGTAACCGGAATCCATGGCAAAGGAGCTACAACCTACGAAACTGTCATTAAAATGGTTGAAATCAAATTCTGATTTTGCTCTCTGGTTTTTTTGCGGGGGCTCAATCGCTATAATGCGGCGACCGAAAGATTATAACGCTCAAATGCGAGGTGCATTGTGAAGATGAAGAGAGTCCTGGCTGTTGTTCTGCTTGGTTTTGGCCTGGCCGCCGGCGCCGCAGTGGCAAGTGTTGAAGACGAAATCCGCGAGCGCATCAAGCCGGTGGGTGAAGTGTGTCTGCAGGGTGAAGAGTGTGGCGAGGCTGCTGCACCTGCTGAGACAGCCAGCTCTGGCCCGCGTTCTGGCAGTGAAGTCTACGATGCCGTATGTATGGCGTGTCATACCACAGGTGCTGCCGGCGCTCCGGTCATTGGCGATGCCGCTGCCTGGGCTCCGCGCATTGAGAAGGGTATCGATACCCTGATTGATCACGCTATCAATGGCTTCAACGCCATGCCGGCCAAAGGTGGCTGTGCCAACTGCCCGGATGAGGAAATCACCGCTGCCGTTGAGCATATGGTTGAGCAGAGCAAGTAAGCAATCTGTAACGACCGGACAAACCCCGCCCCGAGCGGGGTTTGTTGTTTCTACAGGCCCAGATCGCCAATCAGGGCGCTGAGAGTCGCCTTGCCCTTTTTCTGGTTCGCTTCTTTGTCCTGGTCGCCCAGTCCCTCCCATTTCACATCCTCTTCCGGCAACTCATCCAGAAAGCGGCTGGGAATGGTCTCCAGTTTTTCCCCGTACTGTTTTCGGGAGGCGGCGTAAGTCAGCGCCAGAGTTTCCCTGGCCCGGGTAATGCCTACGTACATCAGGCGGCGCTCTTCCTCAATGTTGCCTTCCTCGATGCTGCTGCGGTGCGGCAGAATCTCTTCCTCCAGGCCCATAATGAACACATGGGGAAACTCCAGCCCCTTGGAAGCGTGCAGAGTCAGCAACTGAACCTTGTCGCTGTCGTCTTCCTCTTCCCGTTGCTCCATCATATCGCGCAGTACCAGCTTGGCGATGGCGTCCTCAATGCCGATTTCGTCGGCGGTGCCCTTGCCGTCGTCCAGCATGCGCTGGATCGACTCCACCAGGTACCAGATGTTCTCCATCCGGCGTTCGGCCTGTTTCGGGCTACCGGAATGCTGGTGCAGCCACTCTTCGTACTCGATGTCTGTGAATAACTGTTTGATGACCGGGATCGGGTCTTCCGAGAACAGGCGCTCGCAGGTTTTGTCGACCCAGTGGGCGAACCGTCTCAGTCGGTCCAGACCTTTCTCGGTGACGTGGGTTTCCGCCCCCATATCCCCCAGGGCCTTGAACAGGCTGACATTGCGCGAGCGGGCATAGTGACTGAGCTGTTCCAGCGTGCGCGGGCCAATCTCCCGGCGCGGCACGTTCACCACCCGCAGGAAGGCCGCATCGTCGTCCGGGTTGATCATCAGCCGCAGGTACGACATCGCATCCTTGATCTCGTTCTTGGAGAAAAACGACTGACCACCGGAGATGCGGTAGGGAATCTGGTAGGCCTGTAGCTTCATTTCCAGCAGCCGGGCCTGGTGGTTGCCCCGGTAAAGGACCGCGAAGTCCCTGAAGTCGAGGCCGTTCTTCAACTTCTGGTCGAGGATTTCGGTGGCCACCCGCTCGGTTTCCGCGTCTTCGTTGCGGCAGCGGATGATGCGGATTTCCTCGCCGATGGTGTGGTCACTCCAAAGGGCCTTCTCGAACACGTGGGGGTTGTTGGCAATCACCGTGTTGGCGCAGCGCAGGATGCGGCTGGTGGAGCGGTAGTTCTGCTCCAGCTTGACGATTTTCAGGCTCGGGAAGTCGTCCTTCAACTGGGCCAGGTTCTCCGGACGGGCGCCGCGCCAGGCGTAGATGGACTGGTCATCATCACCCACCACGGTAAACGCTGCGCGTTCGGCCACCAGCTGTTTCACCAGCTCGTACTGGCACACGTTGGTGTCCTGGTACTCATCCACCAGCATGTAGCGGATTTTCCGGCGCCACTTGGCCAGCACCTCCGGGTTGTCCCGGAACAGCTGCACCGGCAGCAGGATCAGGTCGTCAAAATCCACCGCGTTGTAGGCTTTCAGGTATTCGTTGTAGTGCTTGTAGACGATGGCAATGCGCTGCTCACGCTCGTCTGCCGCCTTGCTGTAGGCCTCCGCGGGGCTGCGCATGGCATTCTTCCAGGACGAGATGGTCATCTGCACATCGTTCAGCTCGTCGCCGGCCTCGGCGCTGGCTTCGCGCATCATCAGATCCTGCAGCAGCGCCTTGGCATCTTCGGCGTCGAAAATGGAGAAACCGGGATGGTAGCCCAGGTGGGTGTGCTCCTCCCGGATCATGTTCAGGCCAAGATTGTGAAATGTTGATACGATCAGGCCCCGGGTTTTGCCCCGGTCGACAATGCGGCCCACGCGCTCTTTCATCTCCCGGGCGGCTTTGTTGGTAAAGGTGACGGCGGCAATGTGTCGCCCCGGGATGCCCAGTTCCTCAATCAGATAGGCAATCTTGCGGGTAATCACGCTGGTTTTGCCGCTGCCGGCACCGGCCAGCACCAGCAGGGGGCCGTCGGCGTAGCGTACCGCTTCATGTTGTCTGGGATTGAGCTTGTTCACAGTGTTGGTGCCAAAGGGGAACGGGGCATGGGTTTTTAGCGTCTGGCTATTCTACACCAGGCCGGCATGCTGTACCTTGCCGATCTATCAGCTATTCTTTCTGTAATGGACTACGCTGTTCTGTACCGACATATGGATCTCGCCAGATGACACTGCCCATCGACACCAGGCCTGATTGTTTGCGCCTTCTGGTGCTGACACCGGAATATGCCGATTATCTCTGGTTCAGCGCCATGCTCGCGGATGATCCCGAAATCTGCAGCGATGCCACCTGGTGCCCGGATCTGGTGGACTGTGATGATCTGATTTCCAATGCCAGCTTTGATGTGATCGTCTGGGACTGCGTGTTCCATGGCGGTTCGGAAGCCTCATTTCTGCAATATCTGTCGGTATCCAGTGAGGATAAGCCCATCCTCGCCATGAGTGCCGAATCCTGCGGGGAAAAAGCCAGGGATCTGGTTGAAAATGGTGCGTCGGATTATCTGAGCCGCCGCGACCTGGACCCGTGGAATTTCCGTCGCTCTATCAAATGCCTGTGGTATCGCTCCCAGCTTACGCAATCGGCAAATGGCCAGCTCGGCCGCGAAGTGGCCACCGGGTTTATCAACCGGGATCTGTTCTTCGATCGGTTACAGCAGGCCTTGTTGAGGGCAGAGCGGGCGAATCATCGCCTGGCCCTGTTGCACCTGAATATCGATGATTTCCGTAACATCAACGAATCCTTTGGTTACCAGAAAAGCGATCACTTAATGGTGCGGCTGGCCGAGCGGCTGAGACAAAAGCTGCGACGGGTAGATTCGTTGATGCGCATTGGTGGTGACGAGCTGGCCATCATCGTCGAGAAGGTGGAAGACTCGCTGGATATTACCCAGATCATCCGCAAGGTGGTCTCGGCACTGGATGAGCCGGTGACGGTGGATGGCCAGAATGTGGTGGTCAGTGCCAGCCTGGGCGTGGCCACCTATCCGGAGGCCGGTGACAGCCCGGAAGAGCTGCTCCGCCGGGCCAACCGGGCGATGTTCGAGGCCAAACGCGATCCGGGGACCAGTTACCGGTTTTACGACCGGCAGCTGCACATTTCCGCTGGCTATCAGCTCAGGCTCGAAGCCGACCTTCGCAATGCCCTGAGGGGCAAGGAACTGGAGCTGTATTATCAGCCGCGGATTGACCTGGCGACCGAGGAGGTGCGCGGGGTTGAGTGCCTGTTACGCTGGAATCATCCGGAGCGCGGCCTGGTGGGCCCCGACGAGTTTATCCCGGTGGCCGAGCGCAGTGGCCTGATTGTGCCCATCGGCTACTGGGTCATCGAACAGGCCTGCAAGCGCTTGCAGGAGTCTACTGAGCTGGGTTTCCCCGGGCTGGTATTTGCGGTCAACCTGTCGTTCCGGCAGTTCCATGATCGCAAGATGACCGAAACCATCTTCCGTATCATCTTCAATGCCAACGTCGATACCAGCCTGCTGGAACTGGAGCTGACCGAAAGTGCCATGATGCACGATCCGGAATACGCCCAGCGCTGCCTGCGGGAACTCAACCAGCTGGGTATCAGTTTTGCACTGGACGATTTTGGCACCGGTTTCTCCTCCCTGAGTAATCTTCAACACCTGCCGATCTCGCTGGTGAAGATCGACAAGTCCTTTGTCCAGGAACTGGGCCAGTCTGCCGATGCCGAGCACATTATCCGGGCCATTATCAGTCTCGCCCACAGCCTGCAGATCAGCGTGGTGGCTGAAGGGGTGGAAACCGAAGGCCAGCTGGAATTCCTGCGCCAGCAACACTGCGACGAAATCCAGGGCTACTATTACGCCCGCCCTATGCCCTGGAACGATCTGGTGCAATTCATGAACCGCCAGAACCAGTCCGCTTGCCTGCAGAAGTAAGCCGCTGTACCTTTGCGCATTAATTCCGAATGCGATACCAGATCGAGGCAGCATGAACAGTATTTCCCGGCGCATTGCCGAAGAGCTCGGCGTACGTGAACAGCAGGTTAATGCCACCGTTACCCTTCTTGATGAAGGCGCTACCGTTCCCTTTATTGCTCGCTACCGAAAAGAAGTAACGGGTTCCCTGGACGATAGCCAGCTGCGGACCCTGGAAGAGCGGTTGCGCTACCTGCGCGAACTGGAAGACCGCCGGGGTACCATCCTCAACAGTATTGAGGAACAGGGCAAGCTGACCGACGAGCTGCGGGCCTCCATTGAAGCTGCCGACACCAAGAACCGCCTGGAAGACCTTTACCTGCCCTACAAGCCCAAGCGCCGCACCAAGGCGCAGATCGCCCGGGAAGCGGGGCTGGAGCCACTGGCTGATACGCTCTACGACGATCCCACCCAGGATCCAGAAACCGTCGCTGCCGGTTACCTCAATCCGGAAGCCGGCGTTGAGGATGTCAAAGCCGCCCTGGACGGTGCCCGTTACATTCTCATGGAGCGTTTTGCCGAAGATGCCGAACTGCTTGGTGCCCTGCGGGATTTCGTCTGGCAGGAAGGTCAGCTGAAAGTCACCGTGGTGGAAGGCAAGGAAAACGAAGGCGCCAAGTTCCGGGATTATTTCGACCACGTTGAAGCCCTTAAGAAAGTGCCCTCACACCGGGCACTGGCCATTCTGAGGGGGCGCAACGAAGGTATTCTTGCCTACTCGATCGTGATGGGCGATGCCGAGGACGATCGCCGCCAGCCGCATCCCGCCGAGCAGCGAATCGCCGCCCACTGGCGCATTCGGGATAACGGCCGGGCCGCCGACAAGTGGCTGTCGGATGTGGTGCGCTGGACCTGGCGCGTGAAGTTGTCCACGCAGATTGAAACCGATCTGATGGCCCAGGTGCGTGAAGCGGCTGAAACCGAAGCCATCAACGTTTTTGCTGCCAACCTGAAAGATCTGCTCCTGCTCGCTCCGGCCGGTCCGCGGCCAACGCTGGGGCTTGATCCCGGCTTGCGTACCGGGGTCAAGGTGGCGGTAATCGACGGCACCGGCCAGGTGGTGGATCACGGCGCCATTTTTCCCCATGCGCCCCAGAACAAATGGGATCAGTCCATTGCTCAGATGGCAGCCTGGTGTCAGAAGTACAAAATTGAACTGGTGGCCATCGGCAACGGTACCGCCTCCCGGGAAACCGAGAAGCTGGTGGGCGACCTCTGCAAACGTTACCCCGAACTGAAGCTGGCCCGCATTGTGGTGAATGAGTCCGGGGCATCAATCTATTCCGCCTCGGAATTTGCCTCCCGGGAACTGCCGGATCTGGATGTCACCATCCGTGGTGCGGTGTCCATTGCCCGCCGTTTGCAGGATCCGCTGGCCGAACTGGTAAAAATAGAACCCAAGTCTATCGGCGTGGGGCAGTACCAGCACGATGTGTCCCAGGTGCAGCTGTCCCGTAGCCTGGATGCGGTGGTTGAGGACTGTGTAAACGGCGTGGGCGTGGATCTGAACACCGCCTCGGTGCCACTGCTTACCCGGGTGTCTGGCTTGAATCCGAGCATTGCCCAGAACATCGTGGATTTCCGGAACCAGAACGGCAAGTTCACCAGTCGCAAACAGCTGTTGAAGGTGTCCCGACTGGGTGATCGCACCTTTGAACAGGCTGCGGGTTTCCTGCGTATCGCCGGGGGCGAGAACCCTCTGGACCGGTCATCGGTGCATCCGGAAGCCTACGGTGTGGTTGAGGCGATTGCCGAGCGCAATGGCAAGAAGGTGGAGGATATCCTTGGCGATTCCGCGTTCCTGCGCAGTCTGAATCCACAGGACTACGTGACCGAGCAGTTCGGTTTGCCCACCATCAAGGACATTATCTCCGAGCTTGAAAAACCGGGCCGGGACCCACGGCCGGAATTCCGCTTTGCTCATTTCGAGGAAGGGGTGGAAACCCTCAACGACCTCAAGCCCGGTATGGTACTGGAAGGCTCGGTGACCAACGTCACCAACTTCGGTGCCTTTGTGGACATCGGCGTTCACCAGGATGGCCTGGTGCACATCTCGGCCCTGTCCCATACTTTCGTGAAAGATCCGAGGGAAGTGGTCAAGGCCGGTGATATCGTCAAGGTCAAAGTGATGGAAGTGGACATTCCCCGTAAACGGATTGGTCTGTCCATGCGTATGGATGACCAGCCGGGGGCGGACAACAAGCCAGCCCGGGGCGCAGACCGGAACTCTGGCCGCAGTGCAGGGCGCAAACCTCAGGCCGGCCAGGGTGCACCTCAAGGTGCCATGGCTGGCGCTCTGGCCCAGGCTATGGCCTCTGCCCGTAAGAACGGCCGTTAACCCCTTCCACTGATTCACAGCAGTTGCGCCTCACAAGGGCGTAACAGCTGCAACAGGAGCTCAACATGGCACAATCCCGCCACTCCCTGTTCCAACAGTTTGCCGCCAGTGACTGGGACGGTTTCCTCAAAGGGGTCGAAAAGGAAGGCCTGCGCGTCGATGCCAATGGCTTCATTGCCCAGACGCCGCACCCGGAAGCCCTGGGCTCCGCGCTGACTCACCCGCGCATCACCACGGACTACTCGGAAGCGCTGTTGGAGTTGATCACGCCGGTATTCGACAATACCGAAGCCATGCTGGCCTCGTTGCGGGATATACATCGATTCGTCCAGCAGAACCTGGATAACGAAGTGTTCTGGGCCGCGAGCATGCCCTGTGAGATTGATGGCGATGGCAGTATTCCCATTGCTGAGTACGGCAGCTCCAACACTGGCCGGCTCAAGCATGTGTATCGCCAGGGGCTTGCGGTGCGCTATGGCCGGATCATGCAGAGTATTGCCGGGGCCCATTACAATCTTTCCCTGCCGGACAGTTTCTGGCGCAAATGGCAGGAACTGGTGGGCAACAAGGATAGCCTCAGGGATTTCAAATCAGACCAGTACTTCTGGCTGATCCGGAATTTCCGCCGCCGCAGCTGGTTACTGATGCTGCTGTTTGGCGCCTCGCCGGCGCTGGATGCCAGTTTCGTGGCCGGTGTCCGGCACGATCTGGCCCGGTTCGATGATCGCACCTGGTATGGCCAGCACGCCACGTCTTTGCGCATGGGGGATCTGGGTTACCACAATAACGCCCAGGCCTCGCTGAACATCTGCTTCAATGAGCTGAGCACCTATACCCGGACACTGGATCGTGCCATCCATACCAACTGGCCACCGTATGAAGCCATCGGCACCCGGCGCAACGGTGAGTTTGTCCAGATCAATACCAATGTGCTTCAGATTGAAAACGAGTACTACAGTGCGGTGCGCCCCAAGCGCACCACCGAGCGGGGTGAAAAACCGATCCAGGCCCTGGATGCCCGGGGCGTGGAATACATCGAGGTGCGCTGTCTGGACCTGGATCCGTTCTCGCCGGTGGGCGTGAATCGCGAACAGATCGATTTCCTCGACCTGTTCCTGCTGGATTGCCTGCTCACCGACTCGCCCCGCATTGAAGACGACGAGTGCGAACGGCTTGATGACAATTACAAGGATGTGGTCGCCAGCGGTCGCCTGCATTCACTCAGTCTGTGCCGGGGTGGCCAGCGTGTGCCTGTGGGTGAGGCTGCCGTTGAATGGCTGGAGCGCTTGCAGCCCCTGGCGGAGCTGCTGGATGGCTGGAATCATAGTGATACCTACCGGTCGGCACTGTCGGCTCAGCGGTCGAAGCTGGAAGGTAATGATTGGGCCGTGCCCTCGGCTCGAGTGCTTGAGGCCATGGGGCAGTCAGGCCTGGGCCACCGCGACTGGGTGCAGGCGATATCCCGTGAACATCAGCAAACCCTGAAGTCGGAGCCATTGGCACCGGAGGTGTTGGCGGATTTCCGTGCCATGAGTGCGCAGTCGCTGGCCGAACAGGAAGAACAGGAAGCTGCGGACAGCCAGCCATTTCCGGAGTTTCTGGAGGCCTACCTGAAATCCTGACGCCGGTTGCGTCACGTCCGGAAAGGGACGTGACGCACAGAACCAGCTGTCCGGTTTGCCGGATCTGTTACCAGCTGTTACTTTCTATTACATCAGGTAAGGAGGTGGCCCATGGCAACGGATATCAAGCTCGGCTGGGATGTAGAAGCATTGAACAAGGCTTACCGGCAGGGATACATGGCCGGAGAGATGGGCATGGACAAAACCCGCTGCCCTTACCGCGGCGAGGTCATTATTGCCGCCTGGGAAGCCGGTTGGGATGATGCCGGTCAGGCCCGGAAACAGCGCCCGCAACAGGATGATGATCTGTTCTCACGCATCGCCTGATCCCGCGCCACCGCCCGGTGAGCGCCTAAACTAGCGCTGAACCACAAACTCGGTAAACAGCACCCCGGTAATGGTTTCTCCGGTTTGCTGCTCCTCCAGTACTCCGTTTATCCGTTTGGTTGCTTCTTCCCGCAGCGCCTGCTGGCCGTCCATGGAAGACAATTGGTCCAGATCCGTCTGCTCACCAAACAGCATCACCAGTTCGTGCCGTAACCTGGGCATGTGCGCCTCTACCGCCGGCCGGGTGGTGTCACTGGAGGCCCGAATGGTCACAGAGGCTTTGAGATAGGCCACTTTCGCATCCGGTTTGCCGACATGGGTGACGAACGCCGGTTCCATGGCGATATAGTCGGTAACCCCTTTCACTTCGGTTTCCTCATCAGCGTCCTCGGCCATGGCAGGCAAGGGGGCTATCAGTGCACACAGGGTCAGCAACAGGGCCGGCGTCAGTTTTCTGAGAATGGTCATAGGCTTGGCGTTAGTCATGGGTTAGGATTGGTTCAGTGTTTCATGGCACGCTGGTTTCTCAGGCTGAGAATATCAGGCCATGGAAGCTTGTGCAGTCCACATCATGATTCCGGGGTAGCGTTTTGACAAGCAGATGGATATTCGGGTTGGTATTTCTGGTGTGCGCCGGGTTGCTGGCGGTGGCCTTTTACATGGAGCACGTGATGGGCCTGGAGCCTTGCCCCCTGTGCTGGTTGCAGCGTTTCGGGTTCATGGGCGCGGGGCTGGTCAGTCTGTTAGCGTTTCTGCACGGCCCCCGTGGGTTCGGCAACCGGGTCTACGGGCTGCTGCTGATTGTTGCCTCGGGCGCGGGGCTGGCGGTGGCAGGGCGTCAGCTCTGGTTGCAGAGTCTGCCGGCGGACCAGGTGCCTGCCTGTGGTCCTTCGGTGGATTACATGCTTGAGGTGCTGCCCTGGTTTGAGGTGCTGCAAACCGCGCTGAAAGGCACCGGTGATTGTGCCGAAGTGGTCTGGCGTTTTCTCGGTTTGAGCATTCCCGGATGGACGGCAGTCTTTTTCAGTCTGTTGATTGTGCTGGGGCTGTTCGTGATGCTGCGTCGCTATTCACCCAGGGACTGGTTGCAGAGCTGAAACAGTTGCGGCTGACCATGACCATGGGGTAACTTGAATGCCACATAATAATTATCAAGACTAGATCGAAAGAACTGGCGGATTGACCAAGGGGAGACAGGCGTCATGTTGGAAAATTGCCGGAATGCCAGGGAACGTTGGGGTGGTGTCAGCGAGCTGATTGATCGTTGGCTGAAAGAGCGCCAGGAGCTTCTGGTTCAGTATTGCGAGTTGTCCGGAGAGAGTGATTTTTCCCAGACTGACGCCCTCCGCGAAAAATTCGTCCGCCTGTGCGAAGTGCTGGTGGACTATGTTTCTGCCGGTCACTTTGAAGTCTACGAACAGCTGATTCAGGAGGCCCGTGAGTTCAACGACGGCGGTCTCGAACTGGCAGCAAAGCTCTATCCCCGGATCGAGCAGACCACGGAAGTGGCATTGAACTTTAATGATCGTCTGGATGGCCGGGAGCTGTCCGAGTTCGAAATCAGGGAACTGTTCAACGAGCTGTCACGGCTCGGGGAAGTGCTGGAATCGCGCTTCGAAATGGAAGATTTCCTGATCGAGAATCTGCATAACGCCCATGCGGGCAAGGTTGCGTCGGCCTGAGTGCCTCCACCCGAAACCGCATTACCCGCAATAAAAAAAACCGGCCCCAGAAATGGCACCGGTTTTTTGTTACCTGAAGAAATGCTGGCCAGAGCTTATTCGTCTGAGCCGGCGTCGTCCTGCCCCGGGTTCACAGCGATCAGCTCGACATCGAATACCAGGGTCTCGTTGGGTCCAATAGCCTGGTTGCCGCCCGGACCATAGGCCAGGTCTGACGGGATGTAGAGCTTGTAGCGAGCGCCTTCGCTCATCAGCTGCAGGCCTTCTGTCCAGCCAGGAATCACCTGGTTCAGGCCGAAGGTCACGGTCTGCTCGCGCTCACGGGAGCTGTCGAATACCTCGCCGTTGATCAGTTCGCCGGTGTAGTGGACTTCCACCTGGTCCTCGGCGGTCGGGCGCTCACCGTTACCTTCTTCGATCACTTCGTACTGGAGGCCGGATTCTGTGGTCTCAACGCCTTCACGCTCGGCATTTTCGGCCAGGAAAGCCTCGCCGGCGTCCTTGTTCTTCTGCGCCAGTTCTTCCATTTGTTGCTCCTGCTGTTGCTGGAGCTCCTGCTGGTAGGCCATCAGTGCTTCCTGGATCTGCTCGCGAGTCAGGCGCTTGCTGTCCTCATCACCGGCATGGCCGTGCTGGATGCCTTGAAGGAACTGCTCCATCTGGAGATCCGGCAAATCGTTGCTCATGCGCTCACCCAGTACCAGCCCCATGCCATAGCTGACTTTCTCGGGGGTGGTTTCAAGGGCCGGGTCGTTTGCCGGTTCCTGGGCAGTTGAGCAACCGGCAATCAGGCCGGTAACGGCGATAGCCAAAAGCGTTTTCTTCATCATTTCATCCTTTACACGTGTTTCTGGGCTCTCTGGCCCTGGATTCTGAAAGCCAACAAGGTAACGGGTTCATCGGCAGGATGCCACTGAACATGTGTTAATCAGAGACTCATTTCGCGGCAATGCCCAGCCAGCATCAGGAACCGCTGGCGGGCGAGCCATTAAGCGAGTAGGGGGCCTGGTAGGGAGACTGCCAGTCATCTTCCGGGTTGATGGTCTGTGGTTTCCGGGATATGGGGTCAGGGCGCTCAATGGCCAGGGCATTCCAGGGACCCTGGGCCGGTGGCTGATCGGCATAATGCCAGTTGCCATCGGTGTCCTGCCATTTAAACACGATATCCGGGCCCTCGGTGGGGATTGGCGATGGCAGCAACCCCTCGAATGAGGGAATCGTCGTCGCCTGCTGGGTATTCTCCGGTTCGGAAACCTGGTCAGGATCGCCCAGTCCGAAGAAAATCAGCAGCAGCAAAAGGCCGAGCGCCGGAAATGAAAGCCGGATCAGCCATTTCATGAACATGATGGGCCGCCTCTGGTGGTCTGGCCAGCAAGCCGGCGGGCCAGAAGTTCAAGGTGAGGTTTTACCCGCACGGGTATGTCGCGGGACGGAGCGGCAGCGACAAGATTCTGCCCGATGATGGTGCCTGATTCCTGCATGTTTCCGCGCTCCGGTTCGGATTCTTTCAACGTTTGCCAGGCCAGAGCCAGCTCCAGCTGTTCGGCCAGCAGTTCTGCCTTGGCCAGAGTGTCCCGTAGCTCCCGGCCATGATCATTGGCCCGGGGAACAGACTTGCGGGCGGAGCGAAGGCAACCGGTTACACGGCTTCGCCACTCTGTTACCTTAGCGTCCTCAACGCCAGAGAACGACTGACCCTGCGTGGCCAGCCAGCCGGCACAGAGGATGCGGCTTACGCTCCATCCCTCGGACTGCAACTCAAGACAGGCCTCAGCCACTTGCGGATCCTGCCATTGAGCGAGGGCATAACGCCATAACGGATTGTCTGGTTCCATGTGTTCTGGAAGATCCAGCGGCTCCGCTTGTTGAACGGTCATGATGGCGCTTCCCTGGCAGTAATCCATGGATAGATTAAATCTATGTTAACGATAACCGATCTCAGTTTACAACGGGGCGGCGTCTGGTTGCTAGAAAACGTGAACCTGACCGTGCAACCGGGGCAGCGTGTTGCCATTGTCGGTGCCAATGGTGCCGGAAAATCCAGTCTTTTCCAGCTTTTGCTGGGGCAGCTTGCGCCCGAGCAAGGCAGTGTGGCGTTGCCGGGTGGTTGCCGGATTGCCCATATGGCTCAGGAAGTGGCCGCTTCGTCCCGGTCGGCCCGGGATTTTGTGCTCGACGGCGACACCGAGCTGCGTCGAATGGAGCGGGCGCTGGCGGAGGCGGAAGCGCGTGGCGATGATCACGCCATTGCACGCCTGCATGGCGAGCTGGATATTCACGAGGCCTGGTCCGCACCGCGTCGGGCCGAGACTCTGCTCAGGGGCCTGGGCTTCGCCGACAGCGATGCCGAGCGCCCGGTTTCGGCATTTTCCGGTGGCTGGCGTATTCGACTGAATCTGGCCCAGGCGCTGATGCGCCCATCCGATCTGCTGTTGCTGGATGAGCCCACCAACCACCTGGATCTGGATGCCTGTCTGTGGCTGGAGAACTGGCTCAGAAAGTATCCTGGTACCTTGCTGTTTATTTCTCACGACCGTGACTTCATGGACCGTGTGGCTACGCATCTGGTGCATTTTGATCAGAAGCAGTTGGTGCTTTATACGGGCAATTACTCAGCCTTCGAGCGTCAGCGCTCCGAGCGGCTGGCCCAGCAGCAGGCCAGTTTCGAACGCCAGCAAGCCAGAATTGCCGAGATCCAGCGCTTTATCGATCGCTTCAAGGCCAAAGCCACCAAAGCCCGGCAGGCCCAGAGCCGGGTCAAGGCACTGGAGCGGATGGAAAAGATCGCACCGGCGCACGTGGATTCTCCCTTCAGTTTTGAGTTCCCTGTCGCGGGCAAGGTTTCCAATCCGTTGCTGTCCATTCGCCACGGGGTCGCGGGCCACGGCGATGTGCCCATCCTGAAGAACATCAATGTCACCTTGTTGCCGGGCACCCGCGTCGGTTTGCTGGGGCCGAACGGGGCCGGTAAGTCCACCTTTATGGATGCGCTTCGCGGCACTGGAACCCTGCTCAGCGGAGAGCGCACCTGCGGCGAGCATCTGGCCATCGGCTATTTCGCCCAGCATCAGCTGGAGTCACTGGATCTGGACGCCAGTCCATTCCTGCATCTGCAGCGCCTGGCACCAACCGCGTCGGAGCAGAAAGTCAGGGACTTCCTGGGCGGTTTCGATTTTCACGGCGACGAAGCACTGGCGCCCATTCGCTCGTTTTCCGGTGGCGAGAAGGCTCGGGTAGCGCTTGCCGTTATCGCCTGGCAGAAACCCAATCTGCTATTGCTGGATGAGCCCACGAACCATCTGGATCTGGAAATGCGCCAGGCCCTGACCATGGCGCTCCAGAACTTCGATGGCGCCATCGTGGTGGTTTCCCACGACCGCCATTTGCTACGCAATACGGTGGACGAGTTCTGGTTGGTATGCGATGGCGCTGTTGGCGAGTATGAGGGCGATCTGGAGGATTACGAACGCTGGCTGGCGGATCGTCGAAAGGATGAGGAATCGCCACCCCGGCGTGAAGTGGCCGAGGGTCAGGGAAAATCGGTCAATACCGCCGGAGCAGCGACCCTGACGGCGGATGAACGCAAGGCCCGCAAGCGCCAGGAAGCTGAACTACGACAGAAACTCAGCCCGTGGCGAAAAAAACAGGGAACGCTTGAAACCCGTATGGAGCAGTTGCAGCAACAGCTCGCCACGGTGGAGCAAAACCTGGCCGACCCAGGGCTTTACGATGACCAGCAAAAGCTTCGACTCAAGGAACTGCTGGCGGAGCAGACCGAACTGAAGCGAGAGCTGGAAGACGTTGAAGCCGAGTGGTTGGAGGTCAGCGAAACCGTGGAGAATCTGGAGGCGGAACTGGCTGGCTGAGGCCAGCCAGTGTTACCGGCCCGAGATCTCCAGGGTAAAGTCCTGGCGGGCCAGGTAATCCCGCTCGTTTTCCAGGTCTGCCAGGGTCAGCGGGCGGTTGTCCAGCCAGCCCTCGGGGAACTCGATGACCAGGCGGTTATCGTGGCCGTGAAGGGTGAAGGCCGGGGGTTCTTCCAGGTTGCGTGGGTGTTGGATCAATACCGCCAGCCGCACCAGTACGCACAGGTAGGTCAGGCGGGGCTTGTCCTCGGGCTCGATACCCTCGAAAACCGCCGCCGAGAACTTCCGGCGATGGCCCCGAACCAGAGTGGCCAGATCCTTCTGGAACGGTTGACTGAAGCCGGGTAAATCGGAATAGCGCAACAGGTAGGCGCCGTGCTTGTGGTACTGGCTGTGGGAAATAGTCAGGCCGATCTCGTGCAGCCGGCAGGCCCAGCGCAGCACGTCTTCATCGGCGGCGGTGCGCAGGCCCCATTGCCCTGCTACCTGTTCCCAGGCGGCAATCGCGGTTTTCTCGACCGCTGCGCCGTGAGCCTGGTCTACGTGGTAACGCTCCTGCAGCGCCGCAATCGTACGTTCACGAACGTCCTCGTGCTGGATGCGTCCGACAATGTCGTACAGCAGACCTTCACGCAGGGCGCCGTCGGCAAAAGTCATGGTCTGGATGTCGAGTGAACGGAACGCCGCCATCAGAATGGCAAAGCCGGCCGGGAAAATGCTCTGGCGATCTTCCCTTACCCCCAGTTCGGCCAGTTTCTCCACCTTGCCCATGCTCACCAGGCGCTTGCGCAGCTCTTCCATGCCGTCGCGGTTAATGGAGCCGTCGGTAATCTTCAGGGTTGCCAGCACGTTGGCAATCGCCTTGATGGAGCCGGAAGAGCCCACCGCGCTCTGCCAGCCCACCGAGCGATAGTGCTGCCGGATATTCAACAGTTCCTGCTCGGCGTGGGTAATGGCCTTGTCCATCTGGCGCCGGGTAATCTTGCCATCCGGAAAGTAGCGGTTGCGGAACGACACGCACCCCATGTGCAGGCTTTCCAGCTCCTGGGGCTCGAAACGCTGCCCGATGATGAACTCGGTGCTGCCACCGCCAATATCAATCACCAGCCGCCGGCCGGAATCGTCTGACAGGGTGTGGGAAACACCGAGATAGATTAACCGCGCTTCCTCACGCCCGGCGATGATCTCTACCGGATAGCCCAGCACCTCCTCGGCACGGGCAATGAAATCGTGAGCATTGCGGGCGACCCGGAGGGCATTGGTGCCGACGATCTGAACCGCTTCCGGGGGCATGCCCTGAAGGCGCTGGGCAAACCGGCTCAGACATTCGAGGGCCCGCTGCTGGGTTTCCTCGGTCAGCCGGTTGTACTGATCCAGCCCGGCGCCGAGCTGGACTTTCTCGCCCATCTTCTCAACCGTGCGGATTTCGCCGTGCACCAGGCGGGCGACGACCATATGAAAACTGTTGGAGCCCATATCAATGGCTGCCAGCATGTCCGGGGAGGTTTCAGGCTTCTCGGCAGTGGATGCGGCCGTCACGTTGATAGGCGTCCTGTGTGATATGAACTTGGCCGTACTATAAGTGAAACTTCCCGGCCGTGTCAGTAATTGGCTGCGGACATTACTGACACGGATCAACCCGGGGGTGGATACAACCGGCTTCACATCAGGGCCGGCAATCGCGTAAAGTAATGGTCTGTCTTAATCCGGGTGGACGGCCGGTCCGTAAAGAGAATGCCGTCCACTACAGTCAACAGCGCCTCCCGCAGGGCCGGAATCCAAGCCC
The DNA here is from genome assembly GCA_029264995.1 of Marinobacter sp. Classification (GTDB taxonomy): domain Bacteria; phylum Pseudomonadota; class Gammaproteobacteria; order Pseudomonadales; family Oleiphilaceae; genus Marinobacter. The sequence goes on along the minus strand of JAJUKC010000005.1, from coordinate 45,666 downwards.
CGGAGCGCCTGAATCAGGAAAAGGTAATGAGCGGAAATATCGTTAATGTCACCGACGCTTCCTTCGAGCAGGATGTACTGAAGTCCGACGTTCCGGTACTGGTAGACTACTGGGCCGAGTGGTGTGGCCCGTGCAAGATGATTGCTCCGGTTCTGGAAGAAATCGCTGACGAATACGAAGGCAAGCTTAAGGTCTGCAAACTCAACATCGACGAAAACGAACAGACCCCGCCCAAGTACAACATCCGTGGTATCCCGACCCTGATGCTGTTCAAGAACGGCAACGTGGATGCCACCAAAGTAGGCGCGCTGTCCAAATCGCAGCTGGCCGCCTTCCTCGACAGCAACCTCTGATCCGCTGTTGAAGGAAACCGCCCCTGAACACCGCTTCACGGGCGGTTTTTTTATGCCATGACCCGACCCGACAGAATCATCGGCCTGCTCCTGGCAGGCGGTAAAGGCACCCGCATGGGCGGCCAGGACAAAGGCCTCGTACCCTGGCAAGGCAAAGCCATGGCTGAATGGGTGCTGCAGGCCCTGAGGACCATCACCCCGGCCGTCTTCGTCAGCGCCAACCGCTCGCTGCCGGACTACGAACGCCTGGCTCCCGGCCGTATCCTTCAGGATCCTCCTGAACTACGCGATCAGGGCCCTCTGGCGGGCCTGCTCACGGGCCTGAAAGCCGCGGAAGCCCGGGGTGCCGAAGCTGTGCTGGTTTGCCCCTGTGATACCCCGGGAATCACCCCGGGAACCCTCAGCGCCCTGGTCACTGCCTGGCAAACCCAGCCCGACCGCCCGGCTATTGCCGAACACAACGGCCGCCTGCACCCGCTGCACGGTGTGTATCCGGTAAATGTAATGGTGGAGCTGGACCGCTGGCTGGCGTCGGACAACCGCCGGGTGATGGGATTTGCCGAATCGGTGGGGGCGGTGACGGTAGATTGTCCTGAAACCGACGAAGTATTCGAAAACCGGAACAGTTTGAAGGATCTGGAGCGTTAACGGATTGGTAGTGCTTACAGCTGACTGATTACGTAGGGCGCTGGTCTGGTGGGACCTCCGAAAATGCTCGGAGCCATGGATGGCGGAGACAAGCGTACAGGGGTGAGGCCGAGCGCTGATGAAGCGCAGCTTCATGCTAGAGCCGAACGACAGCAATCTGTGATTGCTGGCTGGGCCCCGGAGGGGTACTTGCAGCGGTTTTCGGAAGGCTCACCAGCCCGGCGACCGGGCGGCAAATTCAAACGTAAGTCTTACGACCAGCCCTGACTCCGGGCAACATCAGACTCTTTCTGCTCCACCCAATGCTCACCTTCGCGGGTAATCTCCTTCTTCCAGAACGGCGCCGACGTCTTCAAAGCGTCCATAATGAACTCACAGGCCGCAAACGCATCGCCCCGGTGGGCACTGCACACCCCCACAAACACAATCTGGTCCGCCAGCGCCAAGCGCCCGATCCGGTGAATCACCCGGGCCCGTTGCACATCCCAGCGCCGGCTCGCCTCATCAATCAGCCCCTGAATTACCTGCTCGGTCATCCCCGGATAATGCTCCAGAAACAGCCCCGTCACCCCCGACAGATCCCCGGAATCCCGTACCAGACCCGAGAAGGTCACAATGGCCCCGGTGCCCGGCCCGGTCGACCGGAGTGCCTCATATTCCGTACCCACATCGAAATCATCAGTCTGGATTGAAATCATCTTAACCTCCGGTGACCGGTGGGAAGAAGGCTACCTCATCCCCTGGCTGTACCCGGCTGGACGGCTTTGCCATGGACTGATTGACCGCCACCATCACCGGCTGGCCACCGGTTAGCTGGGCCCAGGCACCGCCCCGGCTGGCCAGGTGGGTAAGCAGGTCCGCCACCGTCTGGTGCTCTGATGCCGGCAGGGTCAGGGTTTCGGTACCCAGCTCTTCTCTCAGTCGGGCGAAAAAACGCACGGTCAGTGTTGGTTCCGTCATTGCTAGCTCAGTAATTCGATAAAAGGATAGTACGTGATCAAATCGCCTGCGTGGATGGGCGTGTGCTCCGGCACCACGGCCAGGCCGTCGCCCCAGCAGGCGGAACTCAGCACGCCGGAGCTCTGGTTGGGATAGGCGACAACCGCCAGGCCCTCTGCTGAACCCTGCTTCCGGGCCCGCACGAACTCACGGCGGACAGACGTGGAGGTCACTTCAAACCCCGCCGGCAGATATTCGCCCACGGGAAGGAGGTCCAGCCGGCCCTGGCGTTTGCGAATGTAAGGCATCGCCACCACCAGGAAAGTGACCATGACCGCCGCGGGATTGCCCGGCAAGCCCAGTACCGGTGTCCCTGCCACCTCGCCAAACGCCAGTGGTTTGCCGGGTTTGATCGCCATGCGCCACAGCGACAGCTTGCCGGATTCCTCCAGTACCGCGCGAACGTGGTCTTCCTCACCGACCGATACACCGCCGCTGGTGATGATCAGGTCGGCCTTGGCAGCGGCAGACTCGAGCGTGCTGCGGGTGGCTTCCCGTGTATCTTCAAGGGTTTCGCACAACACCAGCTCGCAGCCGGCCTCGGCCAGCAGGCCCATGAGGGTAAACCGGTTGGTATTGTAGATCTGGCCGGGATTCAGTGGCTGCCCCGGCTCTACCAGCTCATCACCGGTGGTCAGTACCGCGACTCTGAGCCGGCCCATGACCGGAACCTGGCTGATCCCCATGGAGGCCAGCAGGCCCATTTCCTGGGGGCGAATGCGCTTGCCCTTTGCCAGCGCCAGATCGCCCCGGGCAAGATCCTGGCCCTGCCGACGAATGTTCTGGCCCTCCGTAACCTCGGCCTGGATCAGAATCATGTCGTCGGTGCGTTCCACCCGTTCCTGCATCACGACCGCATCCGCCCCTTCAGGAATCTCGGAGCCGGTAAAAATCCGTGCCGCCGTGCCGGGTGCAAGTGTTCCGGGGGCAATACCAGCCGGGATTCTGGCGGATACCGCCATCGGCTTGCCCGCTGCGACATCGGCCAGACATACCGCGTAGCCGTCCACGGCGCTGTTGTCCGCCGGCGGCACGTCGGCGGGAACATACTGGTTCTCCGCCAGAACCCGGCCGAGGCTGTCCGTTAAAGTAACGGCTTCGGTCCGGGTGATGACCGGAGCCCGGTCAAGAATATGCTGGAGTGCATCGTCAACCGATGTCAGATCGTTAGCCGCCATGTGTCCTCCTGATTACCGCTCGGCCCGCTGGCCAATCACTTCCTGAACCCGGTGGTAGGGGCGGTCCGGCTTGCGCAGGGCCAGAGCCGAGAAGTTACAGGGGCCATGGCGGCTATCCAGCTGGGTTGCCAGAATGCCGTTCCAGCCGGTTCGGCAAGCCCCGGTTGAGCCTGGCAGGCAGAAAATAATCGTATGGTTGGCCAGTCCGCCAAAGGCCCGGGACTGGATGGTGGAAGTACCGATCTCAGAGGCGGACAGGCGCCGGAATTCCTCGCCAAAACCATCGATGGTTTTATCCAGCAGGGGCGCTACCGCCTCTGGCGTGCTGTCACGTTCGTGGAAGCCTGTGCCGCCGGTGATGATGACGCCGTGAATCTCCGGATCGGCAATCCATTGCGACATCAGGGCCCGAACCAGGTAGATGTCGTCCGGCAGAATGCGGCGTGAAACCAGACGGTGACCGGCCTCGACAACGCTGTCCTCGAGAAACTGGCCAGACGTGTCTTCATCTGGGCCGCGGGTGTCCGAGACGGTCAGAAGGGCGATGTTCAGGGGCTTCAGTTCGCTGGTGCGATCACTGCTCATGGGGTAGGCTCCGGAAGTCTGTCATCAATTATAGGCTCAGTATCCTGATCTGCGGTGTGGTTGGGAAGGGAGTAACCCATCAGAGGGAGCCACCGGAACCTTTGAATCCTGTGCCAAAAACTGGCTTATTTTTGTTCGGGGGCTTGACATTCGCGCTAAAGGTGGCCGATGATGCCGTTGCCCGGCGAACAGTTGTTCCCACTCTCTGGCTTCGGCATTTAATATCCGGCTTCCATCTACACCGGTTGCTCCATCTGCCAGCACCTTTGTTTCAATATTGATTCGATCAACACGTTCAGGGGCGCCCCTGTCATTCCAACAGTCGTTTACTTCCATTCCTGAAAATCCAACAAACTATGAATCTTACTGAACTCAAGCAGAAATCCGTGCCCGAATTGCTCGATATCGCGCAAGAAATGGGCCTCGACAACCTGGCTCGTTCGCGCAAGCAGGATGTGATCTTCACCATCCTGAAAAAACACGCCAAAAGCGGCGAAGACATATACGGTGACGGTGTACTGGAGATTCTGCAGGATGGTTTCGGCTTCCTCCGCTCCGCCGATGCCTCATACCTGGCCGGGCCGGATGATATTTACGTTTCCCCCAGCCAGATTCGCCGGTTCAACCTGCGTACCGGTGACACCATCTCCGGCAAGATCCGGCCCCCAAAAGACGGCGAGCGTTACTTTGCCCTGCTGAAAGTCAACGAGATCAACTTTGACAAGCCGGATAACGCCCGCAACAAGATTCTGTTCGAGAACCTGACGCCGCTGTTCCCGGATGAGCGTCTCACGCTCGAAGCCGGTAACGGCAGCACTGAGGACCTCTCCTCACGGGTTCTGGACCTGGTGGCGCCGATTGGAAAAGGCCAGCGGGGCCTGATCGTATCTCCGCCCAAGGCCGGTAAGACGCTGCTGATGCAGAGCATTGCCCAGTCGATCACCCGTAACAATCCGGAGTGCCATGTCATGGTACTGCTGATTGACGAGCGGCCAGAGGAAGTGACCGAGATGCAGCGCACTGTGCGCGGCGAAGTCATCGCCTCCACTTTTGACGAGCCGCCGGCCCGTCACGTTCAGGTCGCCGAGATGGTGATCGAAAAGGCCAAGCGCCTGGTCGAGCACAAGAAGGACGTGGTTATCCTGCTGGACTCCATCACCCGTCTGGCCCGTGCCTACAACACGGTAATCCCGTCCTCCGGCAAGGTGTTGACCGGTGGTGTTGATGCCCACGCCCTGGAAAAGCCCAAGCGTTTCTTTGGTGCTGCCCGTAACGTGGAAGAAGGCGGAAGCCTGACCATTCTTGCGACCGCGCTGGTGAATACCGGCTCCAAGATGGACGAGGTGATCTACGAGGAGTTCAAGGGCACCGGCAACATGGAGATCCATCTGGATCGCAAGATCGCCGAAAAACGGACATACCCGGCCATCAATATCCGCAGTTCCGGCACTCGCCGCGAAGACCTGTTGATGTCCGAAGCCGACATCCAGCGTGTGTGGATTCTGCGCAAACTGCTGCACTCCATGGACGACGACACCGCGGCCATCGAGTTCCTGCTGGATAAACTCAGGGACACCAAGACCAACGACGAGTTCTTCCAGTCCATGAAGCGCCGTTGATCTTTTCCTGGCCAGGACTAGCGCCTCTGGGTTTTGGGGGCGGGCAGAGCCGGGGAGAACCTCCCCGGACACGCCGTGAACCCATCCCTGGGGGCTCGGCATTGCCATCCCTGGCAATGCACGGTCCGGGGAGGTTCTCTCCGGCTCCGCCGTTCATACCAAGTGCGCGCATCTTGTTCCAACTGCCTTAAAGCAGTCCAGCGACCACCGATCTCCGTAGTACTGGCATATCTGAACGGAGTAACCGATGAAATACAACGACCTGCGAGACTTCATTGACCAGCTGGAAAAGCTGGGTGAGCTGAAACGTATCAGCGTAGAAGTCGATCCTCACCTGGAAATGACCGAAATCTGCGACCGCACACTGCGTGCCGGTGGCCCGGCGTTGTTATTCGAGAATCCGAAAGGCTACGACATGCCGGTTCTGGCCAACCTGTTCGGAACACCGAAACGGGTGGCACTGGGTATGGGCCAGGATGATGTGGCTGCGTTACGGGAGATTGGCAAACTGCTGGCGTTTCTGAAAGAGCCGGATCCCCCCAAGGGCTTCAGGGATGCCATCGAAAAGCTGCCGTTGTTCCGGCAGGTCATGCGCATGAGCCCCAAGGTGTTGCGTTCGGCGCCCTGCCAGGATGTGGTGATTGAAAAAGACAAGGTGGACCTGTATCAGATACCGGTCCAGCATTGCTGGCCGGGCGACGCCGGCCCTCTGGTGACCTGGCCGCTGGTGATTACCCGTGGCCCCAACAAGGAGCGCCAGAATCTGGGTATCTACCGGCAGCAAGTGATTGGTCGTAACCGCCTGATCATGCGCTGGCTCAGCCACCGGGGTGGCGCCCTGGATTACCAGGAATTCCGCAAGGCCAATCCGGACAAGCCCTATCCGGTTGCGGTCGCACTGGGTGCTGATCCGGCCACCATTCTGGGTGCCGTTACCCCGGTGCCAGATACGCTGTCTGAATATGCTTTTGCAGGTTTGCTGCGGGGTAGTCGAACGGAACTGGTGAATGCTGGCCTGAGCGATCTTCAGGTGCCGGCGAGTGCCGAGATTGTACTGGAAGGCTTTATCTACCCGGACGATATGGCGCCGGAAGGGCCGTTTGGTGATCACACCGGGTATTACAACGAAGTGGATCAGTTCCCGGTGTTTACTGTGGAGCGTATTACCCACCGCCGGGATCCGATCTATCACAGCACCTATACTGGCCGGCCACCGGACGAGCCGGCCATTCTCGGGGTGGCGCTGAACGAGGTGTTCATTCCAATCCTGCAGAAGCAATTCCCGGAAATTGTCGATTTCTACCTGCCGCCGGAAGGCTGTTCCTACCGGCTTGCCGTAGTCACCATGAAGAAACAGTATCCCGGCCATGCCAAACGGGTAATGATGGGGGTATGGTCGTTCCTGCGGCAATTCATGTACACCAAGTTCGTTATTGTTACTGATGACGACGTGGATGCCCGTAACTGGGAAGATGTGATCTGGGCCATCACCACGCGAATGGACCCGGTCCGGGACACGACGCTGGTGGAAAACACCCCGATCGACTATCTGGACTTTGCCTCCCCGGTGTCTGGGCTCGGCTCGAAAATGGGGATGGACGCCACCAACAAATGGCCCGGAGAGACCGACCGGGAGTGGGGCACCGCCATCGCCATGACTGACGAGGTCAAACAGCGGGTGGATGACATCTGGGACAGCCTGGGGATTGAAATTCCCAGTGCCCGCCCCGACTGACTGGGGCAGAGAATGTTTCGGATACGCCTGCAGCCATCGGGGCTTGGTTATGGTGCGGATCAGGCTGAAGACCTGTTGTCTGCAGCGGCCGCAGCCGGAATACGGGTGCCGGCAGCCTGCCGAAATGGTGTGTGTGAAATCTGTGAGGCCCGGCTGCTGAAAGGTCGGGCGCTGAATACCCGAAACCAACATTCTATCGCGGTTGGCGAGCCACTGATGATGTGCCGGACACGGCCGCTCGCCAACCTTGAACTGGAGATACCCGCCGTTATGGCATCAGGAAATTACCAGCCCCGCCAGTATCAGGCGAAGGTAATCGACGTGCGTTCCATCAGTCACGATGTATATCGGGTGGCCTTGCAGCTTCCCCGGCGCCGGGACGTGGCTTTTCATGCCGGCCAGTATCTGTCGGTGATTCTGCCCGGTGCGGACCCCTGCTATTTCTCGATTGCCAGCAGCCCGTCGGCAGAGCAGATCGAACTGCATATCCAGGCGTCGCCCGACTGGATCTCGGCCCAGAAAGTCATCGATGCGCTGACTTCCGGCCAGGATGTGACGGTGGAACTGCCTCATGGCAAGGCCTGCCTGGCCAGTATGCCGGACAAACCCCTGCTGCTGGTGGCGGCGGGTACTGGTTTTGCCCAGATGAAAAGCCTGGTGGATTACCTGCGGGAAACCCGTTACCAGAAGTCAGTCAAATTGTTCTGGGGCGTGCGCAAGCACGAGGATATGTACCTGCGTTCTCTCGCGCAGCAGTGGCAGGAAGAGTGGGCGCCGTTCAGCTTTTTGCCGGTGGTGGGAGACGATGAAGACAATGACTGGGGTGGCCACCACGACCAGCTGGTCAGGGCGATACTGGCTTCAGGATTCGACTGGCAGAACGTGGAAGTTCATGCCAGCGGTTCGCCCACCATGGTGTATACCCTGATGGATGCGCTGGTGGAGGCTGGCCTTCCGGAGCAGGCCTTTTTCTCGGATGTTCTGGAGTACGCCCCCCGCAGCTGACAATTTCAGTGGGCGCAAACAACAAGGGCCGGCAAATTGCCGGCCCTTGTTGTTTGACTGAATCAAAAGGTCTGGGAAGTCTCAGGCCCGGGGCATGGGCAGGTCGGGCAGGCCGTGGTCGGTCTCCAGCCCCTGCATCAGCAACTTGATGCTGGCTTCTTCCTCGCCCATATGGGCATTCAGCCGGCTCAGCTCCGCGAGGGTTTCACGATTACGGCGCAGTTTCAGACTGGTTTCAAAGTACTCCCGTGCTTTTCCCCACAGCTCATTACGCAGGCTGAGCCGGCCCAATGCCAGCAACAGCTCGGGGTTGTTGGTGCGATGTTTCAGCCACTGCTCTGCAATCAATAGCTGTTCCTCCGGATCCTGGCCCTGAATCCGGCCATACAGGTTGATCAGCTCATCGCTCCAGTGGTTACGCAGTACCTTTCTCAGCAGCGTTTCTGCCTGGGCCTCATCACCCAGTCCCGCCAGCAGTCGGGCGTAGTCGCGGATGGTGTACTCATCCCGGCGCACAAAGCCCGGCAGCTCGTCCCACAGGCGAGTCAGCGGTTCCAGGCTGGCTTCGGGATTCTCTTTGCGGCTGCGCTGGCATTCCTCAGCGGCCCGCTCCAGCAGGTTGTGCCAGACCTGGCGTTCCAGCTCGTTCAGTTCGCTCTCCGGCACCACGCTGCGCTTGCGCAGTTCCGGGATAAGCCGGGACAACTCGCGCCAGTCTTCCAGGCGCAGATAGGCGTTCTTCAGCAGCTTGAGGACAAACGGATGATGTGGAGATTCCTTGCGCAGGCGCAACAGGGTCGCTAAAGCCTGCTCGGGCCGGTTACCGGCCAGTTGCAGCTGGGCCTGGGTCAACCCGACCGCCATGCTGGAGCCAGGTGTGCTTTCAAAGGCCTTGCGCAGCAGTTCATCGACCGCTTCATAGTCACCGGACTCGAACGCGGCCTGGGCCGCCGCGAGATAGTTGATCAGGGGGGTGTCGGCATGGCTGGCGGAGCTGGTCAGCAGTTTGCGGGCGCGGGGCCAGTTACCTTCGGCCAGAGCCAGCAGGCCTCGTGTGGTCCGGCGCCGGGCCCGGCGCTCATTACCGCGGGCAATCCAACCCGCCATCACGCCGGTACCCTGTCGGAATCGGCGAACCGTATTGATGATGGTGACGGCTAACAGAATGATGACCAGTATCAGGCCCAGCCCGACCCAGAAATTGGTTTCAATCAGGTAGTTGCCCAGGCTGATGCGGATATAGCCGAGGTCGTAGGTCAGCCCCAGGGATAGCCCGGTGCCCACCAGAAGGGCAATCAGCAGGATCAGCAATACGCGGATCATGACTCATTGCCCCCATTGGCCGCGTTGCTGTCGGTGTCGTTGTCGCCGGTGGCCAGGCGACCCGCCAGCCGCTCTTTCAGCAGGTTAAGGGACTGGCTGATATCCGGCAGTTCCGGATCCACGTTACGCTCGGCCAGCTCGGTCAGGGTCTCGTTGAGCCCACGAATGGCCGGGTTGGTGCCATCGTACCAGTCGTTGATGGTGGTGATGGCCTTGTTGAGCGCCCGTTCATACAGGGGCTGGTTGCCCCGCAAGACCGCCATTTCAGCTTCTTCCAGCATTAATTGCAGGTTGAGTCGGGCCCAGGCACTCTGGTCCGGAGACAAGAGGGGTTTCACTGGTTCGTCCATGCGACGGATCACGACCACATCCTTGAGGGTGCCCAGGAACCGGTTCCAGCCCCGGGTGAACATATTGCTGCCGTCAGACGGCGCATTCTGGTCTTCGATCATGTCGAATCCCGGCGCCTGATCACTGATCAGGGCCTGGTCGGTGAGGTCGTTGACGCTGGCAATGGCGGCCTCCAGCCGCAGGTAGAGCCCGGTGCGGTCGACACCCTGAATGCTCTTCAGCGACTGGATTTCCCGGGCCAGTTGCTGGCGCACCGGATAAACCCCGATATCGTCGGATTCCCGCAACACCTCGTCGGCCGATTCCAGGGCGGACAGTGAGCCGCGAATATCCTTTTCGATCAGCAGGCGCTGGTTGGCAATACGCAGAAGATATTCGGCTTCTGCCAGCAGCCAGTCAGTGCGGGTGCGGTTGCCGGCTTCCAGCAATTCGCGGGCGTTGTGATCGATCTGGCGTTGCTGGGTGGCAATCAGCTCCCGCTGTTCCGCCAGCCGGGTTTCCAGTGCCTGAAGCCGCTCGCTCTGTTCGCTGCCACGGTTGCCGTAAAGGTTTTCCAGTTGATTGGTATCCTGCCGGAGGTCCTGAACCACGCGCAGGGTGGCCTGGTGGTTCTGCCACTGGTGCCAGTTCCAGAGCCCCAGAGCAATCGCCAGAATCAGTGCCAGAACCGCCACAAGCCACACCGGCCAAAGACGGGGGTGTTCCGGCCTGGCGGGTTGTACGGGAGCGGGGAGTTGTTTTGTTGATTCAGTCACGGGCATCCTTACTTGGTTATCCGTTGTCACCGGCCTCCTGCGACAGGCAGGAGGCAACGCTGATGACCAGGTCGTCATCGTTCAGGCTACCGGGCACGAGTGGCTTGCGGAAGCCCAGCGCGCGTGCCTGTTCCGCCACACGCTCCGCAGGTACTACGATTATCTTGGGCGTCAGGGTCAGCTGGTATCTGTGGCCCAGTTCCACCAGATTGTTCAGCGTTTCGCCGGAAAGCGCAATCACCACCTCGGGGCGGAAATCGGCAACCAGAGCCTTCACCTGTTCTGCAGAATAGTACGGCAGCGCGCGCCGGTACAGGGGCAGGGTGGTAATCCGTGCGCCCCGTTGCGCCAGGGTCTGACGAATCAGTTCCCGGCCATGCTCACCTCGAGCCAGCAAAACTTTCTCTCCGTCAAGGTGCTGCAACGATGGCAGCGCCAGCAAAGCCTCGCTGGTCCAGCCTTCGGAGGGCATTCTCGGTTTCAGGCCATGTTCGCGAAAGACCGCTGCGGTGCCGGTGCCCACCCCGTACCACTGCAGGCCGGTGGGAAGTTGTGGCCACCAGTGGTCGATTTCCTCCATCAGCCGGCGGGCGGCATAGGGGCTGACCGCGATGATGTGGGAAAAGTTGTCCAGCTGCTGGAGGATGTCGCGCTGCTCCGGTGTTTCCGGTAAAGGCTCGCGCGCCATCATCGGCATCACCCGGGCATCGGCACCGGCCTTGCGAAAGGCCTCGGCGAGGCGGCTGGCTTCGGGCTCGGGCCGGCAGATCAATACACGCCGGCCCTGGAGTTCAGGCGGTTGCTGAAACTCAGCGCGGGGTGTGGCCATAGATTTCTGCCAGCACCTTGTCGGCCCCCATGGACAGCAGCTGTTCTGCCAGTTCACGGCCCAGGCGTTCACCTTCAGCGCGCGGGGCACGGCCTTCCACCCGGAAAATCTGGGTACCATCGACTGCGCCAACCAGGCCCCGCAGCCACAGGGTGTTATCGTCTTCCAGCAGGGCATAGGCGGCAATGGGTACCTGGCAACCGCCTTCAAGGCGACGGTTCAGCGCCCGCTCTGCGCTGACGCGGTCCCAGGTGTCGGTGTGATTGAGCGGGGCAATCAGCTCCAGAAGTTCCGTGTCGCCGACCCGGCATTCGATGCCCAAAGCACCCTGGCCAACGGCGGGCAGGGAAAACGTGTCTGGCAGACAGTAACGGATACGGTCATGGAAGCCGAGACGCTTCAGGCCGGAGCTGGCCAGTACAATGGCGTCGTATTCACCGGCATCCAGTTTTGCCAACCGGGTATTCACGTTGCCACGCAGTACCTTGATCTGAAGATCCGGGCGGTTGGCCCGCAGTTGCGCTTCCCGACGCAGGCTGGCGGTGCCTACCACCGCGCCCTCAGGCAGCTGGTCGATGTGTTCGTACTGGTTGCTGACGAAGGCATCAGTGGGGTCTTCGCGCTCGCAAATGGCGACCAGCCCCAGACCCTCGGGGAATTCCATGGGTACATCCTTCATGGAATGCACGGCCAGATCGGCACGGCCGTCCAGCATGGCTTCTTCCAGTTCCTTCACGAACAGGCCCTTGCCGCCGATCTTGGCCAGGGGGACATCCAGGATCTTGTCGCCCTGGGTCTTGATCTTGATCAGCTCAACGTCAACGTTGTCATGCAGCCGTTCGAGCTCGGCCTTGATGAATTCCGCCTGCCACAGCGCCAGTGCGCTGCTGCGGGTTGCAATGCGAAGGGTACGTTTGGACATGTCACTCACTGTCGTTCGGGAAAATGTGCCCCAAGGTTACCTTGTGGCAGAAAAAAAGTCCCGCGGTGAACCCCCGCCTACCCCGTCAGGGGGAGGGTTGGTGTTCCTGCAGCCACTGGCGAACCGTACTGGCATGGCGGCGGCTGACCGGCAGCAGGGTGGCATTGCCTTTCAGTGCCAACTGATTCTGGCCATCGGACGACCGTCGCAGCCCCTGGATAAAGCGCACCCCCACCAGTGTGTGTCGGTGGACGCGCAGAAGGTGATCCGGGTAAGCCTGCTCCAGTTCTTTCAGGGTGTAGTCGCACACCGTCTCGCCGTGGCTGTGGTGCAGGGTCACGTACTTCTGGTCGGCCTCACAGTAGTACAGATCTGCCAGGTCGATCAGTTCGGTACCTCGGTGTGTGCGCACCGCCAGTTGGTCGTTGCCGGCATCGGTACTTTGCGCCAGGGCTTGCCGTTGTACCCGGTTAAGCTTGCCGGCCCGGGCCAGGGCATCGGCCAGGGCCTCACGCCGCACCGGTTTGAGCAGGTAGGCGACGGCGCGAACCTCGAACGCCTGGATGGCATAGTGGTCATAGGCGGTACAAAAAATCACTGCGGGCGGATTCTGGAGCTTGCTGAGTTGGTCGGCTGCCTCCATGCCATCCATGCCGGGCATGCGGATGTCCAGCAGCAGGATATCCGGTTCCAGTTCGGCCACTTTGCGCAGGGTGTCGTTGCCATCCACCGCTTCGCCACAAACCCGGTAATCCGGCAGAGCCTCCAGCAGGCGCTGGATGCGCTGGCGCGCGAGGGGTTCGTCATCGGCAATCAGTACGCGTTTGCTGTCTTCGGTATTCATGGCCTGTTTCATGACTGACGGTTGCTGGTATTGATGCTGCGCCGGGGCAGGCGAAGGGTGACGGTGTAGGTATTGCCCTGGCGACTGTGTTTGAGCACGGCGGGTTCGCCAAACAGTGCCTGTAGTCTGGCCTGAGTGTTACTCAGGGCGACCCGGTTGCCCTGATGCTGGCGTTCCGTGGATTCCGGTGCGGGATTCTGCACCAGAAGGTAGACAAAGTGATCCTTGGCCGATACTTCTACCCGGACGATACCGCCTTCCGGCCGTGGCTGAATGCCGTGATAAATGGCGTTTTCCACCAGCGGCTGAAGGGTCAGGGGCGGAATCACCTGTTGCTCGAGCCCGGGCTGAATATCCCATTCCAGCCGCAGGCGTTCCCCCAGTCTCAGGGACTCGATGGCCAGGTAGCGCTGGCACAGTTCCAGCTCACGGTTAAGGGGGATGAGCTGGTCGTCGGTGCGCAGGCTGGCCCGGAACAGTTCCGACAGATCCAGTACCGCCTCTTCCGCCTGCTCGGGATTGGTGGCAATCAGGCTGGCAATGGTGTTCATGCTGTTAAACAGAAAGTGTGGCTGAATCCGGGCCTGCAAGGAGGTCAGCCGGGCCTGCATTTCCGCCTCCCGCTGATGCTGCCACTGGTGCTGCAGGTAAAAATAACGCAGTACCATCAGGACAATCAGCAACGCCAGTAACAGCTTCTTGGCAATGCCCTGCCAGAGCGCCACGCCCGGCTGCGGGTGCAGTACGCTGTCGGCAAACAGGCTGAACGCCAGTACATCCAGTAATACAATGGCGACGATGGTCAGCGTGGCGCGGCTGTTGCTCATACGGGCCAGGCGGGGGCGCAACAGGCAGATCAGTGCGGCGCTGGTGAGGGTGGTCCATTGTACGAACAGGGACAGCAGGCCGAAGTAGTTCCAGTCTATCCAGCCGCGCTCGGCCTGCACAATGGACAACACCAGGACAAAAAGCTCACTGGTGACCAGCAGCAGGAACACCGCCCGTACCCGGCAAAGATCGGGCACGTAGAAGTCTGCGGTATCCTTTTCTTTGATGCCTTTGTCGGTTGCCAGGGGTGTCTCCTTAACCGGGGCCGAAATGCTATACTGCCGCAACTTTTCACTTATCCATTGCCGGCATGATGATGCCGGGCTGTCAGCAGGAAAGATAGATCATGACGGATCAGAAAAAGTCTGACCAGACCACATCCTCCGAAAAACCCTGGGGTGGCCGCTTCAGCGAGCCTACCGATGCCTTTGTTGAACGCTTCACCGCCTCGGTGGGCTTCGACCAGCGCCTGTATCACCATGATATTACCGGCTCCATCGCCCATGCCACCATGCTGGCTCAAGTGGGTGTGCTCACTGACGCTGAGCGAGACCAGATTATTGATGGTCTGAAAGGCGTGAAGGAAGACATCGAGGCCGGCCGCTTCGAATGGTCTGTCAGCCTTGAAGACGTGCACATGAACATCGAAGCCCGGCTGACCGACCGCATCGGCATTACCGGTAAAAAGCTGCACACCGGCCGCAGCCGTAACGACCAGGTAGCCACCGACATCCGCCTGTACCTGCGGGACGAAATCGACGTGATTGCCGAGGAACTGGCCCGCCTGCAGGCTGGCTTGCTGGACCTGGCCGAGCGTGAAGCGGACACCATTATGCCCGGCTTTACCCACCTGCAGACCGCCCAGCCGGTTACCTTCGGCCACCATTTGCTGGCCTGGTACGAAATGCTGGTGCGCGATGCCGATCGTCTGCAGGATTGCCGCAAGCGGGTCAACGTCATGCCCCTGGGCGCCGCTGCCCTGGCCGGTACCACCTACCCGATCGACCGTAACCTGACCGCCGAGCTGCTGGGTTTTGACCGGCCCACTGAAAACAGCCTGGATTCCGTCTCCGACCGGGATTTCGCCATTGAATTCTGCAGTTTCGCTGCGCTGCTGATGACCCACCTGTCCCGGTTCAGTGAAGAGCTGGTGCTGTGGACCTCAGCCCAGTTCGATTTCATCGACCTGCCGGACCGTTTCTGCACCGGTTCCTCGATTATGCCCCAGAAGAAAAACCCGGATGTACCGGAGCTGGTGCGTGGCAAGACCGGCCGGGTCAATGGCCATCTGATCAGCCTGCTGACCCTGATGAAGAGCCAGCCGCTGGCCTACAATAAGGACAACCAGGAAGACAAAGAGCCGCTGTTCGACACGGTCGATACCATCAAGGGCTGCCTGAAGGCTTACGCCGACATGATCCCGGCCATCAGGGCCAAGGCCGACAACATGCGGGTAGCAGCCAAGCGGGGCTTCTCTACCGCCACCGATCTGGCCGATTACCTGGTGAAGAAAGGCGTGCCGTTCCGGGATGCCCACGAGATCGTCGGCAAGTCGGTGGCCTTTGGCGTCGCCGAGGGGCGTGACCTGTCGGAGATGACCCTGGACGAGCTGCGGCAGTTCTCGGACGTGATCGGGGAGGACGTGTTCGACGTGCTGACCCTCGAAGGCTCTGTTCAGGCCCGCAATCACCTCGGCGGCACCGCACCGAACCAGGTGCGTGCGGCGGTGGCCCGCGCCCGGAAGGGGCTAAGGCTGGTGTAGTCCATGGGGTGTGTCATAGATTGATCAGCGTAGAAAATTTATGACAAAACCGTGAAGTGCGGTTTTGTCATAAATACGAAATATCGGCTAGGATTGCCGATTGATTTTTACCCGTCTTCTACCGTCAACAAGGAATGCTGACGATGAGCTTCATGAAACTGGTCAGGCCCTCGGAGTTGAGAGCCTGTGATCTTCCCCTCATTGAAACCCCCTTTTTCGCCGCCGATAAGGCCAGGCGCCTGGTTGAAGAGAGCGACCAAGTTCGTTCAAACATGCACTCGTTATTCAGGCACCACTACCGTGACGGAGGCAATATAGCCGAGACGGTCTACCGGGCGGTGAAAGACGGTGAGCTGATGTTGGTCTGCGAGGGCTGGGGTGGACCCTTCTCCCCCATGGTGACCTGGCAGCCAGACGACAGCTTGCCTGCCGGGGGGGCGGTGGCGGGTAAATGATAGCTGGATATACACGCCTTCTGCGATTGAGAGCGCCGTGGCGCAACTGAACGAATGCGGCGTGACCCCCGATCAGTTGCGCCAATCCGACCCCTGGGGGGTTGGGGCGCTGGAAGTGAATATGTTCTCGATGCACTACCGGCAGTGTCAGCGTCAGGAGCAGGCGGCTCAGGGCAGCGAAGATGACCACCGGCTGAGCCTGCCCGTAGGGGCTTCCGCGTTGGTGGCTCCCGTTCTGATGTCCGCATCCGCCGCCGAAGGCGCCAAGGAGGACTCCTCCCGGGAACCTTCTCCCAAGATTCACCTGGAAGTTGGCCTGTTTACCGACGGCACCATGAACAATGCGGCCAATACCCAGGCTTTCGATGAGCAGCTGGAGCAGGAATGCCTGATTCCCTATGAGGGTAACACCATTAGCCGTGAAGAGTGTGAGCGGCGGATGGGCCTGATGTTGGGCGACAGTTATGCCAATGCCCCCAGCAATGTGGCTAAGTTGTGGGATTTGTACATCGAAGAAGAAAAAGAGGTGGAGGGTACCAGCACCTACCGGTTCAGTATCTATGCGCCTGGGGCGGGCACCAAGACCGGCGATGATGATGTGTTGTACAGCGCAGCCACCGGCATGGGAGAAGCGGGGGTTATTGAGCAGGTCAAGAATGCTTTCGAGACACTAGCAGAGACAACCAAGAGACTTACCGAGGGCCGGCCCATCGATCGTTTGACCCTCGATCTGTTCGGCTTCAGCCGGGGCGCGGCGGCGGCCCGCCACGCTGCGCACGAGATAAACCAGGGGAAGAATGGTCTGCTGGCCCAAATACTGGCTGAGAACGGTATTCTCTGGCCAAAGACCGTAGAAATTCGCTTCGTGGGGCTGTTCGACTCCGTGGCCGCCATTGTGAACCCGGCTGCCGGCGATTTGTTGGCCCATAACAACCGCAACTACCCGGTAAAGCTTTACCTGAGTTCGGACAAGGTGCGCCATGCAGTGCACCTGACCGCCGCCCATGAGCACCGCAGGAACTTTGCTCTGAACAGTCTGCGAAGCCGCGACGGCAGCTTGCCGGCCAACTTCCGGGAAATCTCCCTGCCTGGAGTTCATTCCGATATTGGCGGTGGTTACGGCGACAGCCAGCGCGAGGACGTGCTGTTAAGCCCCAGGTTGCCGATACCTCGCGACCGGCTGCGCTGGCCGGACAAAACCCTGCAGTGGGACAACCTGGAGGCCAAACGGCAACAGGTAGAGGCCGCTGGCTGGATAGGCCCCCACAACCTGCCGGTACGGCAATCCGAACAATTGCAGGCCTGGCCGAAAGACCTGGGCCCTGAAGGGCCAGCCCGGCTGGAAATTGTTACCCGACGCCAGGAGCACCCGGCGCCGGATGGCCGGGTGGAACTGGTGTTGCGGATGCTGCGCCAGGTGCGGGGGGAGTACTCAAGGGTGCCTCTTCGGTTGATGCACCGATTGGCGGTAGACAACAGTGTTCCTCTAAAGAAAATTCCTGACCGGGACGATATGAATTTGCCAACTGACTTGTTGTCCATACACCAGCAGCTCCAGGAACAAGTTAGCGGTGGGGAGGATACCCCATCCCTGTCTGCAAATGATCTGGACCTGTTGCTCCAGCGCTATATTCATTACTCCGCTCACTACAACGGCATCGAAACCCTGGTGGCGGGAACACCTGCGAAGTTAGAGGGGTTGCATCCCCATGCACCGGCGCTCTCCGGGGAGCGCCTGGTTTATCCACAGACAGAGGGCGAATGATGATTCCGAAGATTCTAGCCATGGGCATCGTGGCCATCGCCCTGTTGGCCAGCGGGTGTTCGGCGTGGTCGAAGGCTGACGACATAAACTGGTACATCGACATAGCCGCCCCCAAGCACTACGAAGTGTGGGTGACCGATATGTTTCTGGAGAAGTCGGGCGAGCGGAGCTGGCGCCAGCCCATCGGCACGGTGGGGTGCTGCTGGAAGGGGCCCCGTGGCCCTCGTGGCAAGGGAGCCAGAGTTGACCCCTTTCCGGAACTGATTCTGGTCAACTGGTTTTCCTTTGCGGAGCAGAAGTACTACACCAAGATAATCAAGGTGCCGCCAGACCTGCTGGACCGAATGCGGGAGCCGGCAACCTATGTGACGCAGGTTGATGTGCGCTCAGGCCCCCGGAACTTCATGACCATTGGCCTGGCGCCCGGCGGTACTGTGGTGGTCTGGATTTCGAACCAGATTGGCAATGAGATTGAGGTGATGCGCATGCAGGCCACCGAGCTGCCCGGGGATCCGGCGGATTTTGCACCCTTGATGGAGGATTATCTGGAAGCCCATGGCGACTACCTCAAGGAGCATGGTATCCCAACGGAGGGCTGGTAGGCCGCCGGGCCACGACAACGGCATCGAAACCCTGGTGGCGGGAACGCCTGCGAAGTTAGAGGGGTTGCATCCCCATGCACCGGCGCTCTCCGGGGAGCGCCTGGTTTATCCACAGACAGAGGGCGAATGATGATTAAGAAAATTCTCGCCATGGGCATCGTGGCCATCGCCCTGTTGGGCAGCGGGTGTTCGGCGTGGTCGAAGGCAGACGACACACTTTGGATGATCAGGATAGCCGCCCCCAAGCACTACGAAGTGTGGGTGACCGATATGTTTCTGGAGAAGTCGGGTGAGCGGAGTTGGCGCCAGCCGATCGGCATCGTGTCGTGCTGCTGGCAGGGGCCATACGGCCCCGTAGGCAAAGGGGCCCGGGTTGACCCCTTTCCGGAACTGATTCTCGTCAATTGGTTCTCTTTTGCGGAGCAGAAGTACTACACCAAAATAATTAAGGTGCCGCCAGAGCTGCTGGACCGAATGCGGGAGCCGGCAACCTACAAGACGCCGATGGGAGTGTATTCCGGCCCTCGGAACTTTATGACCATTGGCCTGGCGCCCGGCGGTACCGTGGTGGTCTGGATTTCGAACCAGATTGGCAATGAGATCGAGGTGATGCGTATGCAGGCCACGGAGGTACCGGGTGATCCGGATGACTTTGAGGTAGGAACCAGGAATTATCTCGAAAAACACGGTGACTACCTCAGGGAGCATGGCATCCCGATGGAGGGCTGGTAGGCGGCTCCCCGCAACTGCTTACCCGCCTATGCGGCCGGTGCTGAGCTCTACCTCTGCTGGCTTGAGCTCGTCCAGTGGCCGCGGCCGTGACAACCGGTAACCCTGGCCAAAGTGAATGCCCAGGGTTCGGACTTTCCTGAGGGTTTCATCGTTCTCGATAAAGGTGGCGACGGTTTCCTTGCCGGCGGTTTCGGCAATACGGTGCAGGGCGTCCACCATGATCTGCTGCACCGGATCACGTTCCAGGTCGTTCATGATGCGCCGGTCCAGTTTGATGATATCCACCGGCAGGTTGGCGGCCAGGCTATAGCTTTCCACGGATGCCCCCGCCCCTTCCAGGGCAACCCGGCACCCCGCCCGGTGCAGGGCGTCACATAATACGGCTACCTCATCGGGATACTGGGTGGCGTGGGATTCCCGGATCTCCAGGCAGAAACAATGGGCCTGGAACGGGGTCTGGCGCACCTGTTGTTCCATGAAATCAGCAAAGGTGTCATCCAGAATGGTGGCCAGGGACAGATTGAAGCCGCAGTACTTCAGCCTTGGCTCCAACAGTCGATGCTGGCTCAGCCACTGGAGAGTCTGCCGGATAACCTGGCGGTCCAGGCGCTTGGCCAGGTCAAACCGCTCTGCTACTGGCAGGAACTGCTCCGGCAGCAGGGGCGAGTCGTCGCCTGTACCCGGAATCCGGCACAGGATTTCAATGTGGTCACCCCAGGTGACGCTGGCCACCGGCTTGAGGGATTGAAACTCCAGAATCAGCTGGCCGTTATCCAGGGCCTGATGCAGCTGTTCAAGCTGGCGGTCGGTGCCCCGATTGGCCAACTCGACGGGCAGGGCCTGGGTGGTGTGGATACGGTTGCGGCCGGAGGTCTTGGCG
The DNA here is from genome assembly GCA_029264995.1 of Marinobacter sp. Lineage (GTDB taxonomy): Bacteria > Pseudomonadota > Gammaproteobacteria > Pseudomonadales > Oleiphilaceae > Marinobacter. Next base: position 25,496 of record JAJUKC010000005.1, on the reverse strand, counting down.
GTATGGCACAGGTCGGCGGCCTGGGTCAGTAGCTGTTCAGGCTGGAGCGGAGCGTCGGTTCCGAGAATCAGCAGGCCGCCGCTGGCGGTGGTCTGTAACTGTCTGCCCTGCCATTCAAACTGGAACTGGGCAATCTGCTCCCGGATCTCCTCGGCAATCTTGCGGGCTCTGGGTTCGGGGCAGTTCTCTATGAACAGGGCAAAGGTGTCACCGGACAGCCGGGCCAGGGCGTCCCGCTGGCGCACTCGCAGCCCGAGCATGCCGGCCAGTTCACGCAGGTAGCGGTCGCAGGTGCCGCTGCCAGCGTCCTCGTTGAACTGTTCGAAGTTGTCCAGGTCCAGAAACAGCAGGCCGTCGGTGCTCTGGCGTTTGTGGCGATGGCCCATGGCCCGTTCCAGGTGTTCGATGAAAGAACGGCGATTCATCAGTCCGGTGACCGGATCGTGTCGCATGCGGTAATCGCTGTTGCTGGTGTGCTGGATCCGGTTGCTGATATCTCGTGCGACATGAACGGCCCCGGTGACCTCGCCCCGGTCTCCGCGGATGCTCTGGAAGTGAAATTCGTAAATCGGCAGTCCCTCTCCCTGGCGGTTCAGGGGCATTTCTGCCACAAAATGCTCACGGTCGAAGGCCCGTTGCCATAGCCGTTCGATCAGTCTCCGCTCATTGGGGAAGTCCTTCAAAAGGCTGCGCAGGTTGTCTCCGGTCTTTGGTGTCAGGTCAAAGGCGTGTTGAAACTGCTGGCACCAGGGGGTGTTGAAATGCAACAGTCTGAACTCGGTGTCGATGGCTACCACCAGATCAGAGGATGCGGCGGTCGTGGCTTGAAGAATCTGCTGAGCCTGTTGTTTTTCCAGATCGTGGACCATAGCCTCGCTGTGGTTGACCATCACGCCGCCGAGTTTCTGCACCCGGCCGCCGTTTTTCAGAGCGCGGCCGGCCAGAGTAACCCGTTGTGGCCGTTGCCGGCTGGTGAGAATGGTCAGGTCCATGCTGAACGGCTGGCCGGTGCGCATGCAGCGCCTGAACATCGCTCGTACCCGGTTCTGGCCTGTCTGGCAATAAAACAGCGCCTGTTCCGGGGTCAGCTCGCTGCCGGCTTTGAGTTCCAGCAGGCGATACATGCCCTCGGACCAGCTGATTTCGTTGCTGGGCATGTCCAGTTCCCAGAGACCAAAGCCGGCATTCTGTTCCGCCAGGCGTTGAATCCGGCTATCCATGGCATCGCTGTCCTTGAGGGTAATCGAGGCGGTAGCGGCCTGGTCTGAATCCCGGATTTCCATTCGCAGCCCGAGCAGGGCGGTAAAGAAAAAGCCGTCCTTGTGGCGGAACGTCACCAGCACTGTCTGGCCATTGTCCAGCCGGTGTCGGTGGGCGGGGGCGAAGGGATCGTCCTGGCGGGAAGCCAGTATATGCTGGACTTTTTGTCCGGTCAGATCGCTGGTGTCGTAGCCAAACATGGTTTCCGCGTGACGGTCAGCCTGGATGATCCGGCCATCATCATCCACCCGGAGCAGGGTGGGACGGATAACGGGGCCGGTCGGATCGGGCCGATAGCGTTGGATCAGAAATTCTTTCACAGCTCGGATGCCTCGCTCGGGCTGGCAGCGTGTTCACTGCCTGTGCTTTTATTTTTTTACAGGTTTTGCCACGATTCATTCATCATACTGACTATCTTGCCGAAAATAACCTCTTGCCGGAGCTCTCTTGACCGTTCACGCCGCGCCCATAGTTCTCGATTTCGAGGACGGAATCGACCGCAAGACGCTCAGGCGCCTGCGGGACCGGTTTCTGCTGGTTAACCAGCAGCGCTGGCAGCGGGCGTGCTCGGCGCTGACCTACCGGCAGCAGATGGTGCTGGAGTTGTTGCCGCTGGTTTTCCACCGCAACCATCCGGCCCTGCCAGGCTATCTGGATGGCAACTGTCCGGACGGCTTCAACGGTTACACGCCCGGCCCGGAAGTGCTGGACGCCGCCCGCCGTTACGCCCGCAGTTTTCACTACCGTGACAAGGGCAGTCGAAAGCCTGATCTGGACAGCCTGTTCCTGATGGGAAGCCCCGGCACCCTTGGACATTCGGTGGCCAGTGATCTGGATGTCTGGCTCTGCCACCGTCAGGATTTGCCGTCGTCGGGCATTCGGTGCCTGGAGCGAAAAGCTGAAAAACTGTCGGAATGGGCCGGTGGCCTGGGCGTGGAACTGCACGTGTTTGTGTTTTCTGCTGCCGATTGGCGGGCCGGACGCCAACGCGTGGAAGTCACCGGGGAAAACTGCGGCAGTGCCCAGCACTTTCTGTTGCTGGATGAGTTCTACCGCACCAGCATTCACCTGGCGGGCCAGTACCCGTTGTGGTGGCTGATCCCGGTAGACCGGGAGGCCGATTACGACCGCTGCCGGCGGCAGCTGGTGGAGTGCCGGTTTATCAAGGCCAGCGATTACATCGACTTTGGCGCGGTGCCGGATATTCCACCCGAGGAACTGCCCGGCGCTGGCATCTGGCAGCTCTACAAGGGAATTGATGCGCCCTGGAAGGCCATCCTCAAACTGCTGTTGATCGAGTGTTACGCCACCGACCGTGAGCGACCACTACTCTCGGCCAGCTTCAAGCAGGCGATTCACAATGGTGTGACCAGCGCCGATGCCCTGGACCCGTACGTGCTTCTGTATCAGAGACTGGAACAGTGGTTGCTGACCAGTGACGGCGCCGACCGGCTGGAGTTGGTGCGCCGGAGCCTGTACCTCAAGTCCGGTTTGCCGCTTAGCCGTGCGGGTATGGTGGGCGATCCCTGGCGGGTAGAGTTGTTGCGCAGTCTGGTTGAAACCTGGGGCTGGTCGCCGGAAGATCTGAGCCGGCTGGATGACCGTCAGCGCTGGTGTGCCGAGGAAGTGATGGGATTACGACGGAGCGTGGTTGCCGAGCTTACCCACAGTTACCGCCTGCTGGCCAGATTGGCCCGGGAACAGGGTGCGCAGGCGTCGATCAGCGCCAATGACATCAACTTGCTGGGCCGTAAGCTGTATGCCGCCTTCCAGCGCAAGGCCGGCAAGGTCGAGCTGATCAACCCGGGGCTGGTGCCCTCCCTGGCGGAAGAAAACCTGTCGTTTCACCATCGCAGTGAACAGGGCGCAGCCGGAGACGGCTGGCTGCTGTACCGGGATCTCGAAGATCCGTCCGATGCTTTCTGGCAGCCCGTGATTCGTCGTGCGGGCAACCTGGCCGAGCTTCTGGTCTGGTGTTACTGCAACGGCCTGCTTAGCCGCAGCACCCGGCTGAATGTGCGAGCAGGCCAGAGTGTGGCTTCGGTCAGCGAACTGAAGGAAATACTGGATGTGCTCGCCGGTTTCCTGCCGGTGCCCATGCCGCCGGCGCCCCGCCAGGCCCTGTCTCGTGCCGTTCGTCCGTTGCGCAATCTGTTGTTGCTGAATGTAGCGGTGGACCCGCAGGCCCATCTGACCGAACGGGGGCTGCATAAACTCAGCGCCCGCAACGACTCACTCGGGTTCAGTGGCGCCCGGGACAACCTGGTGGTGACCATCGACCAGATTACCCTGAACAGCTGGCATGAAGTCAGTCTGCAGCATTACGCGGCCGGGGACACCCTGATCCAGTGTTTGAAGAATGTGCTCGCTCAGGTGGCGATCAACCCTGCGGAATTGCCGGATATCCGAGTGATGGCGCCCAGCCGGGGGCACGGACAGGCCATTGCCCGGCGGGTGAGTGAGCTGTTTGCCGATGTTCTCCGCCAGTTTTTTGCAGGCGGCACTGGCCCTCATCCGTTGCGTTATATCATCGAGATGGATCAGCGTTATTTTCTGCTCCAGTTCAATGGCCTGGAGCCGGGGTTTGTTGCCCTGGATAGCCGCGCGGCATTGATGGATGCCTTGTTCCAGCCCCAGGACAGTTTTCTGCCGGTGGTGCCGGATCGCTATGCTTTGCAGGATGCTCCCCTATTGAAAGCGGTATGTGAAGCCTCCGAGGCCGGCAATATCCAGGTGTTCTGGCAGTTGCAGGGCGAACAGGGACAGCTCTGGGTGGTGGATGAGTATGGCAGCCTGTGGCACCGCCAGGTACAGGCCCAGCAACGCCGGCATTTACTTGCACCGTTATTGCGATTTCTGGGCAGTGTTCTGGAGCGTCGGCAGTTACGCCAGGCCGATAATCTGGAGCCGGTCGCCGGTATCCGGTGTTACGAACTGGTGCGCCGGGATGGCCGCTGGCTGGCCGAACCGAGGCCCGAGCTGGCTGCCGGCATGCCGTTGTCCGGCCTCGAAGTGCAGGCGGTGGGCGTGCAGCAGGGCGACAGCACTCTGCGCTTCGACCTGTATTGCAACGATCAGGAATTTACCGTGCAGGAGTATGGCGACCGGTTGATTCCGGCGGTGGCTCATTACATTCGCTCCCTGCGGCAGAGCCCGGACCCCTATCCGGTGTATCTGACCGACCTGCATCTGCCCCACGATCTTGACCCCCAGCTGTATCAGCGCGATATCCAGACCAGTCAGTACCTGTTCTATCGGGCACAGCTGGAGGATGCCCTTAACCAGCACCTGTCCTGAACATGCGAATCCTCGCGGTGCGGCCCGGGTGTCGGGTATACTTCGGCCATTATTCACTCAGGGGATAGGGTATGCAGCTTGGGCTTGTGCGCCGTCTGGCGGTCGCGCTCTCGGTGTTTGTGGTTTTGATGGTGTCCGGCTGTGGCCAGAAGGGGCCGCTGTACCGGGACGCGCCGGTGCCTGACGCCGTGCCACCGGAGACCGGTAACACCGCGGCAGCCGCAGAGGCGGGCGAGAATGCCGATGAGGACGATGAACAGCCCTGAGCCAGACCACTCCCGACCTTAAGCTTTCAGGAACAGCATGGATCACTTCAATTACCGTAACGGCGAACTCTACGCCGAAGACGTTGCCGTTGCCGAAATCGCCGAGCGCTTTGGTACGCCGGCCTACATCTATTCCCGGGCGACGCTGGAGCGTCACTATCGTGCCTACGATGAGGCCCTGAAGAATCGCCCTCATCTGGTGTGTTATGCGGTCAAGGCCAACAGCAATCTGGCCGTTCTCAATGTGCTGGCTCGCCTGGGGGCGGGTTTTGACATTGTCTCTGCCGGTGAGCTTGAGCGTGTGCTCCGCGCCGGTGGGGATGCCGGTAAAGTCGTATTCTCCGGCGTTGGCAAGCAGGAGTGGGAAATGAAGCGGGCCCTGGAGGCCGGCGTTCGCTGTTTCAATGTGGAATCCGATACCGAGCTTGATCGCCTGAATAAGGTGGCTGGCGAGCTGGGGGTGAAGGCGCCCATTTCCCTGCGTGTGAACCCGGATGTGGATGCGGGCACCCATCCTTACATCTCGACCGGCCTGAAGGAAAACAAGTTCGGCATTGACATTGCCGAGGCGCCGGCGGTCTATGCCCGAGCAGCCAGCCTGCCCAACCTCGATATCCACGGGGTGGACTGCCACATCGGCTCACAGCTCACGTCGGTGTCGCCGTTCCTGGATGCCCTGGACCGGGTGCTTTCTCTGATTGACACCCTGGCAGAGCAGGGCATCCGTATTCGCCATCTGGATATGGGGGGCGGTCTGGGTGTGACCTACAACCAGGAAACCCCGCCGCAACCGGCAGATTATGTGAAAGCGCTCAATGAACGCCTGGGTGATCGGGAGCTGGAGCTGGTGTTGGAGCCAGGCCGCTCCATTGCCGCGAACGCGGGCATTCTGGTGACCCGGGTAGAATTCCTGAAATGCACCGAACACCGGAATTTTGCCATCATCGATGCGGCCATGAATGATCTGATCCGGCCGGCACTCTACAGTGCCTGGCAGGCCATTATTCCGGTTCGGCCCCATCAGGACAGTGAGGAAAAGCCCTGGGATCTGGTGGGCCCGGTGTGCGAAACCGGCGACTTCCTCGGCAAGGATCGATCCCTGCGCCTGAGAGCCGGCGATTTGCTGGCGGTGCGTTCGGCCGGGGCCTACGGCTTTGTCATGGCCTCCAACTACAATACCCGCAACCGGCCGCCGGAGTTGATGGTGGACGGGGATCAGGTGCATGTGGTTCGGCGCCGGGAAACTCTGGACGACCAGCTGGCGCCTGAAAGTTGCCTGCCGGAATGAGCGGGGGGAACGAGATGTCTCAGCAAAGACGCGGCCAGGGCCCTATCCTGCGGTTTACCAAGATGCACGGGCTGGGCAACGACTTCATGGTGGTAGACGCCATCAGCCAGCCATTCCGGCTGGGCCCGGACACCATCCGGGAGCTGGCGGATCGTAATTTCGGCATCGGTTTTGACCAATTGCTGGTGGTGGAACCACCGGGGCTGCCGGATGTGGATTTTCGCTACCGTATTTTCAATGCCGATGGCTCGGAAGTAGAGCAGTGCGGCAACGGCGCCCGTTGCTTTGCACGCTTTGTGCGGGATCAGCGCCTGACCAATAAACGTGTTATCCGGGTACAGACCGCCAAGGGTGTGATTGAACTCAAGGTGGGTCGGGACGGCCTGGTGGCGGTCAATATGGGGGTACCGGAGTTCAACCCGCCTGCGATCCCCTTCGCGGCCGATCAGCGCAAGGATGTCTACACCGTCGATGTGAATGGCCAGACGGTTGAGCTGTCGGCCATTTCCATGGGTAATCCCCACGGGGTACTGGTGGTGGACAATGTCGATACGGCGCCGGTGGAAAGCCTCGGCCCGCAACTGGAAAAACACCCCCGGTTTCCGGCCCGCGCCAATATTGGTTTTCTGCAGGTGATTGATCGCCGCCATGCCCGGTTGCGCGTGTTTGAGCGGGGCTCCGGCGAAACGCTCGCCTGTGGCAGCGGTGCCTGTGCAGCGGTGGTGGCTGGTTGTCTCCGCGGCCTGCTGGATAGCCGGGTCGAAGTCGAGTTGCGCGGTGGTCGGCTGGTCATTGAATGGCAGGGGGAAGGTACCCCTGTTATGATGGAAGGCCCTGCAACCACGGTATTTGAAGGCCAGCTGCGATTGCCTGGCGAACCTCAGCCCAGGCGCCGCAAGAGTGCCCGCCCGAACACCCGTCCTCACAAAAACGGGGCCTGAACGATCAGGAGAACACGATGACAGAACAAACGGCCCGCCAGAAGACCGGCGAACTCACCAGGGAACAGGTCGCAGAGTATCTGAGGGCCAATCCGGACTTTTTTATCGGTCAGGACGAGCTGCTGCGCAGCCTGACCCTGCCCCACGACAGTGGCCGCGCGATTTCCCTGGTGGAACGTCAGGTACACCTGTTCCGGGAACAGCGGGACACGCTGCGCCGGGAACTGGTGGAACTGGTGTCCATTGCCCGCCACAACGACCGGTTGTTCGAGAAAAGCAAACGCCTGTTGATGCAGGTGATTGAGGCGCGCAGCTTGCAGGATATGGCGGCCGCCATTGATGACAGTATCCGGGGCGATTTTGGTCTGGATGCCGCATCGGTACTGCTATTCAGTGAGAGCGGTCAGGTTCAGTCCCAGGGTGCCTTGCATATGGTGGACGCGGCCGCAGCACGTGAGCGGCTGGGCAGCCTGCTGGAGGGCGAACGGGCCGTTTGTGGTCAGTTCCGCGAGAACGAGCGTGAATTCCTGTTCCCGGACCGTGACGAGCCCATCGCCTCCGTTGCCCTTGTACCCTTGCGCCACGAAGGCCTGGTGGGTGTGTTTGCCGTCGGTAGTTGTGAGCCCGGTTACTTTGATCAGAGCATGGGCTCGCTGTTCCTGAGCTACATCAGTGACACCCTGAGCCGGCTTTTGCCGCCCATGCTCAAGCGCCATGGCACCGGCGCTCCGGTGACGGACCTGACCGCGGAGACCGGCCAGGGGTGAGCGTGGCGGCGAGTGACCACAAAGGATCAGCGAGCCAGTTGGCGGCGCTGACCGGCTTCATTCGTCACCTGCAATCCGAGAAACGGCATTCACCCCGTACCTGCGAACACTATCAGCGCGACCTTCAGCGGCTGGTCTCCTGGCTTGCGGATAACGGCCTCAACGACTGGTCAGAGCTGTCTGCCCACGACGTCCGGCGCTACGTAGCCCAGCTCAGCCGGGACGGGCTGGGCGGTCGCAGCATTGCCCGGCACCTGTCGTCGATTCGGCGGTTCTACCAGTACCTGCTTCGGGAAGGGCTCGCCAGCGACAATCCGGCTCTGGACATCAGGGCGCCGAAAAGCGGCCGGCGTTTGCCCCGCGTTGCGGATGTTGACCAGATTGGCCAGTTACTGGATGCCACCCCCGAAGACCCCCTCGAAATCCGTGATCTGGCCATGTTCGAACTGATGTATTCCTCCGGCCTTCGGCTGGCGGAGTTGGCCGGGGCTGATGTGTCGGCTCTGGATCTGACGGGCGCGGAAATACGCGTGCTGGGTAAGGGCAACAAGGAGCGCGTGCTGCCGGTCGGCCGCAAGGCGGTGGCGGCGCTGCAACAGTGGTTGTCCTGCCGGCAGGCACTGGTCACCGAGGGTGAGAAGGCACTGTTTGTCAGCCAGCGGGGTACCCGCCTGAGCCGGCGCAGTATCCAGAGTCGCCTGTCTCGCTGGGGTATTCTGCACGGCGCGGACCAGCGTTTGCACCCCCACCTGCTCAGGCATTCCTTTGCCAGTCACATGCTGGAATCCAGTGGCGACCTGCGCGCGGTTCAGGAATTGCTGGGTCATGCGGACATTGCCACAACCCAGGTCTATACTCATCTTGACTTTCAACACCTTGCCCGGGTTTATGATCAGAGCCATCCCCGGGCGCGTCGCCGAACGACCGATCGCACCGGGTGTGAAGAGGAAGACCATCGTGCCGGCCAGTAAGGGAGTAGTTCATGGCATCTGAAGATTCCTGGAAAGAGAAATATCTCAGGGAGCTGGAAGAGGCAGAGCATCGGGAAAAACAGTGGGAATCCGAACGTAATCTGCTGGAAAGAATGCTGGTAAGAACCAGTCTGGCCTCCGAAGGACAGCGGCCGGAGCTGGACGAATTGCTGGCACGTTTGCGGGAAGATATCCGAAAAAAGCAGATCAACCTGCAGCACTGGCGGGAACTGCAGGACCAGATTGACCGGCAGATTACCCTGCTGGACGAGCAGGCCGGGCCTCAGGCTGTGTCGCCCACACCGGAACCGCAAGCCCCGGCAGACGGTGTGGATCTGGCGGATACCACCCAGCGACTGAGAATTGCCCGCCGCATAGGCCAGTTACTGGGGCAACTGTTGCAACAGGCCTCCCTGGAACCGGCTGCTGAAGCGGAAGCCCGGGAATTGCAGCAGACCTTGCTGACCAGCAACGACTGGGAAGTGCTCCGGGAGGGGCTGAACCGGGTCGCCGATCTGGTGATTGCCGCCATTACCCGCAGCCAGCGCGAATTCGAGGCCTTCCTGAAACGTCTGGATGAACGCTTGCAGGCGTTGCGGGAGCATTTTGCCCAGCAGAGTGACGCCCAGACCGGCCGGCAGGACGCCACGGCAACGCTGGACCGGGAAATCCGTGCCGAACTGGACAAGGTGGGGGATGACATCCGCGCCAGCGAGGATATTCAAGCTTTGAAGCAGTCGGTCAGTCAACGCCTGGAATTTATTGGCAGTGCGCTGGAGCGGTTCCGGACGTCGGAAAGCGAGCGTGAAAAACTGCTGGCGAATCAACTGGAAGCCATGCAGGAGAAAGTCGCGGCCATGGAGGCCCATTCGGAACAGATGCAGGCGCAGGTGCGTGAAGAGCGTCAGCGGGCCCTGACCGATCTGCTTACCCAGCTGCCCAACCGTGAAGCCTGGCAGGAACGGCTGTCCTTTGAATACAATCGCTGGTTGCGCTACCGGCATCCGCTCACGGTGGCCGTGCTGGACGTGGATCTGTTCAAGCGCATCAACGATTCCTATGGCCACAAGGCGGGGGATCGCGTGCTGCAGTTAGTGGCCCGGGAGATGAGCACTCGCCTGCGGTCGACGGATTTTATCGCCCGGTTCGGTGGCGAGGAGTTTGTGGTACTTCTGCCAGAAACCCCCACAGACGAAGCCTGCAAAGTTCTGGATTCACTGCGCGAACATGTGTCCGGCCTGCCATTCCATTTCAGTGGCGAGCCGGTGAGCATTACCTTTTCCGCGGGGCTGACCGGTTTTCAGGACGACGACACCGAGGAGTCGGTGTTTGACCGGGCTGATCGGGCCCTCTATCAGGCCAAGGATGAGGGCCGAAATCGGGTGTCGGTGCTCTGACGCAGCCAATCAGTGCCTTAGCAGGGCATCCAGTTCATCAATCACCTCCGCCCAGTCGCTGTCCTCTTCCAGCCCTTCCTCCAGAAAGTGGGACTGGCTCTCAGACCAGAAAGGCGCATCCTGGATGGCGACTTCACTGGGCAATGGTGAATGTCGGGCGATAAAATTCTCGATTTCCGCTTGTCCGGAGGGCAGCCCCAGTTGTTCGAACAGGGTGCTAAGGCTGTGTTTGCTGGTGTCCATGGTTACTTGCCTCCATCAGTTCATTGGCAAAATGCAATCCTGCCCGTTTGCAGGTATGGTTTTCCTGAAATGTAGTGGACCCGCCGAGGATATCCAGTGAAGTCTCGTTCACAGTTCATGTTTTGCCTCCTGTTGCTGGTTTTTCAAGGGGCCGTATTGGCTGATCCGCCCCAGGATTCGCCGGCTCCCCTACTGGGTGTTGATGACCTGCGTTGGCTGGCAGAACAGGATGGCTTCAATGTGGGGGTCCGGCACACCCAGGTGCCCCTGGTGTTCGATACCGGCGAAGGGCGGATGGCGGGTATCTGGGTGGACTACCTCAATCGACTGTCTTCCAAGCTGGGGTTGCCCATTGAGCCCTTTCTGATGAACCAGACGCTGGGTACTGAACGGCCAGAGCCGGATCTGATTCTGACCACCCGATTGCCCGGGGCTCCGGTCATCCCCGGCGTTCGGCATACGGCGCCACTGATGTCACTGACTTACGGCGTGTTTGTGAATGCCGGTGACCCGGCGATCCGGACTCTGTCGGATCTGGAGGCGGCGAAGGTGGTCATTGTCGGCGACGACCCCAATCAATTCCCGCTGCTGGACCCGGTGGAAAGTTTCACGCCAGTGCCGGTTTCCAGCCTGGGTGAGGCCGTCAGCCGGGTCATGTCTGGCGAGGCGGATGCCTTTCTCGGGCCGGTTCCTGTGGTGTCCGACTATCTGGAATCGGCGATGATCAATGGTGTCGGGCTCGCGGTGCTGCTGGATCGGCGCCCTGTGGATGTAGTGCTGCAGGTTCCGATCGAGCAGGAGCGCATGTTTCGGGTGTTTGATCGTACAGTTTCGTCACTGGCCCATCAGGAACATCGCAATATTCGCCAGTCCTGGTTGGCGGGGGAGTTGCCCGAAGTCGAGACCCGAAATATTGCGCTGACGGCGGGTGAAATGGAATGGCTGGCCAGTAACTCGGATATTACCGTGGGGCTAAGGCCGGACTGGCCGCCGTTCGAGTTTGAACAGGATGGCCGACCCACGGGGCTGGTCGCCGACTTGCTCAGCCGGCTGGAGAAGGATCTGGGGATTCGATTCCAGCGAGTGACGGTAGACAGTCGCGCCGGTGCCGAGGAAAAACTGAAATCCGGTGAGCTGGACGTGCTTCCCGGCATGTCCCGAACGCCCCGCACCGAGCAGGAATTTCTGTTCACCCGGGCCTATGTCAACGTCCCCATTGCGCTGGCGATTCGCGACACCGGTCGCTTTATCGGAGACCTGCGTGAACTTCGGGATGAGCGGGTCGGTGTGGTAAACCGCCAGGCCAGTCATGACTATCTGCTGATCAATCATCCGAATCTCGACCTCTATCCCCAGCAGACCGTGGAAGACGGGCTGCTTGCGCTTTCCAACGGCGATCTGGATGTGATGGTGACGCATATCCCGGCGGTAAGTTACACGGTGGCACGGCTTGGTCTGTCCAATCTGCGGATTACCAGCATTACGCCCTACCAGTACGATCTGAGGCTGGCGGTCAGCCCGGCCCAGCCTGAGCTCCACCGCATTCTGAACAAGGCGCTGGGCAGTCTGCCGACTTCTGAAACCGAAGCCATCTATAACCGCTGGATTCACCTGGATATCGAACAGGAAGCCGATTACACCGTGGTTCGGCGGATCATTCTGATAGCCATCGTGGTGGTGCTGATCTTCCTGTACTGGAACCGCAAACTTTCACTGGAAGTGGATGAGCGAATCCGGTCCGAGAACGCGCTGCGCCGGAGTGAGGATGAACTCCGTGCCGCCAAGCTTGAGGCGGAGCGGCTGGCCCGGGAAGCGGAGGCTGCGAGCCTTGCCAAGAGCGAATTCCTGGCCAACATGTCCCATGAAATCCGAACGCCTATGAACGCGGTGATTGGCTACAGCGATCTGCTCTACAATTCAGTCACAGATCCTCAGCAGCGCAATTACCTCAATGCCATCCGGGCGGGCAGTCGAAGCCTCCTGATGCTGATCAATGACATTCTGGACCTGTCGCGGATCGAGGCCGGCAAGATGCGCCTGGATTTCGGTCCGGTATCGGTGCGCCGGTTATTGAGTGACGTTCGCCATATCTTTGACCTGCGGGCGACGGAGCAGGGCATTACCCTGGAAGTGAGCGTGGGGTCGGGTATGCCCTCGGCGATGATGCTGGACGAAACCCGCTTGCGACAGGTGCTGTTTAATCTGGTGGGCAATGCCATCAAATTCACCCATGAGGGCGGGGTTACCGTGCGCGCGGTGGCCAAGCCGCTGGGTGAGCCGGCGGATGCCGATTCCGAGGTCTGTTTCTACCGGCTGGTGGTGACCGTGGCAGACACCGGTGTCGGCATTGCTCCAGACCAGCAGGAGCGCATCTTTGAAGCCTTCGAGCAGCAGGAGGGCCAGAGTTCCCGGCGTTATGGTGGTACCGGGCTGGGGCTTGCGATCAGCCGTAAACTGGTGGAAATGATGGGCGGCAGGCTGACCGTGAAAAGCGAGGCCAATGTGGGCTCGACATTCAAGGTGGTACTGCCCAGGGTAGAGGCCACGGTGGAGCAGGCTGATGACGAGGGCGCGCCGGAGGAGTCCGAGCGGCTGCTGGCCCAGACCATGAGTATGCATGAGCGGGGCTGGCTACGGGAAAAGCTGGCTGAAGACTTCGGTAACGAATGGCAGGAAGTGCGGGAGAGCGGCGACCCGGAACAGATGAAGGATTTTGCTGCCCGCATTATCGAATGGGGCCAGCGGCACCGGTCATCGTCGGTCACGCGTTACGGGGAGAAGCTGCTGGCGGATGTGGAGGCTTTCAACCTGGACGCGGTCAATACTGCCCTGGATGCGTTCCCCCGACTACTGGGGCAGGAATAGCTCAGGCTTCAGGCTAGAGACAGTCAAACTGGGACTGGCGGTCAAAGGCAACGGCCACCATGTCGTAGCCGGAATCCGACAGCGAGCGGATCAGTTCGCGATCTTTCAGCAGGGTCATGCACACTTTGTGTACGCTGGCCTGAAGTTGTTCGGCGGCCGGTTGCTGGTTCGGAAAGCGGAAATCCACAATCAGGTATTTCCGGTCTACGCTGGCCTGGGCGGGAATGTCCTCGCGCTCGATACTTTCGTAGCCGATGTAGGTGGCTTCATTGGCCTGAAAAACCTGGCTCATCAATACATCCAGATTTTCGGCGGCTACCTGCGCCGATGACAAGCCGAGCACCAGACCAGAGAGAAGGGCGGTAGTAAAGGTGCGCATGTGAGGCTCCCGAAAGGTAATCTGCGATTCTTGTTAGTGTAACCAAGTGTAAAGTTTGGTTACAGTTGATTGTTGCAGAGTGTGGCGTACTTTTCCTCCTGTGGGCGCTGGATTTTTCAATTGTTTGCAATGCTGAAATGATTTCCGGATGGTAAGGCCCGGCGTTGGTTAATGCCTGTTGTAGCCTGTGATTTCAGCTATCATTGACCAACAGTTGTTGTAAAAGCAGAGGGATAGCCATGTACCAGCTCGTGTTTAAAGGAGAGTGCACGCCAGGCACCGATCTGGAAACCGCTCGCAATAATGCCCGGGCTCTGTTCAAGGCCAGCGTCGAGCAGCTGGACCGCATGTTCAGTGGGCAACCGGTGGTCATTCGTAACAAGCTTGAGCAGGTTCAGGCCAAGAAGTACCTGGCGGTGCTGAAAAAACACGGGATGGTGGCGTATGTCCAGCCGATGCCCGGAGCCGAGCCGGCCAGGCCCGCACCGGCGCCTTCTGCTCAGACTCCGGCGTCGCAGCCGGTCCCGCCTCAGTCTCCGGCACCGAAGCCGGAGCAACCGGCGGCGAAATCCGGTGAGACTCCAGCGGTTGAGCCGGGCGACCGCCTACCGGTGGCCGGCGAAAAGGTGGATGATATTCTGGCCGGTTCCGGCCTGAGCCTGGACCCGGTCGGGGTGACTCTGGTTGAGCATCAGGAGGCTGAGGCACCGATGTTTGAGCATCTTGATGACTGGACACTGGCTCCGGCCGGCAGTGATCTGGGGGTAAAACGGGATCTTCCCCCACCGGTCGTGCCGGATACTTCCCATCTGTCACTGGCCGACGATGACAAAAAACAGAGCTCGTGACGGGATTGTGAGCACTCGTTGGCCGTCCTGGTTACTGTGCATTCTGCTTGTCCTGCCCGTATTCCCTTCTGCTTTCGCCGATGCTGGCGCCAGTAGCGCTCGCCCAACCATTGGCCTGGTGCTCAGTGGCGGTGGTGCCAAAGGCATGGCTCATGTCGGGGTACTGCGGGTGCTGGAAGAAATGCAGGTGCCGGTTGATGTGGTGGTCGGTACCAGTGCCGGATCGGCCGTTGCCGCCCTGTACGCCACCGGGATGCCGGTGGAAGAAATCGAACAGCGGTTTATCGGGCTGGACTGGCTGTCCAGTTTTCGCGATGACCCTGGCCGGGCCTATAAGCCGGTGCGCCGAAAGCAGGACGATTGGCGCCTGCCACTGGTGCCGGGCATTGGCGTCGGTTCCGAGGGCGTTCGGTTTGGTGGCGGACTGGTTACCGGCCAGAATCTCGGCTTTATTCTCAACGAGCTGACCCGTAATGCCGCGCTGGTGGATGACTTTGATCAGCTACCCATCCCGTTTCGCGCTGTGGCCACTGATCTGGAAACCGGCGTTGAAGTGGTGATTGGCGACGGCAACCTGGCCGACGCGATTCGTGCCAGTATGAGCATTCCCGGCGTCTACGCCCCGGTGGAAAGAGGCGGGCGATTACTGGTGGATGGTGGGGTAGCCAACAACCTGCCGGTCAGCGTGGCCCGGGACATGGGCGCTGATGTGGTCATTGCCGTGGATATCACCGATCCGCTCATGACCACAGAGGACATGCGCGAGGCCTTTTCAGTGGTCGGGCAGCTCACCACGCTGATGACCCGGCGCAACACCGAATTCCAGCTGGGCCTGTTAACCGAACGCGACATCCTGATCCAGCCAGATCTGCAAGGCTACACCTCTGCCGATTTCTACGACGCGCCGGTGCTGTTTGAGCTGGGGGCCAGCGGAGCCAGGGATCATGCTGTGGCCCTGAACCGGCTGGCAGTGTCTGACTCGGAGTGGCGGGATTACCGTGCCCGGCTCCGGGCCGAGGAACTGGCACCGGGGCCGGTTGTCCGGATCGAATTCCGTAAGGGCGACCGCCTGGCCAGTGATTTTCTGCGCGAGCGGATCCGGCAGAAAGAGGGTGAGCCGCTCGATGTGGAACAACTGGAAGCCGATCTCAAACGCATCTACGGGCTGGGGTATTACGAGACGGTGTCCTGGTCCATGCGGCCGTCCGAGGCCGGCCCCGTGCTGATTATTCAGGCCAGGGAGAAGAGCTGGGGGCCCAACTACCTGTCGTTTGGCCTGAATTATGAGGACAACTTCGACGGCGATACCCGGTTCAATCTGGCCACCGGGTTGCGGATGACCGAACTCAATCGCCTGGGCGCGGAATGGCAGACGGGGCTTCAATTGGGCACTCAGCCCTGGGTGCGTAGCCAATGGTACCAGCCTCTCGATTACGGTTATGACCGGTTTGCGGTGGTTGGGGTGGAATATCGCCGGGATGATTACAGCATCTACGACAACGGTGATCGTATTTCCGAGATTGATGTGACCTTTCGAGAAGTGGATCTGGCCCTTGGCATGGAACTGGGCGGCGATGGCGAAATCCGATTGGGTTTTGTCCGTGGCTATGCCACCGTGGATGACGAAGTGGGCGTTCCGGTTGCACCTTCCGGTAAGGTGCATCAGGGCTACGGCAGCCTGCAACTGGTGCATGATTCCCTGAGTGATGCTTTCTATCCGAAATCCGGTGCTTTTGCCGGTATCCGGGCCAGAGTAGAGCGGGAAGCGTTTGGCAGTGACCGGGAGTTCGATGCCCTCACCGGCATGTTGCTGGGAACCGGCACCTGGCAACGTTTCAATCTCACCGGCTTGCTGTATACCCGGCAGGTCATCAGCGGTGAACCGGGCGTTGAGAACGCAGCGCGCCTTGGCGGCTTTCGGCAGTTGTCAGCCTACGCCCCGGGGGAGATCACAGGAAATGATGCCGCTTTACTGGCGGCCTGGGCCCGGCGTGAATTCGGCGGGCCGGTGCTGCCCTGGTTCACCGGCGTAGGATTTGAGACCGGCAATGCCTGGGAGCAGATGGACGACGCCACCTGGTCGGGGCTGGTGCGATCCTGGAGTGTGTTCGCCGGGGTAGATACCTTCCTGGGGCCGGTACAGCTCTCGGCCGCCTATAACAACGAAGACGAATGGACCGCGTATCTCAATATCGGCTTCTCGTTCACTCAGCTGTTCTACTGAGTTTTCGCGGTATCAGTGATTCAGAGCGGACAGCACCTGCTCACACTGCTGCACGGCATAACGGTGCAGGATATCGGCCAGGGCCTGTTCGTCTCGTTCCCGTATCACCTGGATGGACTCTTCCATATGCGCCAGGTTGTCTTCCAGAACCTGTGTGCCGCCATGGCGAAAGGCGACAAAGGCGCAGCGCTTGGCTGAGGGCCAGAGATCCTCAATGGCAGAGACAATAAAGTAATTGTCGGCGTACGCCAATGAGGCCTTGGTGTATTCAATCCCCAGCTCCAGAAACGCCATCAGATCATTTTTCTGGAAGCGGTCACGCATCTGCTCGTACAGCGATTCCAGCCGCTGCATGTCAGCCGGCTGCCACTGACGCACCAGCTTTCGCCCGGTGTGGGTCAGGTACAGTTCCAGGGTCTCGTAGAGACTGCGGACAAAGTGCTCGTCCAGGGGGGTGACAAACGCGCCCTTGCGGGGCACGTTACGCACCAGGTGGCGCTTCTCCAGCAGCAGCAGGCCTTCCCGGATGGAGCCGTGGCTGACATCCATCTGTTTGGCCATGGCACTTTCATAGATGCGCTCGCCGGAACGGAGTTGCTCGAAGGCAATCAGGTTTTCAATGTGACGAGCGACCTGCTCGGTCAGAGTTTCTCTGGGCTTGAATGCGTTCATGAAATGGTCGTTTACAGCATCAGTCGAGCGCTCATGTTCGCACAAGCGCCCGCCCGGGGCCAGATCAAAGCAGGGGCGCCAATAGTCGTACCGCCCGGCAGCCCAGCCGGAACAGGATGGAGCGCTGGCGATAGTCGTTTTCGGTCATGCGCCGGCTGGCCCCCAGATCTTCCTCCAGCATGGTTTCCACCTGCCGGATGAACGCCGGGCTGGTGTTAACGGCGGTAATCTCGAAGTTCAGACGCATGGAACGGTTGTCCAGGTTGGCAGTGCCAATGGCAGCGTAGCGGCTGTCCACCAGAACCACTTTCTGGTGCATGAAGCCGGGCTGGTAACGATAGATGCCGATGCCGGCCTGACTGGCCTGTACCAGGTAGGAATAGGCGGCCAGGCGAACCAGTGGACTGTCGGTTTTCTCCGGGATCAGGATGCGAACATCTACCCCCCTCAATGCCGCCAGCTGCAGGGCATTCATAATCTGGAAATCCGGCACGAAATAGGGCGAGGCAATCCAGATCCGGGTGCGGGCGTTGTTGATGCAGTTCAGGAAGAACAGCGTGCAGGTTTCCCAGGTGTCTGCCGGGCCGGTGGGCAACACCAGCACTTCCTGGTCGCCGGGAGGCGACGACATGGACGCCCAGTTCAGCTCCGGCCGGGTATTGCTGGCCCAGTTCCAGTCTTCCAGCCAGGCCAGCTGGAGGCCGGTGACCGCCGGCCCTTCTATCCGGCAATGGGTGTCGCGCCAGGGCTCCTGGTCCATGGCGGTGCCCAGGTATTCGTCGCCCAGGTTGATGCCGCCGACAAAGCCGACCTTGCCATCGCAGACCAGGAGCTTGCGGTGATTACGGAAGTTGATCTGGAAGCGCCGGCGCCGGATATTGCCGTCACCAAACGAGGCGATGCGGGCGCCGGCGGCTGAGAGTTCATTCAGCCATTTGCGGGACAGAAACGCGCTGCCAATATCGTCGTACAGGAACCAGACCTCCACGCCTTGGGCCAGCTTGCGTTCAAGGATGGCCTTGATGCGCTGGCCGACCCGGTCTGAGCGGACAATATAGAACTCCAGCAGCAGGTAGTGGCGGGCGTCTTCCATGGCATCGAACAAGGCTTCGAAGGTGGCTTCGCCGTCTCTCAGAAGCGTGCACCGGTTGCCGCTGGTGAACGGTTGCCGGCCGAGCTTGCACAGCACCGGCAGCTCATCGCTGAAATGCTCCTGGCCCGGATTGGTGATGGAGGTGGTCTGGCTTTCAAACTGATCCAACAGGTTGGTGAGGGATTCATCGCCTATGCGGCGCGCCTTGACGTAACCACCAAAGCGATAGCGGCCAAACAGCAGGAACATGGGCACGGCAATGTAGGGCAGGCCCACCAGTGCGAGAATCCAGGCAATGGCACCCTGGGCCGTACGATAGGTGAGCAGGATGCGATAAATACAGGCCAGCGCCGCCAGGTACAGCGCCGCCAGGGGAATGGCCAGCAGCGAAAGGTTTTCTGAAATCATGACTCGCGCCCCTGATGACTGGCCCGGAACTGGGCCGGGGCAACACCGGTCCAGCGCTTGAACGCACGGCTGAAGGCACTCAGCTCGGAGAACCCCAGAAGAAAGGCGATTTCGCCAAGCGCGTATTGGTCGTCGGCGACATAGCGTAGGGCCTTGTCCTTGCGGACCTGCTCCACCAGGTCGTGGAAACTCATGCCTTCTTTCTTGAGTTTTCGGTACAGGGTCTGGCGGCTCATATGGCACTGCCGGGCCAGGGTGTCGGCATCAATCCGGTCGGTGGCCATCTGGCGGGAAATGAGCCGTCGCACCTTGCGGCTGAACGAGCGGCGGGTCTGTAGCCTGGCCATAACCGCATTGACCTGTTTCAGCACCGCTGAGTAAACGTAGGGATTGCGGTGCGGGATGGGGTGGCCCAGATGCTTGCTGTCAAATGCCATGCGGGTAATGCCACAGCCAAAATGGACGGTACCACCGAACAGTTTGCGATATTCATCGGCGTACGCCGGCTCCGGGTGGGCAATTTCCAGCCAATCAGCCTCGATACCGCGATGGATAAAATGCCGGGTCCGGCACAGGGCAGCGGCCAGGGTGCGGTCCATGTCCTGGCGACAGTAATGATCCGGATGATCCGGCTGCCAGGTCAGGATGGCCTGATCCGGGGTTTGCTCAAAACTCAGGGTGACCGACTCGTTGATCAGTCGGTGCAACCGGACATACTGGACCACGGCTTCGCCCAGAGTATCGCAGTTGAAGAACACATGGCCGACCAGCCCCATGCGCTCGGGGTCGATGACCTGGCCGGCATGAAGGCCGACGCCCGGATCGGCGGTCAGTTGCTCGGCCAGTTCCCACAAACGGTAGTGGGCAGAGGCGGGTACCCGCAGATCCGGATCTTTCAAGGTCTCCAGTGCCAGCCCGGTAGCCTGTTCAACCCGGGCACGATCCAGAAGGCCCCTTGTTTCCAGATAATGCACCAGTGCCAGGGTGCTGGACGCCGCCACCTGGGGTAATTCCGGATGTTCGGTCTGGGGCTGCATGCCTGGGTTCTGCTCCCGGTTGTTATCTGATGGACTGATACAAAATGTCAAATGATTGGGACAGTGAGTCAACGGGTTGCTACTGCTTCAACGATAGCATGTTGGCTATCAGGTTGAAGTAATGCGTTGCAAAGTGGAGGTGTTGTATGGAACAGGAAATCTTTGTACCCCATAGCGAAATGGAGCGCAAAAACGTTCTGGCACTCGCTGAATACCTGGACAGCATCTTCTATTGCTGATCTGTCAGGCGTATGTCTGTGACCTTCCAGCCGGGCCCTGCCCGGCTTTTTTCTGCCCGTGGGGTTGGCACCAATTTCCCCTTGCCCCATAAACTGGCAGTGGTAGTGTATCCGGTTTGATCCGATAACCGGAGGCTGCCAGACCATGAGTGTTGCACTGAACCACCGAATTTCCGGCCAGGGCGAACCGTTGATCCTGCTGCACGGACTGTTTGGTTCCCTGGAAAATCTGGGCGGTATTGCCCGTCGGCTTGAAGACGGCTGGCAGATTCACGCTCTGGATGAACGCAATCACGGCAGCTCTCCCCATACCGACGACATGGACTATCCGGCCATGGCCGAGGATGTCATTGCCTATCTGGATGCCCAGGGTATTGAAAAAGCCAGTCTGCTGGGCCACTCCATGGGCGGCAAGGTCGCCATGCAGGTTGCTTTGAGGCATCCGGAGCGGGTGCGGTCATTGATTGTGGCGGATATCTCGCCGGTTACCTACAAGGCCCACCACGACGCCATTCTTGAAGGCATGCAGCAGATGGACCTTCGTGGCGTGAAATCCCGCAGCGAGGCAGATGCCCGCCTGGCCCGGTTTGTCGAAGTGGCGGGTGTGCGCCAGTTCCTGCTGAAAAACCTGGAGCGTATTCCGGCCCAGGAACAGGCCGACGACGAGGTGGCCTTCCGCTGGCGGCTGAACCTGTCTGTCATTGATGCCTGTTATGACAAGCTGGCGGCAGCGCCGGAAGGGCAGGGACCGTTTGAGGGACCGGTGCTTTTTATCAAGGGTGCGGATTCCGCCTACATCCAGGAGAAACACCGGGACACGATTCGTACCCTGTTTCCGGGCGCCGAGTTAAAAATCATTGAAGGCACCGGGCACTGGCTGCACGCGGAAAAGCCGGACGCTTTTGCCATGCTGTGCCGGCGTTTTCTGGAACAGGCCTGATCTTGTCAGAAACCCTGTGATGTCTGCTAAGGTTAGCCACACGGAGTTTTCCGCCGGGTCGCCTGCGGACAAAGAATCATAAAAGGGAACGGGCGCGCATGATGAAATGGTTGCTGGTTGGCTTGCTGGTTGTCTTTTTGTTGCTTGGCAGCTTTCTGCTGACCCCGTCTCCGATTGACAGTAAAGCCTGGGACGCGCCCTCTCCACCGGCCATGACCGGTGTACTGGCACCCAATGAACGGTTGCGACTGGCGGATCTGCTTGCCCGTGGCGAGGTGTACGGCCCGGAAGACACTACCATCGGCCCTGATGGTCTGCTCTACACCGGCACCCAGGACGGCTGGATTGTTCGTGTTCACCCCGATGATACGGTGGAACACTGGCTGGAAACCGGCGGCAGGCCCCTTGGAATGGTGTTTGACCGCAACGGCAACCTGATTGTGGCCGACGCCTGGAAAGGCCTGTTATCCATTACCCCTCAGGGTGACATCACGGTGCTTACCCGAGAGGCCGAGGGCACCCCCTTCCGGTTCACGGATGATGTGGTGATCGCCCCCGATGGCCGAATTTATTTCACCGACGCCAGTTCCCGCTTCCAGCAGCCTGATTACGTACTCGACTTGCTGGAGATGCGTCCTCACGGCCGGTTGTTGCGGTACAACCCGAAAACCCGGAAAACCGAGGTGTTGCTAGGTAACCTGCATTTTGCCAATGGCGTGGCAGTATCCCCTCAGGGCGATTATGTACTGGTGAACGAGACCTGGAAATACCGCATTCTCCGGTACTGGATCAGCGGTCCCAAGGCTGGCCGGGCCGAGGTGTTTGCCGACAACCTGCCGGGTTTTCCGGATAACCTGGCGGTGGATGGTGAGGGCCGGTATTGGGTCGCCTTCCCGACCCTGCGTAATCCCCAGGTTGATGCCATGCACAAGTCCCCCTGGTTGAAGGATCTGGTTGCCAAGTTGCCGGACAGCCTGAAGCCCAAGCCCCAGAACTACGGTCTGGTGGTCGCCTTCGACCGCAACGGCCAGATGCTGACCAGCCTGCACGACACCCGCGGCACCCATCTGCAGGAGATTACCTCAGTTAATCCCCACGACGGTGTTCTATACTTTGGTTCACTTCACAACGACCGTATTGGCCGGCTACCGTTGCAGGCCATCCCTGGCCTTGGAGAAGCAACCCCATGACTGATGCCCCCGCCCTGAGCTGGGATTTGCCCGGCCCGTTCACCCTGGAAATCACGGTTCAGGCCGAAGATACCGATCGCCTTGGCCACGCCAATAACGTGGTGTACATCCGCTGGCTGGAGGAAGTGAGCTGGGCGCACATCGAGAGTCTGGGCATGACCTGGGCCCTGCACGAGGAAACCGGTAAAGCCATGGCCATTACCCACACCGACGTGGACTACCTGATGTCCGCCAATGCCGGCGACCAGTTGGTGCTGGGCACCTGGTTGACTGACTGGGATGGTCGTTTCCGCTCGGCCCGACAGTTCCAGCTGATTCGCCGGGCCGATGGCAAAACCCTGTTGCGGGGCCTGTCCACTCACGCCTGCGTTGATATGAAATCCCAGCGCCCGGCACGGGCCCCGAAAGCATTCGTCGATATTCTGTCCGGCGCCCTGGTGCCCGGCGGCCGGGGCCTGCCGCGCTAAGGCCGTTGCCGGGAGTATCTGCTAGTCTCATCCTTGATGCCCTTCGAGGGACATCTGACCCCATGCACTCCGGAGGCAACCATGGAACCTACCGATGTTAGTGAATCAACCCTCATGCAGCATGTGATCTACGGCGAGTTTGGTGAGCGGGAGGTGCTTCAGGTGGCGCAGGCTCCGGTGCCTGAGCCGCGGGAAGGTGAAGTGGTCATCCGAGTGCATGGCGCCGGTTTGAACCCGATTGACTGGAAGACCCGAAAGGGGCTTGGATTCGCCGCCCGACAGATCGAAAACCGGCTGCCCTGGACGCCGGGGTACGACGCTGCCGGTGAGGTTGTCGCCGTTGCTGAGGGCGTGACTACCCTGGCCCCGGGCGACCGGGTAATGGGCATGGTGGGCTTTCCAGCCGGCGGTGGAGCCTACGCAGAGTATGCACTGGCCCGTGCCGATGAGTTGGCCATCGTACCTGATGAGCTTGATCTGGTGACTGCCGGCGCCGTGCCGCTGGCGGCATTAACGGCCTGGCAGGCACTGTTTGAGGTGGCCAGGCTGGAGTCCGGCCAGAAGATACTGATTCATGCCGGCGCTGGCGGTGTTGGCCACTTTGCGGTTCAGTTTGCGTTGGAGCGTGGCGCCCACGTGGTGGCAACAGCATCGCCCGGCAACCGGGATTTTCTGGCAGAGCTGGGTGTACACGAAGTGATTGATTACCACACCACCGACGTGGCTGAGGAGTGCTATGGCCTGGATGTGGTGCTGGATCTGGCGGGAGGGGAAACCGGCAAGCGCTCCCTGCATACCCTGTCCGAAACCGGCGTGCTGGTGACCATTCCCACCGTGACCGCCGATGACATTGTCAGCGCCGCCGAGGCCATGGGGCTCCGGGCCCACGGCATGACCGTAAGGCCGGACGTGTTTCACCTGGACGAAATTGCCGAGCTCATTGAAGACGGCGATGTGCGGGTCCACATTGACCAGGCTTTCCCGCTGAATCAGGTACAGGCCGCCCACGCTTTGCTGGAGGGCGGCCACGTCCGTGGCAAGCTGGTACTCGACTGCCGCTGACGGTTGCGAATAGCGTCAGGCTGGAGCGGCACCGCTTGCCGTTTTGTCGCCCTTCTCACCGGCAGGTTCTTCCCGGTCCCGACGTTCCTTCTGGGGTTGTGGGGGAACCAGGCTGATCAGTACCCAGTCGTCACCGGGCTCGAGGGTTTCCATGTCCTTGACCGGGTGAATATGGTCCCGACTGTCGCGTACGAACAACACCAGGGCCTGGTTCTGATACTGGTTCAGAAACTGCTGGTAGCTGAACTCTTCGCTTAGCTGCGTGGTTTTCACGGTGTAGCCCTGGCTGACCAGGCTCGCCAGCTTGGCATAGCTGACGCCATCAAAGAGACCTCGGGTACGCTGCACCTTGCCTGCGGTCTGAAGCCGTGCCCGCTGGTCCTGGTCGCCTTCCACCAGGCCAAACACCGAATCATCTCCAAACCAGTCCAGAAAATGGTAGGTGGCCAGGCTGTTCATCTGCTTGTACGGAGACAGAATCAGCAGGTTGCCGATTCCGGTCAGGTCCATATGCGTGGCGGCATGTTCCGACACCGGGTTGCCGAAATACACCGGCAGGTTTTCCATGCGCGCCTGACGCACGTTCTCCCAGTTGGTGTCGGTCAGCATGGTGGGAATGTCATGCTTTTTCAGGGCCTGGGCCACCAGCCGGGCCACCGGGTTGGCGCCCAGAATCAGGAAGCCGTGGGCAGGCGGTTCCTGAACTCCCAGCAGTTTTGCCACTGGCCGGGCAGTGAGGCTTTGCAGGGTAACGGTGGTGATGATGAGCATAAACACCAGTGGTACCAGTACGCCGGCACTCTCATAGCCGATTCGCTCAAGCTGGAATGCGAACAGCGCTGAGACCGCCGCAGCGACAATGCCGCGGGGAGCAATCCAGCTCAGGTACAGCTTTTCCCGCCAGTTCAGTGTGGTGCCAATGGCCGAGAGGAAAATGCTGGCGGGGCGTGCAATCAGCATGAGGATGGCCAGCACAGCTACCAGGCCCCAGCCCAGCTCGGCGATGGCGGCAAACTCCACACGGGCGGCCAGAATGATAAACAGGGCCGAAATGAGCAGCACGCTGAGGGATTCCTTGAATTCCAGAATGCTGTCGATCGGAACCTGTTTCATGTTGGCCATCCAGATGCCCATCACGGTGACGGTAAGCAGGCCGGATTCGTGGGCCAGTTCATTGGAAATGGCAAAGACACCGAGCATGAAGGTGAGGGTGCCGGCGTTATGCAGATATTGGGGGATCCAGTGTTTTCTGAGGGCCAGGCCGTTCAGGTAGCCAGCGGCGGCACCGATGGCAAAGCCAACCAGCAGGGTTTTGCCAAAAATGTAGAGGGAGTGGCTGAAAACATTGCCCTGGCCCCAGGAAACGATGCCCTCGAACACCAGAACCGCTAGCAGTGCGCCTACCGGGTCAATGATGATGCCTTCCCAGGTGAGGATGTTCGCCAGCTTTGAGGTGGGGCGCACCGCCCGGAGCAGGGGCGCAATCACCGTGGGCCCGGTGACCACGGAAATGGCACCAAACAACAGGGACACTTCCCAGGACACCTCCAGGATCCAGCGGGCGGCCAGGGTGCCGATAATGCAGGTAACAATGGTGCCGACCGGGATCAGGTTGCGCACCATCTTGCCGTGGCCTTTGATT
>JAJUKC010000059.1 GCA_029264995.1 Marinobacter sp. | reverse complement strand
GGCGACCGAGCGCCAGAAGCTGGCCCAGGAATTCCGTTCCCGGGGCCAGGAGCTGGCTGAAGGTATCCGTGCCGATGCGGACCGTCAGCAAACCGTTATCCTGGCAACGGCCTTTGCCGAAGCTGAGGAAACCCGCGGTGAAGGTGATGGGGAAGCCGCCAAGATATACGCCCAGGCCTATGGAGCGAACGAGGAGTTTTACAGCTTCTACCGTAGCCTGCAGGCCTACCAGAACACCTTCTCCAGCAAGGATGACATCATGGTGATTGATTCCGACAGTGACTTCATGAAGTTCCTGAAGGATCCGGCCGGCGCTAACTGAGCCGGCTGACACCAGCCAAACCGGAATCTGCGGGGAAATTTTGCTTAACCCCGGGATTCCGGTTTTTTTGTGCCTGCCAACCGTGTAAAATTCTGGCGGTTTTGTGTCGGGTTTTCCGAGCCCGAGCGCCTAAATCCTGAGTTACCCCCTGGCTCCATGGCCAGCGAGGGAAAAACGGACAACCGAATCTCATGACTGTATCTGATCGCTGGTTACTGCCAGATGGTGTCGAAGATATTCTTCCACCGCTGGCCGGACAGATCGAATCCCTGCGCCGGGAAGTAATGGACACCTGCCAGCGTTGGGGCTACCAACTGGTAATTCCCCCGCTGATCGAATATCTCGAATCCCTCTTTACCGGTACAGGCCACGACCTGGAACTACAGACGTTCAAACTGACCGATCAGCTGACCGGTCGGATGATGGGCGTTCGCGCCGACATGACGCCCCAGGCTGCCCGCATAGATGCGCATACCCTGGGCCAGGATGGCATTACCCGGTTGTGTTATGCCGGCCATGTGCTGCATACCCGGCCGCGCCATATGCTGACCGGGCGCACACCGATTCAGGCCGGTTGCGAGCTGTTTGGTAGTGGCTCCGAAGCGGCCGATATGGAGGTGATCAGTCTGATGCTGGAAACCTTGCGGGTGGCCGGTTTGCCCAGGCTGCATCTGGACCTGGCTCACGTTTCAATCTATGAAAGCCTGGTCTCCGACGCCGGATTTGATCGTGATACCGAAGCGGCGGTATTTGATGCCATGGCACGCAAGTCCGTACCCGAGCTGGATCGCCTGCTGGGGGATTGTGTGCCGGGCTCTGCTGGTTGCCGGTTGCGCCAGCTGGCCAGGGTCAGCGGTGGGGTGGAATCTCTGGCCGATGCCCGGGAAATCCTCAGTGGCGCTTCTGGCGCCATCGATGCGGCGCTTGATCAGCTTGCCCGCGTCGCGGACATGCTCAACCGGGATTTTCCGGAAGTCAGTCTGGGCTTCGATTTTTGTGAATTGCGCGGATACAACTATCACACCGGTCTGGTGTTTGCGGCCTACGTGCCGGGCCATGGCGATGCCGTGGCGAAAGGTGGCCGATATGATGCTATTGGCAGTGACTTTGGTCGCGCGCGGCCTGCCACCGGGTTCAGCCTGGATATCCGTGCACTGGTGTCGCTGGGCGAACGCCCATTCCGTAAAGCCGGGGCTATATGGGCGCCAGCGGACAACGACGCCGCGCTGGAAGGCGTGATTTCCGGCCTGAGAATGACTGAAACGGTGATCCGGGCATTGCCGGATGATCGTGAGACGGAGCCCTCGGAGCGAGGATGTGACCGTCAGCTGGTGAATCGTGATGGCCAATGGGTGGTGGAAATCATCGCCTGAGCCGTTTTTGTTTAATTTCCGGGGTAAATCTTCAGGGCGTGTGCTTCTGGCCCGTCTGAATTGAGAGAGAATCATGGGTAAAAACGTAGTTGTGCTGGGCACCCAGTGGGGTGATGAAGGCAAGGGCAAGATTGTTGACCTTCTGACAGACAAGGTGGCTGCCGTTGTCCGCTTTCAGGGCGGGCATAATGCCGGTCACACGCTGGTGATCGAAGGTAAGAAGACGGCTCTGCACCTGATTCCGTCCGGCATACTTCGGCAGGATGTCCAGTGCCTCATCGGAAACGGTGTGGTGCTGTCGCCGGAAGCCTTGCTGAAAGAAGTGCGGGAGCTTGAAGCGAACGGTGTTGCCGTTCGTGATCGCCTGAAAATCAGCCTGGCTTGCCCGATCATCCTGCGCACCCACGTTCGTATCGATCAGGCCCGCGAGCGTGCCCGTGGCAACGACAAGATTGGTACTACCGGCCGGGGTATCGGCCCTGCGTATGAAGACAAGGTTTCCCGCCGGGGTGTTCGGCTGGGTGACCTGTGCAACCCCGCTGATTTCGAGATCAAGCTGCGGGAAATCATGTCGTACCACAACTTCGTTCTCACCGAGTACTTCAAGGAAGAGGCCGAGGATATCGAGGCGGCCCTGGAAGAGCTCAAGCAGATGGGCGAGGAAATCCTGCCCATGGCCGCAGACGTAACCGACATTCTGCACGACTACCGCAAGCGCGGAGAGCACATCCTGTTCGAAGGCGCGCAGGGCTCGTTGCTGGATATTGACCTGGGTACCTACCCGTACGTGACTTCCTCCAATACCACCGCTGGCGGCACCGCCACCGGCTCCGGTTTTGGCCCGCTGTATCTCGACTACGTGCTGGGTATTACCAAGGCCTACACCACCCGGGTAGGTTCCGGCCCGTTCCCGACCGAACTGTTTGACGACATGGGCAAGCACCTGGCGGTCAAGGGTAACGAAGTGGGGACCACCACCGGTCGTTCCCGTCGTTGTGGCTGGTTTGATGCCGTGGCGCTGCGCCATGCCATCCAGATCAACAGTGTATCGGGTATCTGCCTGACCAAGCTGGACGTTCTGGACGGTCTGGAAACGGTGAAAGTGTGTGTCGGCTACAAGACTCCGAACGGCGAAATTACGCGTCCCCCTATTGGCTGCGACAGCTACAGCGATATCGAGCCGGTGTATGAGGAACTGCCTGGCTGGAGCGAGAGCACGGTCGGCCTGACCAGCGTGGATCAGCTGCCGGAGAATGCAAAGGCCTATATCCGCTTCCTGGAAGAGCAGATTGAGGCGCCGATTGATATTATTTCCACCGGTCCGGATCGTGTGGAAACCATTACTCTGCGGCATCCGTTCGGAGAGTAACTTCAGAAAATAAAAACCGCCTGCGGTGGATGCCCCAGGCGGTTTTTTTGTGCCTGTTTTCTGGTGCAGGGTGTCAGGGCTTTTCCGCGATCAGTGTCGCCCGCTTGGGTCCCGGGTAGCCTTCAATGGTTTTTGAGGGATCGCCCGGGTCCAGAAAGTCCGCCAGTGAATTGAATCGCATCCAGTCTGTCTGGCGTTGCTCATCGGTGGTGGTCTCACTGACGTCTACCACCCGGGCATTGCGAAAGCCGGTTCTGTCCAGCCACCGGAGCAGGGTCGGGCAACTCGGTAAAAACCAGACGTTGCGCATCTGGCCGTATCGGTCTTCGGGCATCAGGCTGTAGCCCTCCGGACCGTCCACAACCAGGGTTTCCAGCACCAGTTCACCTCCGCGGCGCAGCGTGCCCTTGAGTTCCAGCAGATGATCCAGCGGTGAACGACGATGATACAGCACGCCCATGGAGAAGGTGGTGTCAAAGCATTCCATGTCGGCCGGGAGGTCTTCCATGCGCACCGGGAGCAGATCGACCGGAGCCTGGCCCAGATACCCTTTGACCGCCAGGAACTGAAACATGAACAACAGCCCCGGGTCGATGCCGATCACCTGCCGGGCCCCCGCTCCAGCCATGCGCCAGCAATGGTAGCCGGAGCCGCAGCCCACATCCAGGATGGTGCGCCCCCGCAGATCGGCCAGATGCGGTGCTACCCGGTCCCATTTCCAGTCCGAGCGCCATTCGGTATCAATATAGGTGCCAAAGAAATCGAACGGGCCCTTGCGCCAGGGCATCAGGCCCCGCAGCCCGTCTTCAAGGCGGGTCATGGCGTCTGGATCCAGGCCGCCGGGGCTGGTCAATGTGATTGCAGACTGATTCAGGTCGACCCTGGCATCGGCAACCTCTGGCAAGGCCTGCAGTGCCTTGTGCCAGCGTTCCATATCGCCGTGGGGGTTGTCCTCAAATCGGCGCGTGAGTTGTTCTTTCAGAGCCTCGGCCCACCGCGTGTTACCGGTTTCGCTCAGGTAGGACAGAACGGGATCAAAGTGCTTGTGCCAGTCAAACAGTGCCATGGTGTGTCTTTCGGTGGATAAGTCAGGAGTTCTTGATGGCTAGCATCGAGACAAAGTTGAAGCACTGGTACCACACCAGTACCTGGTCAAAGCCGGCGCGCTGTAATCGGTCCCGGTGGTCTGCCAGCGTCTCCGGGATCAGTACTTTCTCGATCGCGGCCCGTTTCTGGCTGATTTCCAGATCCGAATAGCCGTTGGCCCGCTTGAACTCGTGGTGTAGTCGGGTCTGGGTGGCCTGTTCCGCGTCGGATTCAAATCGGATCTTCTCGGACAGAACCAGCACGCCGCCGGGCAGGGTGGCGTCACTGATGCGAGTCAGCAGGGCCAGCCTCTGCTCGGGCGGCACGAACTGCAGCGTGAAGTTCAGGGTGGTGACGGAGGCATTGCTTAATTCGGTGCTCAGGATGTCCTCGCAGCGCAGTGTTACCGGCAGGTCGTGGTCATCCAGGGCGACATAATGCTCGCAGCGCTCAATCATCGCCTCGGAGTTGTCCACGCCCACCAGAGTGCAGTCCGGGTAGGGGATGCCATGGCGCATGGCCAGGGTGGAAGCGCCGAGCGAACAGCCCAGGTCGTAACAATGTGAGCCCGGCTGAACGTACTGTTCCGTGATCACCTCAATCATCGGGATGATGGTGGTGTAGCCGGGGACAGAGCGACGGATCATGTCCGGAAACACCCGGGCGACCGACGCGTCAAAGCGGAAATCCTCGGGATTGCGCTCAGTGGCAAATAACCGGTCGGTCAGTTGCTCCGGGGGCGTCCGATTACTCATCGCCCGCTCCGGCCTCGCGCTCATCGGGGCGAGGTGTCGCCAGATCCTTGTCGGTAGGGGACGGCCGTGCGCAGCGAACCCCCCGGTTCTTGTAATCGACCAGGATGCCCCGGAAGGATGGGTCGACGTCAGCGGCAATGGCCAGGTAACCGTTTTCACAAACGGCATGCAGCTCCGAGGATTTTCGGGACATACGGAAAGTTTCGCCGGGTTTGACGTGGATGGCGGTAAATTCACCCACCGGAGCGTGGTCCTTGTTGTCGGAGTGATCAATCCGGCCAGACGCTTCCAGCACCAGTACCGTGCCGATGATGGCAGCAACTCCGGTCACAATCAGGCTCTTGGCTGTGAAACGCCGTTCGTTATCGCTCATGGGTACCTCGTGTCAGAAAATCAGAATTGGCCCGGCAGGCTGATGGCCGGTTCCTGTAACGCGGCCAGCTGTTCCCGTAAAGACAGGATCTGGTCTGACCAGAACCGCGGCTGTGAAAACCAGGGGAAGAATCTCGGAAAGGCCGGATCTTCCCAGCGCCGTGCCAGCCAGGCGCAGTGGGCGATCTGCCGGTAACATCGTAGTGGTTCGATCAGATGGCGCTCGCGACGATTGAAATCCCGGAACATTTCATAGCCTTCGAGCAATTCGCCAAGCTGGGCGCCCCGCTCACTGGCGTCTCCGTTCAGAAGCAGCCACATGTCCTGGACTGCCGGGCCGGTGCGGCAGTCGTCCAGGTCCACAAACAGCATGGTTTCGTCCCGGCACAGTATGTTGCCGGCGTGACAATCACCGTGAATGCGTAAGGTGTCTACCGGGCCGGCTTCAGCTATCCGCTCGCGGCAGTTGGCGATCAGGTCCGGAATCAGGGAGTTCCAGGCCGCTTTGAGATCATCGGGAATCCAGTTACCTTCCACCAGCACCTGGTTGTTCTGTTCCAGCCCCGCCAACAGATCAAACCCGGGCCTGTGCTCAAAGGGTTTAAGGGCACCAATGTTGTGAATCTGCCCCAGCCACTGGCCAAGTCGATACAGGGTGTCGGTCACACTGGTATCCGGGGCCTGGCCGCCGCGCTGCGGGAACACCGCGAATCT
The DNA here is from genome assembly GCA_029264995.1 of Marinobacter sp. GTDB lineage: Bacteria > Pseudomonadota > Gammaproteobacteria > Pseudomonadales > Oleiphilaceae > Marinobacter. Next base: position 8,900 of record JAJUKC010000059.1, on the reverse strand, counting down.
GAAATCGCCGTAATGGCCGAGGGAATGTCCGCCCGGGAGCACTACAGGGGCGACAACCGGAACGCCGGCCTCCTGCAGTGACAGGGTAAATTCGTGTTCTTCCAGAATTGCCGCATCCGGCCAGCGGCCAGGACGGTAGAACTTGGCAATCACCGGCGGCTGGCCTTCAATACCGACCTGGTAGACGCGGTTCTCATAGCTGTTCAGGGCAAAGAGCCGGCCGTTGACCTCGAATCCTTCCGCCTCAATGGCATCCAGAATGACTTCCGGGGTGAGGGCATCGTAGGGATGCGAGGACGGGGTGATCGCCGGAGGTTCAGTCTGCATAGGGCTCAGAATGTGGTGTCGTATCGGGTTTTCATGGATTGCAGATGGTACCAGTTTTCGTCCAGCTCCCAGCGAATGCGGTTGACTCGCCCAGTGGCCAGGACAAGATCCCCGGCTCTGGCCTGAACCTGAGCAAGTTCCCGTTCAGCTTTCTGCCATTCACGATGGGTATCCGCCAGATGGCGCATGCCCGGGAACACGGCGGTCAGGGCCTTCTGGGTAGATACCGAGTGGGATCGAAGAGAACTGATGACGGCAGTATCTCCCTCAACCCGCAATACCCGGTGCTGGTACGGGTAACTGGCGACGGTTCTGTCTTCTTTCAGTTGCGCGTTCAGGTGGGTCACTTCAAAGCCGCGCCAGCCAATCCAGCCGACAAAAAGCGCGGCAACCACCATGACGGTAATAAACTGTTTTCGATCAGACATCGCCAGGCTCCCTGCGTTCGTTCTGTCTTGGGGCAAGTATAACGGTTCTTGGCGGGCAGGTAATGCAACCGGCGTTGATCTGCGGTAATTTCCCTGCCAGAGAGCAGGGTAGAGGAATGTGGAGTGGCTCAGGAGCAGTTCAGTATACAGACCGTAGTGATCGGTGCCGGTGTGGTCGGGCTTGCCATTGGGAGGGCGCTGGCCCGTTCCGGGCGGGAGGTGCTGGTGCTGGAAGCCGGTACCGCCATTGGTGAAGGCATATCCTCCCGCAACAGCGAAGTCATTCATGCCGGAATCTATTACCCGGAGCGCTCCCTCAAAGCCCGGCTGTGCGTGGAAGGCCGACAACAGCTCTATGAATACTGTGCCAGCCATAAGGTGGCGCACCGAAAATGCGGCAAGTGGATTATCGCCAGTGACGCCACGCAGGCCGAACGTCTTGGTGGCATTCAGTTGCAGGCGGGGCGAAATGGTGTGCCCCTGGCGCTCTATGAAGGCGCCGCGATGGCGCACCGTGTGCCGGAAATACGGGCCAGCGCCGGGCTCTGGTCTTCGGAAACCGGGATTGTAGACAGCCATGGCCTGATGCTGGCGCTGCAGGGTGAACTGGAAGACGCCGGTGGTCAGATTGCGATGAACAGTCCGGTGGTGTCTGCCGAATCCGGTCCTGAGGGGCATGTGCTTAAGGTGGGTGAAGCCGGAGATCTGTTACTGAAGGCTCGGGAAGTGATTAACGCCGCTGGACTTGGTGCCCCGGCACTTGCGGGTCTGTGGTCGGGGTTGCCAGAGCGTGCGCGGCCGGAACAGTGGTTGGCCCGTGGTGTTTATTTCAGCTTCAGTGGTCGGCATCCGTTCAGCACCCTGATCTATCCCATACCCGAACCCGGTGGACTCGGCATTCATCTGACTCTCGATCTGGCTGGCCAGGCCAGGTTCGGGCCGGATGTGGAATGGATAGACGAGGAAAGCTATCGGGTCGATCCGCAGCGGGTTCGTGGATTTGCCGACAGTATCCGGCGATGGTGGCCGGACCTGGACGAGGCCCGCCTGCAGCCGGCTTATGCGGGGATTCGCCCAAAACTGGCTGGCCCGGATGGCGGCTTTGCGGATTTCCGCATCGATGGCCCTGAGGACCATGGTGTTGGTGGCCTGGTCAATCTGTTCGGGATTGAGTCGCCCGGACTCACCTCCTGTCTGGCCATCGCCGGACACGTGCTGACAAAACTGGACAATTGATCAGCCGGGTGTGCGCGCCAGTGCCCAGACCTGGATGTCCCTGGCTCCCGCTCTGGTCAGCACCGATGCCAGCTCGCGAACGGTAGCGCCGGTGGTGACCACATCATCGACAATGGCGACGTTTGCCGGCACTGGCCCGGTAGCCTCAAACAGCCCCTGAAGATTGGCTAACCGGCTTGTCCGGTTCAGTTTCCGTTGTGCGCGAACGCGCCTTGTCCGTCGAACCAGGCGCGCGTTGACCGGGATGTTCAGCTGTTTCGCCACCGCCTCCGCAATATCCTGAGCCTGATTGAAGCCCCGCTGCCAGCGCCGGGTCCAGTGCATGGGGGCGGGAATCAGAACATCCGGCCGAGCTTCGGGCGCCAGGTGATGGTCAATGTAGTCGGCAAGACCTGTCAGTAATGGCCGCGCGAATTTGTGCTGGCCGTGGTACTTGTAGCGGCCAATCATGCCATCAACCGGAAACTGATAACGCCAGGGGATCAGCGAACGGCTATAGCACGGTGGTGAGGCCAGGCATTCTCCACAACGTCCATCCGGGGCTGGAAAGGGCAGGGGCAGCGCGCAGGTCTGGCAGCACCAGCGGTTGGCGGGCAGGTCGTCCCGGCAGTCCTGGCACAGGCCATCCTGGGCAGAGTCTGCGAGGCAGGTGACGCAGCGTCCGGCGTGTCTTGCGCTGTTAACCTTAACCTTTATCGAGGTTGACAGCGAGATCAGTCCGTTTATCATCGCGGTTTATCCGTAAACCAAAAATCCCGGAAAGGTTAACAGGACTCTGACATGACTGCCACCGCAACCCGCCACGACTGGACGCTCCAGGAAGCTCGCGAGCTTTTCAATCTTCCGTTCAACGACCTTCTGTTTCGCGCCCAGAGCATCCACCGGGAGCACTTCGACCCGAATGAGGTGCAGGTAAGTACCCTGCTCTCGATCAAGACCGGTGCCTGCCCGGAAGACTGCAAGTATTGCCCGCAGAGCGGCCATTACAACACCGGGCTGGAGAAAGAGAAGCTGCTGGAAATCGAAAAGGTAGTCGCGGAGGCCCGGGTTGCCAGGGAGAAGGGCGCGTCACGGTTCTGCATGGGTGCCGCTTGGCGCAGCCCGTCAAAGAAAGACATGCCCTACGTTCTGGATATGGTCCGGCAGGTGAAATCCCTGGGCCTGGAAACCTGTATGACACTCGGCATGCTCAAAGAAGAGGAAGCCCGGGAGCTGGCAGACGCCGGCCTGGATTACTACAACCACAATCTAGATACCTCCGAGAAATACTATAACCACATCATCACGACCCGTACCTACCAGGACCGTCTGGATACGCTCGACAATGTGCGTAAGGCCGGTATGAAGGTTTGTTGCGGCGGCATCATGGGGATGGGTGAAGATGAGGATGACCGTGTCGGTCTGCTGGTTCAGCTGGCGAATTTACCCCAGCACCCCGAAAGTGTGCCGGTGAATATGCTGGTGAAGGTGAAGGGGACGCCACTGGAAGATGTGGAAGACCTGGATCCGTTTGATTTCATTCGCATTATCGCGGTGGCCCGGATCATGATGCCGGCTTCTCATGTGCGCTTGTCCGCGGGCCGTGAGCAGATGAATGAGCAGATGCAGGCGCTCTGTTTCATGGCGGGTGCCAACTCGATTTTCTATGGTGAGAAACTGCTGACGACTTCGAACCCGGAGGCGGATGCGGACATGCAGTTGTTCCGCAAGCTGGGCATCCGGCCGGAGCAGCGGGAGCAGTGCGCGACCGAGGAGCAGGAGGAAGAGGCCATTGCCGAGGCAGTGGAGTACGAGGCCACGCGGCATATGTTTTACGACGCTACCCGCGAGTCAGCCTAAGGAATGGTGCAAGGTGGACTTCGTGGGCTCCCTTCCGAGACACGCTACGAGCACATCCATGTGCGCTTGTTTCAGGCCATCCCTGGCCTTCAACAGTCTCGGAAGGGAGCCCACGAACTCCACCCCTGAGCGCACGGTTGGATTCGAGTTAATCTGCAGACTAAGTGATTTGCCGCTATGCGTGATTTCGCCAAAGAAATTGAACAACGAAAGCAGGCCGGGTTGTACAGAACCCGCCGCCTGATTGCCGGTCCGCAGCAACCGACGCTGACGGCGGATAGCCGGTCGTTGTTGTCGTTCTGCAGCAACGATTATCTGGGCCTGGCCAGTCATGGGGAGAACATTCGGGCGCTGGAGCAGGCACTGCCGGATGTGGGCCTGGGCGGAGCTGCGTCTCATCTGGTGTGTGGCCACCACGAGGCTCATCATCGCCTTGAGAAGAGGCTGGCAGCGTTCACCCGGCGGAGTTCGGCGCTGTTCTTTTCCACCGGGTACATGGCGAACATGGGTGTCATTTCCGCCCTGGCGGGGCGGGGCGATACCATTTTCTCGGATCGACTGAACCACGCTTCGATCATTGACGGCTGCATTCTCAGCCGTGCCCGCGTGCGCCGCTATGCCCACGGTGATGTTGCCGCGTTGGAAGCCATGCTCTCAGAAACCTCCGGCCACAAACTGGTGGTTACCGATGGCGTGTTCAGCATGGATGGAGACATTGCGCCACTCACGGAACTGGCCCGCGTCTGCAAGGCTCACGACGCGCTTCTGGTAGTGGATGATGCCCACGGCATCGGTGTTCTCGGGCCGCAGGGCCGGGGGAGCGTACTGGAAGCCGCGTTGTCCCAGGACGATGTGCCGGTGTTGATCGGTACCCTGGGCAAAGGCGTTGGAACTTCCGGCGCCTTTGTCGCCGGATCTGACGTGTTGATCGACTACCTGGTACAAAAGGCCCGGACCTATATCTACACCACAGCCATGCCGCCTGCACTGGCTGCGGCTACCTGTGCCAGCCTGGACGTTATTGAAAAAAGCGATGAGCGACGCGCTCATCTTGATGCGTTGATCCAGCGATTCAGGGCGGGTGCTCAGGATCTGGGCTATGAGCTGATGCCATCCCGGACGCCCATTCAGCCCATCATGATCGGAGATAACTGGACGGCGTTGGCGCTCAGCCGTGCACTGGAGGATGAGGGGCTGCTGGTAACGGCCATCCGACCGCCCACGGTGCCGGAGGGCGAGGCCCGCTTGCGGGTTACGCTCAGCGCCGCCCATACGGGAGCCGATGTTGACCGTTTGCTCCAGGCCCTGGCGAAAAGCCGTTCAATCCTGAGTGAGGCCCTGGCCGGGGAATCAGCGCTATGACCATCTATACCCGAATAGCACCAACGGCTCCTGTTGAGGGCGGAACCGGAACCAAGCAGTCCATTGCTCGCGGCTTCGGTGGCGCCAGTGCCACCTATGACGGTGCATCCCGCCTACAGAAAATCATGGGCGATACCATGCTGGCCGAGCTTGCAGATACACCAGTGCCCGAATCGGTTCTTGATTTGGGCTGCGGAACCGGCTGGTTTAGCAGGAAGTTGGCGGAGCAATACCCCCATTCCGCGGTTACCGGCGCAGACCTTTCACCAGGCATGCTGGCCGAGGCTGCCAATCGAAGCCCGGGATCAACTCACTGGCTACAGGCCGATGCCGAACAGCTTCCGTTGGCGGATAACAGCGTTGATCTTATTTTCAGTAACCTGATGATTCAGTGGAGCGCCCGGCCGGAACTGATCCTTCGGGAGTGCCGCAGAATTCTCAGGCCTGGCGGACGACTGGCCATATCGACACTGCTAGACGGCACCTTGTCTGAATTGAAGCAGGCCTGGGCCGAGGCCGATCCGGGACAGGCGCACGTAAACCGCTTTGTTCCCGAAACGCAGTGGAAAGCGCTCGTGGAGACGGTTCTGCCAAACGCAAAACAGGTTACTGAAACCATCTCACTGCCGTACCAGTCACCCATGCACCTCAATCGTGAGTTGAAAGAACTCGGTGCGGTGTTTAAAGGGGAAGAGCGCCGGCGGACGGTGACAGCGCCGGGGCGTTTTCGGGCGATGTGTCGTGCCTATCCGACGCGAGCTGACAACGTCGTTGAGGCTGGGTACTGTGCGGCTTGGGCGTATTGGGTTGGTTAGTTGAGCTGTTCGTATTTAGTGGTTGGACTTCCTCTGAAACATTTGGGCGAGGGTGCCACTTCTCCTTCCAGGACTGTTGAGGGCCAAGGACGGCCCGAAACAAGCGCACATGGATGTGCTTGTAGCGTGTCCTGGAAGGAGAAGTGGCACCCTCGCTTGCGCCAAAAGTAGGAATATAAAGCATGGCGAAACATACTTTCTTCGTTACAGGCACCGACACCGGCGTCGGCAAAACCATCGTCTCCGCAGCCATTCTCGAGGCCGCCAAATCCGCCGGCAAGCGAACCCTGGCCATGAAACCCATCGCTTCCGGCTGCGACCAGACCCCTGAGGGTCTGCGAAACGAAGACGCCCTGATGCTGCAGGCCGCCATCACCGAAAAACTACCCTACGACACCATCAACCCTATCGCCCTCAAGCCCGCCATCGCCCCCCATGTAGCTGCCCAGCAGGCCGGAAAACAGGTCACCGCCCAGCGAATCGTCGGGTTTTGTCGTGGCATGCAGATCCGCCCCGCCGATCTTCTGTTGATCGAAGGCGCCGGAGGCTGGCGAGTGCCACTCAACGAGCGGGAAACCTACGCAGCGGTGCCGGGAGAGCTGAAACTGCCGGTGATTCTGGTAGTGCCGCTGCAGCTAGGCTGTATCAACTACGCCATGCTCAGCGCCGAAGCCATTCGCGCCGACGGACTGGTTGTTGCAGGCTGGGTAGGTAACCACCCCGAAGAACAGGTGATGAGTTGCGAACAGGATACCCTGAACTATCTGTCCACCCACCTCGGCGCGCCTTGTCTTGGTGTGCTTCCCTGGTTGGAAAATACCGATACCGCCGAGATGCCGGCGATCCTGTCTCGGTATCTGAATATCACACCGCTGATTGAAAATTGACCAGAAATGTGAGTTAATCAGGTCAAAGGTTCGTCACAGGAATGGCTGCTCATGATCAACAACACACTTGCTATCGGGATTCAGGGTATCCAGGACGGCATGGTGGGCATGGAAAATGCGGCCCGGAAAATTGCCAGAGGTGGCGTTGACGGCCCTCAGGGCACAGCCGAGGGTGCTGGCAATCTGGCTGAACCCATGATCGACCTGAAACTATACGAGCGCAGCGTTGAGGCCTCGGCCCAGGTCGTTAAAACCGCTGACGAAACGCTGGGTACCCTGCTGGATATTCGCGCCTGAGCCAGGTTCCTGTGAACGTACTCGCTTCAATCACTCCCATCTTCTCCGGCTCTCCCACCGGTGCGTCCGCGCCGGTCGCAGGCAGTGGCCGAACGCCAGAGGCTTCCGGTGAAAAGCCTGCCAGTGGCGATACTTCATCAACTTCGAAGCCGGTTGAGCAGTCTTCCGAAGGTCGAAGATCCGACCAATCCTCCGAATCACGCCCGGACGCCCGAGAGAATCCGCAAGGTCTGACCGATGAAGAACTGAAGCAGTTAACCGAGCTCAAGGCCCGGGATCGGGAAGTGCGCGCCCATGAAGCAGCGCATCAGGCTGTTGGGGGGCAGTACGCGGGCGCCATGTCGTTCACCTACCAGCGGGGGCCGGATGGCGCCCAGTATGCGGTGGGCGGTGAAGTTCCCATCGACGTTTCGCCGGTGGCGGGGGATCCCCAGGCCACCATTGAAAAAATGCGCGTGGTGCGGGCTGCTGCCATGGCGCCTGCCCAGCCCTCCGGTCAGGATCGTGCCGTTGCCGCCCAGGCCATGCAGACCATGTTACAGGCACAGTCGGAGCTGGCGGCAGGTGAGGGCGAATCCGGGACGGCGGAATCCTCTGCCCGTGTTGAGGGAAGCGAGGGTGAGGCACGCAGTGCCCGTTCCCGCGAGGCGGAGGAGAGCTACCGCAATGTTTCTGCCATGGCTGGCGACTCCCGCTACTTCGAGTCTGTGACCTCCCTGTTCGCCTGATTTCTCCGTCTGGTCTTTCTTTTCGTCTTCCGATCCTGTCTCGGCACTTCTGCCCTGAAAATTTACTGATCGAACACAAAACCAACACAAATTTCAGTCAAGGCTATTGACAATTCTGTGCCCCAAAACGTATGTTTCAAACAAGTGTTTAATTAAGGCCGTGATGCGCTGCATCATGGTGTCTGAGCAAACCCGAGGCCAGAAGCTGTAAACCCGTTTCAGCTGAGACCCAGAACCGAGGTGGATTCCATGCCTGAATACAAAGCGCCCCTGCGTGACATTAAATTCGTAATGAACGAGCTGCTGAACAGTGAGCAGCACTACGCCAATCTGGAAGGTGCTGAAGACGCGACTCCGGATATGGTCGATGCCATTATCCAGGAAGGTGCGAAATTCTGTGAGCAGGTACTGTCTCCGCTGAACCAGGTGGGTGACCAGGAAGGCTGTACCTGGAGCGAAGACGGCGTGAAAACCCCGACCGGCTTCAAAGAAGCGTACCAGCAGTATGTTGAAGGTGGCTGGCCGTCCATGACTGCCGATCCCAACTACGGTGGCCAGGGCCTGCCGCACTCCATCGGCCTTGTGATCAGTGAAATGGTCGGCACCTCCAACTGGTCCTGGGGCATGTACCCGGGCCTGAGCCATGGCGCCATCAACACCATCGAAGCTCACGGCACCGAAGAACAGAAGCAGACTTACCTGACCAAGCTGATCAGCGGCGAGTGGACCGGTACCATGTGTCTGACCGAGCCGCACTGTGGTTCTGACCTGGGTACCCTGCGCACCAAGGCCGAGCCGAACGCTGACGGCACCTACAGCATTACCGGTACCAAGATCTTTATCTCTGCCGGTGAGCACGACATGGCCGAGAACATCGTCCACATCGTACTGGCCCGTCTGCCGGGCGCACCGGAAGGTACCAAAGGTATCTCCCTGTTCATCGTGCCCAAGCACCTGCCGAACGAAGACGGTTCTGCCGGC
>JAJUKC010000129.1 GCA_029264995.1 Marinobacter sp. | reverse complement strand
GCTGGAAGCCCTCTGACGCCGACACACGCCAACGGATTGTTCCGTTGGCGTGTGCTTCAGGCCAGCTCAGACGTCAACTCGAAAGCCCACCTTCACCACCACCTGGAAATGGGCGACTTTGCCGTTTTCCACATGGCCGCGGGTTTCCTGGACTTCGAACCATTCCACGTTCTTGACGCTTTTATCAGCAGCGGCAATGGCGTTGTGAATGGCGCCCTCGATGCTGTCCTTGGATGAGCCGACCAATTCCAGCTTTTTATAGACGTGCTCACTCATGGGAAGCCTCCGTTTCAATGGCTGTTCCCCATCTCTGACAGCATGACGACCGTTTTTCAAGCGAAGCGCCGCAACCATTAGCACCAGATCACGTGGCGGCGAATATCCGTTCCAACACTGTCGGGAGCAGCAAATCGGGCACTGCCCGCGCATCGGTGATGCGCTCGAGGCCGAGACCGTTGGCCAGGGCAAACACTAACGTGGCACTCCATTCGGCGGGTAGTGTCGTATCCGACTCCATAGCCTCAATCACCGAACGTCGCAATGTCATGCGCAAGGCCCCCAGCCGTTCCCGCAATGCCGGATCACGCAGCGCATGAATCCAGAACTCCAGCAATAGCGGGGGCCAATCCGGTTCCAGATCCATAAGGTCCGTCAGCGCCACGCCCAGCGCTCGTGCGCGGGCCTTCCCCGGCTCCACCTGAGCCAGCTTATCGACAACATAACGAGATCGTTGGGCCACCCGCTCCACCAACAAATCCAGAAAAATCTCGTCCTTGTTGGCGAAACTGGAATACACCGCGCCTTTAGTAAAACCAGCCCGTTCAGCGATTTCCTCGATTCTCGACGGATGGAAACCCCGTTCACGAAACACCGTATCAGCGGCGGCCAGAATACGCTCGCGAGTCTGTTCCCGGGTAGGGCGAACCCGGGGTCGGCGGCGTTGCTTGGGTCGAGTCCCGGTCACCGTTCTCTCTCTTTTTCAATGCGGAATCCGCAGTCTAACGCACCCCCAATGCAATTTCGATACGCATGGTATTGACTTTTCAATACGCAAGGTATCGAATTGCCATGGGCATCAGACAACAACAGCCTTCGTTTTGCAAAAGGAAGATTCATGAACCAACGTCCGTTGACCGGTTGGCGGCTGGCGGCCTTTGCCGCCCCCTGTGTTCCCATCGCCGCCCTGGGGCTACCCATATCGCTGTATCTGCCCCAGTTTTACGCCTCATCCCAAGGGCTCGGTCTCGGTTTGGTGGGTACCCTGTTCATGGTCGCCAGACTCTGGGATGTGGTTTGCGACCCAATGATCGGATTCCTCTCGGACCGCTACCCTTCACGTTGGGGCCACAGACGTCCCTGGATCATCGGTGCCACACCGCTGATCTCCATCGCCACCTGGTTCGTCTTCATGCCGCCAGCAACAACTTCAGCTACCTACCTGCTGGGCTGGTTGCTGGTTCTGTATCTCGGCTGGACCATGCTTACCATTCCTCACCTCTCCTGGGCAGCGGAATTGTCCGAAGACTACCATCAGCGCTCCCGCATCCAAGGATTCCGAGAGGCCGGTGAGATCATTGGCATACCACTGGTACTGGTGCTTCCCGCGATTATCGAGCGGATCGGCGGGGACAACATGGAAGCGCACCGCATAGCCGCCATGGGTGGCTTCCTGCTCATTCTCCTCCCCATCGCGGTCTTGATCAGTGTGCGCTCCGTGGACGAGCCTCCCAGGCGTACAGCTCCCCCCCTGGCCCTGGCAAGCACCATCAGGACCTTGATCACCAATCAGCCTCTGGGTCGCGTTATTCTCGCCGACACCATCAGTGGAGCGGCCGGCGCCTCGGTGGGCGCCTTATTTCTTTATATGGTCAGTGAGAAGTGGCACCTGGGAGACCGCGCCAGCCTGCTCATGCTGATCTACTTTCTCGCCGGTCTCGGTTTTGTTCCTCTTATCGTCAAGGCCAGCTACCGGTTTGGCAAACACCAGACATTAATCGGTTGCTGCGCTTTTTACGTTGTCTGCCCCCCGTTGGCGCTGGTGATCCCGGACGGTAACTTCGCCGCCGCCGCCGGGCTAATGGTCCTTCTGGGCGTCAATGTCGGCGGAGCCGGCTTGCTACTACGTTCCATCATGGCCGATGTCGCCGATCTGGACGAACATCGCGCTGGTGAAAAGCGCACCGGCTTGCTCTACTCATTCATGGCACTGACCCGCAAGGCCGGCGGGGCCCTGGCGGTAGGTGGTACATTCTGGGCATTGCAAGCAATCGGCTTCAACGGCCAGGGACAGAATTCCGCGGTGGTCATCGATCAGTTGGCCTGGTTATTCGTCGCCGTGCCGACCCTCTGCAATCTGGTAGTGATGGCATTGATGTGGCGCTTTCCGCTGGATGGCCGTCGGCAATCCGAACTGCGCGATGCCCTGAACGCATCACCTGTAGGGGGGCTGCAAGGAAAGTGAAGAGCACCGCCCGCGCCCACTCCGAAATCGGGTATCATTCGCAGCCATGCAACGAAGCGCCCATTTTTCCCGCTGCCGCCAATACCGCTACGCCCTCTGGCGCCGTTGGGCCGAGGGCGATGACTATGTACTGCTGGTGGCGCTGAACCCGTCCACCGCCGATCACCGCCGCGATGATCCGACCATTCGCCGCTGCATCGGCTTCGCCCGGGACTGGGGCTATTCAGCGCTGTGCGTGGCCAACCTGTTCGCCTATCGGGCCACTTATCCGAGCGACCTGTTCGCCGCCGACGATCCGGTGGGGCCACGCAACGACCAGTGGCTGAGCAAGCTGGCCCGCGACGCCAGCCTGGTGGTGGCCGGCTGGGGCAATCATGGCCGTCATGGCAATCGCGCCGCCCAGGTGCGCGACCGCCTCGGCGACGCCCTGCACTGTCTGCGCATGAACGGCTCGGGGGAACCCGCTCATCCGCTTTACCTGCCGAAAGCGCTCAAGCCGATTCCGATGCCACCGGTTATCCCTGCCAACCGGCCCGATCGGCCCGGTCGCCGCTGATTCACGTTTTCGCCATCGTGGTCAGACAATATTCCGATCCGCTAGACTGCCGGTGAGCGACGACCGAATCACGACCGGAGGGAACCCAGGTGACAAGATTGCAAAAGGCTCTGTTGGGAGCCGTGGCTTTTTTTGTGCCTCTGATCGGCATCGGCGCGGCCGCGCCCTCCTCCTCCGGATCGGCACAGCCGGTTTCCTTTCAGCAGCAGGTCAGACCGGTCCTGGAGCAGCGCTGTATCGCCTGCCACGGCTGTTATGACGCCCCTTGCCAATTGAAACTGGAATCGCCGGAAGGGCTGGCCCGGGGCGCCAACCAGACGCCGGTGTATAACGGCCAGCGCACCTCGGCGGCAGCGCCGTCCCGTCTGTTCATTGACGCGAGGAGTTCCGGCGAATGGCGTAATCGCGGCTTCTTCTCGGTACTGGAAGGCCGCCAGACCATGGACGAAGGCCTGCTTTATCAGATGCTGGTACTGGGCCGGCACCACCGCTTCGAGCCGAACAGCAAGCTGCCGGAAGAGATTCAACTGGGATTGGGCCGCGCCAACGTTTGCCCGGCACCGGAGGACATGGCGGACTACGCCCGCGAGCATCCGCTGGAAGGCATGCCGCTGGGGCTGCCGCCATTGAGCGAGCGGGAATTCGATCTGCTGACAGGCTGGCTGGCCCAGGGCGCGCCGCTGGAGGCCACGCCGGTGAAGCTGACATTGGAAGAACAAGGCCGGATCCGGGCCTGGGAAAGCTGGCTCAACCGGGAAAATCCACGCCAGCGTCTGGTCGCCCGCTGGGTCTACGAGCACTTGTTCCTGGCTCACCTTTACTTCGACGATGGCCGCCAGGGCCGGCCGCGCCACTTCTTTT
>JAJUKC010000084.1 GCA_029264995.1 Marinobacter sp. | reverse complement strand
CCTGGAAGCGCTGGAAGGCATGAACAAGGGCGAGCTGTTGCAGGTGATCACCGATTGCCCGGGTTCTTTCCGCAATGTGCCGGAAGAAGCCATCGCCCACGGTTATACCTTTGCCCAGGATCCGGTGAAGAACGGGCAGGAGTATCTTTTTTACATTTACGCCTGAGAAGCACAACGGGTATGGCAGTAACAGACACCTGAGCGCCGTTCTATTCCTCCACCACGACTTCAAAGCCCCCGTAGATGAGCCTCTTGCCGTCAAAAGGCATGGGATTTACATCCGGTTGTAAGCGGGGGTATTCCATGATTCTGGGCATGGCCTTGGAAACTTGCGATTCTGCTTTGACGAAAGAAGGTATGTCAGAGCCAGGGCAAGCGGGATTACGATCACATCCTGTGAGCGGCCAATAACGGCCGCCCTTTTTTTGAGCAAATTTGAAATTCCTGTTATGTTTCTGTAGCCTTTATTTTAATTGAACGTTCAATTAATAAAAAGCAGGCTGAAATCAGAGCCTGTTTTCGACACGGAAATCATCGGGAACACGCGGAATCGCCATGCCAAAAGTTGGAATGAAAGATACCCGCAAGCAGCAGCTCATCGACGCCACCATGGAGTCCATTGCTGAGCTGGGTATGCAGAACACAACCATTGTCAGTATCAGCAAGCGGGCAGGGATGTCCTCGGGGATCATCAGTCATTACTTCGGGGGCAAGCAGGGCCTGATCGAGGCAGCCTTGCGTTACCTGCTGGAGCAGCTGGGCAAGGAACTGCGTGAGCGCATGGCGAAAACCGATGGCTCGCCGGAGCAGCGGCTGGACTGCATCATCGAGTCCAACTTTTCCGAGTTCCAGCGTTCGGCGCTGGCGGCGAAAACCTGGCTCAGCTTCTGGGCCCGCTCGATGCACGAGCCGGGGCTGAAGCGTCTGCAGCAGATCAACAACGCCCGGCTGTACAGCAACCTGCGTTATTCCTTCGCGCAAGTGCTGCCGCAGGCCGAGGCGACAGCGGCGGCCCGGCAAACGGCGGCGATGATCGACGGGTTCTGGCTGCGCAGTGCCCTGAGCCTGGACCCGGCCGAGAGCTTTGAAGCCGGCGAGCGGCTGTGCAAGCAGTTTGTCCACGAGACACTGGCCCGGGCTGGCGCCTGAGCCAATTTGAATTCCACGGCCCACAAGGCCTGAAGACACCGAACAGAGGTTACCAACGCGCTATGTCTGCATCTCTTCCTGTGGTTCAGAACTTTGTCCACGGCCGGTTTCTGGCCAACAGCACCGGCGAGACCTTCCCGGTGGTGAATCCGGCCACGGGCCAGGTGATCTATGAAGTGGAAGTGGCGGATGAGTCTGTGCAACAGGCCGCCATCGAGAGCGCCCGCGCCGGTTTTGCCCAGTGGGCCGCCACATCCGCCATTGAGCGCAGCCGCATTCTGCTGAAAGCGGTGGCCTTGCTCCGCGAGCGCAACGACGAGCTGGCGGCAGTGGAAGTGCGTGATACCGGTAAACCCTGGCAGGAAGCGGAAGCTGTGGATGTGGTGACTGGCGCTGATGCCATTGAGTTCTTTGCCGGCCTGGCGCCGTCCATCGAAGGTAACCAGCAGGATCTGGGGGGCGATTTCTACTACACCCGCCGGGAGCCGCTGGGCATCTGCGCGGGCATTGGAGCCTGGAACTATCCGATCCAGATCGCCTGCTGGAAGTCGGCCCCGGCCCTGGCCTGCGGCAACGCCATGATCTTCAAACCCTCCGAAGAAACGCCCATGGGCGCGGTGAAGCTGGCGGAAATCTTTATCGAAGCCGGCGTGCCGGCGGGCGTGTTCAACGTGGTGCAGGGCGCTGCTGAAGTTGGCCAGTGGCTGACCCATCACCCGGAGATTGCCAAGGTGTCGTTCACCGGTGAGGTGGGCACCGGCAAGAAGGTGATGGCCGCCGCCGCGTCGTCGCTGAAAGACGTGACCATGGAACTGGGTGGCAAGTCGCCGCTGATCATTTTTGACGACGCTGACCTGGAGAACGCCATCTCCGCCGCCATGGTGGGCAACTTCTACACCCAGGGCGAGATCTGCACCAACGGTACCCGGGTGTTTGTGCACGAGGACCTCTACCCGCGCTTTATCGAGCGCTTGCTGGAGCGCACCCGCAAGAACATCAAGGCCGGTGACCCGATGAACCCGGACACCAACTTCGGCGCGCTGATCTCCAAAAAGCATCAGGAACTGGTGTTGGGTTACATCAGCAAAGGGCTGGCCGAAGGCGCCACGCTAAGCCACGGCGGTCGGGCCTTTGAGCCGGAGGATTCTCCGGGCGGCTATTTCGTGGAACCGACCATTTTCACCGACTGCACCGACGACATGACCATCGTAAAGGAGGAGATCTTCGGGCCGGTGATGTCTGTGCTCACCTTCCGCGATGAAGACGAGGTGATTGCCCGGGCCAACAATACCGATACTGGACTTGCCGCGGGCGTGTTCACCAATGATATCCGCCGGGCACACCGGGTGATTCACCAGATCCAGGCCGGCATCTGCTGGATCAACAGCTACGGTGCTTCGCCGGCGGAAATGCCGGTGGGTGGCTACAAACTCTCCGGTATCGGCCGTGAGAACGGGCGCGAGACCATTGCGCACTACACCCAGATCAAGTCGGTGTATGTGGGTATGGAAGACATCGACGCCCCGTTTTGAGCAGCCACCACAAAGGCCCTGCTGCACTGAACTGCCGCGTTGCGCGGTACTCGAAAGCTCACCTACCGACAGGTAAGCCTCGCTTTCTGCGTTCCGTGCGCCTTGCATTTCAGCACATCAGAACCTTTCTGGCGGCTGCTGAGTGAAAAGAGGATTGCGTATGACAGAAAACCGATACGACTACATCATTGTGGGTGCGGGCTCAGCCGGTTGTGTGCTGGCTAACCGTCTGACCGAGGACAGTGAAAACCGGGTGCTGCTGCTGGAAACCGGTGGCAGTGACAAGAGCATCTTCATCCAGATGCCCACCGCGCTGTCTATCCCCATGAACACCAAAAAGTACGCCTGGCAGTTCGAGACCGAGCCGGAGCCGTACCTGGACAATCGCCGTATGCATTGCCCCCGGGGCAAGGTGCTGGGTGGTTCGTCATCCATCAATGGCATGGTGTATGTCCGTGGCCATGCACGGGATTTCGACGAGTGGCAGTCTGAAGGTGCCGACGGCTGGAGCTACCGTAACGTGCTGCCCTATTTCAAGAAGGCAGAAACCTGGGCCTTCGGCGGCGATGCCTACCGGGGGAGTTCCGGCCCCCTGGGTGTGAACAACGGCAACAACATGCGCAACCCGCTGTATACGGCGTTCATCCGGGCCGGCGTCGATGCCGGTTATCTGGAGACCGATGATTACAACGGTGCCCGCCAGGAAGGTTTTGGCGCCATGCACATGACCGTGAAGAACGGTCGCCGCTGGTCCACCGCCAACGCCTACCTGCGCCCGGCCATGGCGCGGCCGAATCTGACGGTGGTCACCCATGCCCTGGTGCATAAGGTGCTTCTGGAAGGGAAAACCGCCACCGGCGTGCGTTATGAGCAGGGTGGTCAGGTGCATGAGGCCAAAGCCGCCAAGGAAGTGATTCTGTCGGCCGGTTCTATTGGCTCGCCACATTTGTTGCAGCTTTCGGGTATTGGCAAGCGCGAAGTGCTGGAGCAGGCCGGTATTGAGGTGAAGCATGAGCTGCCGGGCGTGGGTGAGAACCTGCAGGATCACCTGGAGTTCTACTTTCAGTTCCGCTGCCAGAAGCCGGTCTCCCTGAATGGCAAACTGGACTGGTGGAACAAGCTCAAGATCGGGGTGCGCTGGATTCTGCGCAAGGATGGCCTGGGGGCCACCAACCATTTCGAATCCTGTGGTTTTATCCGCTCCAAGGCCGGCGTTGAATGGCCGGACCTGCAATACCATTTCCTGCCGGCGGCCATGCGCTACGACGGCCGCGAAGCCTTTGATGGCGACGGTTTTCAGCTCCACATCGGTCACAACAAGCCGAAGAGCCGGGGCTTTGTGCATGTGCAGTCTGCCGACCCCAAACAGGCCCCGCGCATCCGTTTCAATTACCTGGAACACGAGGCCGACCGCGAAGGCTTCCGCGACTGCGTGCGCCTGACCCGGGAGATCATCAACCAGCCGGCCATGGACGAGTACCGCGGTGCAGAAATCCAGCCCGGTGTGGATGTGCAGAGCGATGAGCAGATCGATGCCTTCGTGCGCCAGGCGGTGGAGAGCGCTTATCACCCGTCCTGTTCCTGCAAGATGGGCACTGATGCGCTGGCGGTGGTAGACCCGGAAACCCGCGTGCGCGGTATCCAGAACCTGCGGGTGGTGGATTCGTCCATCTTCCCGACCATACCCAATGGCAACCTGAACGCGCCCACCATCATGGTGGCCGAGCGGGCAGCCGACCTTATCCGGGGCAGGGAGCCCCTGCAACCTTCGGACGCGCCGGTCTTTATGGATGACCAATGGCAGGCGCGCCAACGTCCGGGACAAGCGAAACGGTCGCTGGCCTAGCGAGCGCAGTTCCGGCCCGGGTACGCAAGGTGCCCGGGTAGCAAGCCCTCAGGATTTCCCTATCAGCGCGACGGCATCCCGCCGTTTTCGGGCGACTGATAGGCAAGTCCTGGGTTTGTGTCCGATTCGAAAGAAGCAGCGCTTACAAAGTAGAGGAGGAACACCCATGCTGTGCACTACAATGACAAGGAACAACCGGAGGGAGATCGCATGACACTCTGGTTATCCACAGGCCTGATCTTTACCTTCGCCGCCATCGCCCTGATTCTGTATCGGTGGTGGGACATGCAGTGCATCGGCGTTACGCCGGTTCGCACGCTGACCTTCATTGCCATCCTGTTCACCTCCGGTCTGGATGTCGGGCTGATCATGTTCCCGCTCACCGAGTTCGGTGGTTACGGCAATGTCTCTGAAAACCCGGAATACGCCTTTGCCAACCCGCTGGCTATTGAGTTCGGGTTCTGGGCCTTTCTGATCTGGGGCTTCTATTTCCTGACCTGCTTCTACTTCGCCATCATTGAGCCGCGGGTGAAGTTCTTCGAGATCCCGATGGTGAAGCTGATCAACAACGTGGTGATTATCGGCACCTGCGCGTTCACCGCCTACCTGTTGCTGGTGAACCTGCCGTGGTACCTGCCGATGTTGGGCGACGGCGAATCGGTGGTGCCGGCGTTCTATGCGATCGTGTTCCTGTCCATTGCGCTGGCGGTGTATTCCAGCTCCAAGGTCAAATACATCCGCATTCTGAGTGTCGGTTCCAGTGTGCTGTTCATTACCCTGATTGCGGGCATGTGGTTCCGGGCATTTGTTCTGGGTAAAGGCTCGCCGGCAGATTTCTTTGGCACCGCCGGCATGCTCGGTGATTACTTTGCCAACATTCATCACTTTGTCCTGCCCATCAACGACTACCACGAGTTCTACCTGTTCTGGTGGTTTGCCTGGAGCATCATGATTGGTCAGTTCACCGCGCGTTTCGTGAGTGGGATCAAGACCTGGCAGTTGCTGATTGCCATGCTGGTTGTGCCGTCCGTTGCCATTGGCGTGTGGTTCAGCGTGCTCTATTACTATCACGCGGAGGGGCTGAAGATTGCCGCCTTCACCAACATCGCCATGATCTCGGTGGGCGTGTTGATGGTCATCAACTCCCTGGATTCCCTGATCCGGCTCTACACCGATAACCTGAACCTGACGGCGCAACGCCTGGGGCGGGTGAATTATGTGCTCTTCAACCTGGTGGCCATGGTCGGGCTGACCATGTTGTTCAAGCTGGATTTCCTGCGGATTCAGTGGGTGGGTGCGCTGGTCATTGCACTCTACTTTGGCTGCTTTGGTTATATCCTGCTTAGGAAACGTTCAGAGGTGGCTGCCATCCAAACGTCACCAAAAGAAAATATTCTGGACTTCCGCAAGATTGAACTTGCAGGTTAAGGCCCCATATCAATGGCAGGCGGCTGAAGGCCCGGAAGGCTTTTGGCCGCCATGTTTAGCCGAAGTTGATGGCCGTATATAGGCTATGCCTATGCTGAGATTGGAAATAATCAATTTTCACTCAGATGGTCAAACCCGTATCTTGAGCATCGTTTCCAAACCATCAGTTAAATGAACCGACAGGAGTTATTCTGAGATGGGTATCGTTAACAGCGAAATCAAACCGTTCAACGCCACCGCATTCAAGCAGGGCGAGTTCGTAGAAATTTCTGAAGCGGACGTTAAAGGCAAGTGGGCCATCTTCTTCTTCTACCCGGCCGACTTCACCTTCGTGTGCCCGACCGAGCTTGGCGACGTGGCTGATAAGTACGAAGAGCTGCAGAAGCTGGGTGTAGAAGTGTTCTCTGTATCTACTGATACTCACTTCACCCACAAAGCATGGCACGACACTTCCGAGACCATCGGCAAGATCAACTACTACATGGTTGGCGACCAGACTGGCACCATCACCAACAACTTCGGTGTTATGCGTGAAGGCCAGGGCCTGGCAGACCGCGCTACCTTCCTGATCGATCCGGACGGTATCATCCAGGCAGTTGAAATCACCGCCGAAGGCATCGGCCGTGACGCCGACGACCTGCTGCGCAAGGTTAAGGCTGCCCAGTACGTTCGCAACCATCCTGGCGAAGTTTGCCCGGCCAAGTGGAAAGAAGGCGAAGAAACTCTGGCTCCGTCTCTGGACCTGGTTGGCAAGATCTAAGTTTCCCCGATTCGGTGAAACTTACAGAAAGGCCCGCACTGCGGGCCTTTTTTGTATCTATCAATCGTTACGACTGAATTTTATAGGTATGGCCTATCAGAAGGTTTGGGTCAATCAATTTGAGCAACGAACCGTCTGGCCGTATCTTAATCATAACTTCAGATAACGATTCATTATTGAATTCAGAAACTTAGTTTCACGACATAAAGGGGAATACCAAACATGTTGGATGCCAATATCAAAGGACAGTTGAAGGCCTATATGGAAAAGCTGCAGCAGCCGATTGAGCTGGTGGCAGCCTATGACGACAGCAAGAAGTCCGAGGAGCTCAAGCAGCTGCTGGAAGAAATCGAGCCGATGTCCGAGAAGATCAGCCTGCGGACCGAGGAATCGACAGAGGTGCGTCGTCCGTCCTTCGCCATCAATCGTGTAGGCACAGACATTGGCGTTCGCTTTGCCGGTATTCCCATGGGCCACGAATTCACTTCGCTGGTGCTGGCCCTGCTGCAGGTGGGTGGCCATCCATCCAAGGCGTCTCAGGAAGTAATCCAGCAGGTTCAGGAGCTGGAAGGTGAGTTTGAGTTTGAAACCTACTTCTCGCTGTCCTGCCAGAACTGCCCGGACGTGGTTCAGGCCCTGAACCTGATGAGCGTGCTGAACCCGAACATCAAGCACACCTCCATTGACGGGGCCCTGTTCCAGGACGAAGTTGAGCAGCGTGAAGTGATGGCGGTACCCAGTGTTTACCTGAATGGCCAGCCCTGGGGCCAGGGCCGGATGACGCTGGAAGAGATTGTGGCCAAGCTGGACACCAACTCGGCTGAAAAAGAAGCTCGTAAAATCAACCAGAAAGATGCGTTTGACGTTCTGGTGATCGGTGGTGGCCCGGCAGGTTCTGCTGCTGCTATCTATGCCGCACGAAAGGGCATTTCTACCGGTATCGCGGCTGAGCGTTTTGGTGGCCAGGTGGCTGACACCATGGGCATCGAAAACCTGATTTCCGTGCCTTACACCGAAGGCCCGAAACTGGTGGCGGCCATGGAGCAGCACGTCAACGAATACGAAGTCGACATCATGAACATGCAGCGTGCCGAGAAGCTGATTCCGGCCGAGCAGACCGGAGGCCTGCACGAGGTACGCCTGGCCAACGGCGGCTCTCTGAAAGCTCGCACGGTGATTCTGTCCACCGGCGCCCGCTGGCGTCAGATGGGTGTGCCGGGTGAGGAAGAGTGCCGCAACAAGGGCGTGGCCTACTGCCCGCATTGCGACGGCCCGCTGTTCAAAGGCAAGCGCGTAGCGGTGATTGGCGGTGGTAACTCCGGCGTGGAAGCGGCCATCGACCTGGCAGGTATTGTCGGCCACGTGACGCTGATCGAGTTCGGCGAGCAGATGCGTGCCGATGAAGTGCTGCAGAAGAAACTGCGTAGCCTGAACAACGTGAAGATCATTACGTCTGGCCAGACCACGGAAGTGGTGGGTACCGATGGCAAGGTCAGCGGCCTGAACTACACCGACCGTACCACCGGTGAGTCGCATCACGTTGAACTGGAAGGCGTGTTTGTTCAGATCGGCCTGGTGCCGAACACCGAGTGGTTGAAGGGTGATATCGAGCTGAGCCAGCACGGCGAGATCATCGTCAACGACCGTAACGAAACATCCATTCCGGGTGTGTTCGCGGCCGGCGATGCCACCACCGTGCCCTACAAGCAGATCGTGATCTCTATGGGCGAAGGTGCCAAGGCTGCCCTGAGCGCCTTCGATTTCCTGATCCGTAATTCTGCTGAGTAAGTTGTTCACACAAGCCTGACTTCAGGCTGACCCCTGAAACCGGCGCCCACGGGAAGTGGGCTGCCGGTTTTTTTTATGGCTTCAGGAACGGTCCGAGATGTCCTGTTCCAGGCTGCCCGTCATGGTTTGGGGCTGGCCATCCGCTTCAAACAGGTGGCCATAGGCCCGGCGAACGCCGTCAACGATGAAATCGAAGGGCACATCGTCGAACACGCCGTGATCGTTGATGTATTCCATATGCGCCTGGCCGTCTTCCGTGAATT
>JAJUKC010000051.1 GCA_029264995.1 Marinobacter sp. | reverse complement strand
TCATCCAATAGCGCAAGGTCCGAAGATCCCCTGCTTTCTCCCGTAGGACGTATGCGGTATTAATCCGGGTTTCCCCGGGCTATCCCCCACTACTGGGCAGATTCCTAAGCATTACTCACCCGTCCGCCGCTCGTCAGCGGGAAGCAAGCTTCCCCTGTTACCGCTCGACTTGCATGTGTTAAGCCTGCCGCCAGCGTTCAATCTGAGCCATGATCAAACTCTTCAGTTTAAATCATACAAGAACCCGAAAGTTCTTAATTCTTGCTCAAGACAAAACTCAATTTCGACGAGCCACTGTCCTGATATTTCGTGTCCGAAATACCTCGGCCAGCGCCCACACGAATTACTTGGTTAACTTTTTAAAGAGCGTTTGAGCTGTTGCTCAATCAAGGCCGCGTATTCTACATCGTTCCGCTGCCTTGTCAACCACTTTGTTCGAAGATTTTTTGAAGCAAATTTTCGAACACTTTCAAGTAGTTGCGTTCCTCGTGAACCGGCGTTGTCTGCCGTGCCCCTCAGAAGTGGTGCGCATTCTACAGCCCTCAGGAAAACTGTCAACGCCCATTTTCAATTTATTTTATCGGGCTTCGGTTTCCACCTATCAAGCTGTTCAGAATACAACCAGAACGATCAAAAATCACCCGGGCTTTCACCCTGAGCCATGAATTCAGGGGCACGCCTTCAGAATTCGACCTTTATTGAACTTGCTGCAGCGCGGGCTTTTTCCCGGGCATCCTCTATGGAGCTACCCAACGCCAGCGCTACCCCCATTCGCCTCCTGCCTTGTAATTCCGGTTTTCCAAAAAGGCGTAGCTGGGTTACCGGTTGCGCCAGCGCTTCTTCCAGGCCGGTATAGGAAACTTCCGTGGAGCTTCCTTCCGGCAGAATGACCGACGACGCACTGGGACCATTCTGGCGAACAACAGGAACGGGAATACCCAGTATGGCTCGGGCATGGATTGCGAACTCGGACAGGTCCTGGGACACAAGTGTGACCAGCCCCGTGTCATGGGGGCGAGGTGAGACCTCCGAGAACCAGACGTTCTCCCCCTTCACAAACAGTTCAACACCATAGATACCGTATCCGCCGAGATCTTCCACCACGGCACGGGCGATCTCTTTGGAACGCTGCAACGCCAGATCATTCATCGGCTGCGGTTGCCAGGATTCGCGATAGTCACCATCTTCCTGCCTGTGACCGATAGGATCACAGAAGGTGATACCCTCTTTATGCCTCACCGTCAGCAAGGTGATCTCATAATCAAAGTCGACAAAGCCTTCGACGATTACCCTGCCCTTTCCGGCCCGGCCTCCGGTTTGCGCGTACTCCCACGCTCTTTCAATATCGGCTTCGGTCTTTACTGTACTTTGGCCCTTGCCAGACGAACTCATCACTGGTTTTACCACCAGGGGAAGCCCGACTTCCGCAACCGCCTGCAGATATTCTTCCCGCGTACCTGCAAACCGATACGGTGACGTTGGCAACCCTAGCTCTTCCGCAGCCAACCGACGAATACCCTCACGATTCATCGTCAGATCTACCGCCCGCGCACTGGGTACCACCCGATAACCTTCCTGCTCGAGCTTAACCAACTCCGCGGTGGCAATAGCTTCTATCTCCGGAACAATCAGGTTCGGGCGCTCCTTCTCAATAACGCTCCGCAAAGCCACAGGATCCAGCATGTCGACAACATGGGAGCGATGGGCCACCTGCATTGCCGGTGCATCGGCATATCGATCAACAGCGATCACCTCAACACCGAAGCGCTGGAGCTCAATTACAACTTCCTTGCCCAACTCCCCGGAACCACAAAAAAGTACCCGGAACGCATTGCTTTTAAGAGGTGTACCCAACCTGATGCTGGTCTTGGTGTTGTCGGTCATCTTATAGAGCTACCTTTTGTTCGCGTATTGCCACCAGTTTCAAAACTTCTCTGCGTTCATCGTCTGTCATTCGAGCCCAGTGAAGAATCTCGTCACTGGTACGATGGCACCCGATACAAATATCGTTCTCGTCTAATGCGCACACGCTGACGCAGGGGGAACGCACCCGATCGGCCCTGTTCATTTCTGCTCCGGATCACACGCTTGAAGTTTCTCTACATAACGCGTGGCATTCTGAACGTAATGCGCCGCGCTCATCTCCAACATTTTCTTCTGATTGTCGTTCAGCTCACGCTTGATCTTGCCGGGAGAGCCCACAACCATCGAACCATCCGGTATTTCCATACCTTCAGGAATCAGCGTATTGGCACCAATCAGACAATGCTTGCCAATCTTGGCCCCGTTAAGCACGACCGCGTTTATGCCAATCAGCGAATAATCGCCGATATCACAACCGTGCAGCATCACTTTGTGGCCCACGGTAACGCCCCGGCCGATGGTCAAAGGCAGGCCCGGATCGGTGTGCAGCACCGAACCATCCTGAACATTGGATTCAGGACCAACCGTGATGCACTCGTTGTCGCCGCGAATGACCACGTTAAACCAGACACTGCTTTTCTCCAGCAACCGGACATTGCCGATGACAACGGCGTTATCGGCAACAAACTGACCATTGCCAACTACCTGGGGGCGCTTGCCCTCGAGCTCGTAAAACATATCAGCCTCCTTGAGGGGGTTCGAGCAGATCGATTCCGGCATCGTACACTGCGTTCATGAAGTCAACCAGAACCACGGCAGACAGCCCCCAGATCTGGTAACGCTCCCAGCGATAACAGGGCACGTAAAAGGTATGGTTCAGAAAACTGAGGGCATCGGTGCGTTCCCGCCGGTCTTCCAGAAAGAAGGAAAGCGGTACCCGGAACACGCTTTCTATTTCATGGGGATTGGGCACCACGGGATGATCGCCCGGAACAATCCCTACGTAGGGTGTTACAAGAATGCCGTAGCGCGACATTACCTGGCTTAATGGTGCGATGACATCCACCTGGTCGGGAGGCAACCCGATTTCTTCATGGGTCTCTCTCAACGCAGTGGCCGCAAGCGACGAATCTTCGGGATCCCGCTTGCCGCCCGGATAAGACACCTGGCCACGATGGGTTTTCAGGTTGGCAGACCTCAGGGTGAAAATCATTTCCGGATTATTTTCATCATCCGTTACCGGCACCAGAATACCGGCTTCCGGATAATCCAGTGCCAACTGTCGCGGGGCATAATTGGATAATTTTTCAGTTAATAGGTCTCGCACTCGCTACTCCAGTGGCATCCCGATTTTGCATGAGACACAGACAGCCGGGATCGTTAAACTGATGATCAACAGACACTCAGTATACGGGGAAACTAATGAAGTATTGCAGCACATGCGGCCATCCGGTCGAACAACGCATTCCGGAGGGTGACAACAGGCACCGCTACGTATGTGTCAGCTGCGAGACCATACATTACCAGAACCCGAGGATTGTGGCGGGCACGGTTCCCGTCTGGGAAGGCCAGATACTCTTGTGCCGACGCGCGATCGAGCCCCGTTACGGCTATTGGACCCTGCCCGCGGGTTTCATGGAAAATGCCGAGACAACCATTGAGGCTGCGGCGAGGGAAACTCTGGAGGAAGCCCTGGCCGAGGTCACCATAGAAGGCCTCTACTCCATCATCGATGTGCCCCACATCAATCAGGTTCACATGTTCTATCGCGCCAGCCTAAAAGACGGGCAATTCGGCGCCGGAGAAGAATCTCTGGAGTCGCGGCTGTTCTCCCCCGGCGAAATTCCATGGGACGAAATATCATTTCCAACGGTTCGCAAAACCCTTGAACTCTTTCTTCTCGACATGGAGACCGAGCGTTTTGGCGTCCACGTCAGTGATATCCGTCATCCCATGGGGAAAAAAGCCTGACCCCCCCTTAAAGATCAACCAGCCGGAAGATCTCATACGCCGGCTCCTCATAAGGGTGTGCTCGTTTCAACGCGGCTAGCGCATCTCTTATGAGACGGTCGTCGCACACCAACTCCACTTTGTATTCCCGCACCGTCTCCAATTGCCCCTGCTGCCCAAGAAACGGATCGCTTCCTGCCAGCGGCCGGAACTGTCCCTGACCTTCACATTGCCAGGCACAACAGTCGTATTCTCCAATTTTTCCGGCACCAACATCGAACAGCGCCTGCTTGGTTTGTTCCAGATGACTCTCGGGTACGAAGTAGCAAAATTTGTACACGAACACCTCCGCAATTGATCAAATATTGCCCAGCATTAGAGAATTCAAACTTACTCACAGATTCTGTGGATAACTCTGGGGAAAGTTTTTGGGAATCGCCCCCCAAGCCCCATGAATACTGGCCTTTCCTTAAATTGCCGACATTTTCACCCATGATTTTATTTTCTTTAATATCAATAGGTTAAAAGTTTCGCACAAAAACTGAACTTAGTTCTCAATGTTTGCTCACAGAACAGTCAGGGCGGCACCGGAAATGTGCATAAAGTTGTCTAGTCAAGCCCTGAAGCGGCAAATTTACAGACTATTTTAAGGCACCAGGGGTAAAATTTGGGGTTGACATCAAAGGTATCGGTTTAACTAATCGAGCATAAAAAAAGCCAGCCTCGAATCTCTTATAAACAGAGACCGGAGGCTGGCTTTCACTTCTCTTTTCAGGTGTGGTTCAGCGAATCAACCAAACCACTTTCTGGCATTGCGGAACATACGTAACCAGGGACCATCTTCCTGCCAGCCATCCGGGCGCCAAGAGTGCTGAACCGCCCGGAACACCCGCTCCGGATGGGGCATCATGATGGTCACGCGACCATCCCGGGTGGTAATACCGGTAATACCAGACTCCGAACCGTTGGGGTTATAGGGGTAACGGGTCGTTTCCTGGCCACGATTGTCAACATAGCGAAGAGCGACCAATTCATTATCCGAAAGAGCCTTCGCGGAATTGCCGGACGCGAACTCAACCCGACCCTCACCGTGTGCAACTGCAATCGGCATACGGGAACCGGTCATGCCATCCAGGAAGGCAGAGGGTGAAGAAGTTACCTCAACCATCACCAGGCGCGCTTCGAACTGTTCGGACTGGTTTCGAACAAAGCGCGGCCAGCCTTCACTGCCCGGAATCAGCTCGTGCAGGTTGGACAGCATCTGACAACCATTACATACGCCAAGGGCGAGGGTATCCTGGCGATTAAAGAACGCGGCAAACTGGTCACGCACCCGGTCGTTGAACAGGATGGACTTGGCCCAACCTTCACCAGCACCCAGCACATCACCGTAGGAGAAACCGCCACAAGCCACCAGACTCTGGAACTTCTCCAGGCTGATGCGACCGGATAGCAGGTCACTCATGTGAACGTCCGTCGCTTCAAAGCCTGCGCGGTCGAAGGCGGCCGCCATCTCAACCTGCCCGTTTACGCCCTGCTCCCGCAACACCGCCACTTTCGGCCGTTTGCCGGTATTGATAAATGGCGCCGCGACATCTTCATTCAGATCAAAGGTCAGATCAACACTCAGCCCCGGATCCTCGGCATCCAGCAGGTTCTCGAATTCTTCCCGGGCACAATCGGCATTATCGCGAAGAGACTGAATGCGGTAGCTGGTTTCTGCCCAGAGGCGCTGCAGGTCTGTGCGCGCCTCATCCAGAACCGGCTCTCCGTCAAACAACAACCGAACCCGATCCTTGTCATTCAGAGTACCAATGACACTGGTGTGATCTCCCAGCCCGGCACCGGAGAATTGCTGGAGAACGAAATCAGTGTCTTCACGGCGCACCTGGATAACCGCACCCAGCTCCTCGTTGAAGAGTTCGCGGGCAAATTGGGATTCGTCTTCCGCGAGGCCATCCAGCTTGATATCGACACCGGTTCTGCCGGCAAAGCTCATTTCCGCGAGGGTGACGAACAGACCACCATCGGAACGGTCATGATAGGCCAGCAATTTGCCATCGGCATTGAGGCCCTGAATAACCGCGAAAAATGCCTTGATATCCTCGGGGTCGTCCAGATCCGGCGCCACAGCACCCACCTGACGATAAACCTGCGCCAGCGCAGATCCGCCAAGACGGTTCTGACCAGCGGCCAGGTCAACAAGAATAAGATCCGTTTCACCGGCATCCGTGCGCAGCTGAGGTGTCTGGGTACGGGCAACGTCGGTCACCGGAGCAAAACCGCTGACGATCAGCGACAGCGGCGCAGTGACGCTTTTCTGCTCGCCATTATCTTCTTCCCAGGCGGTTTTCATGGACATGGAGTCCTTGCCCACTGGAATGGTAATACCCAGCGCCGGGCACAACTCCATTCCCACCGCACGGACGGTTTCGTAAAGGTTCTCATCCTCGCCCGGATGACCTGCGGCGGCCATCCAGTTCGCCGAGAGCCGGATATCAGACAGCTTCGCAATCGGTGCCGCCGCCAGGTTAGTAATGGTTTCGCCTACGGCCATTCGGCCTGACGCCGGCGCATCAATCACTGCAAGCGGTGTGCGCTCACCCATCGCCATGGCTTCACCGGTGCGCACATCAAACGATGCTGCTGTTACCGCCACATCACTGACAGGAACCTGCCAGGGGCCCACCATCTGATCCCGGGCCACCAGCCCGGTGATAGTCCGGTCACCGATGGTAATCAGGAAACTCTTGGAACCAACCGAGGGCAGACGCAGAATCCGCCGAACGGCATCGTGAAGATCGATTTTCGTGGAATCGAAAATCGGCTTGGTAAAGGAGGAACGGCTGACACTGCGATGCATGCGCGGAGGCTTGCCGAAAAGCACCTCCATCGGCAGATCCACGGGCTTGTCGTTGAAGTAGGAATCGCCCAGCTCCAGATGATGCTCTTCGGTCGCCTCACCAATCACCGCATACGGGCAGCGCTCGCGACGGCACAGGGCATCGAACAGATCCAGGTTTTCAGGCGCAACCGCCATCACGTAACGTTCCTGGGATTCGTTACACCAGATCTCCAGGGGCGACATCCCCGGCTCATCACTGGGAATATCCCTCAGCTCAAACTTGCCACCACGGCCACCGTCCTTGACCAGCTCCGGCATGGCATTGGACAAGCCGCCGGCACCTACATCGTGAATAAAGCAGATCGGGTTTTTCTCGCCCATCTGCCAGCAACGGTCGATAACTTCCTGACAACGGCGTTCCATTTCAGGGTTATCGCGCTGTACCGAGGCAAAATCCAGATTCTCGTTACTGGAACCGGAGTCCATGGAAGAGGCTGCGCCCCCACCAAGACCAATCAGCATGGACGGGCCACCCAGCACAATCAGTTTGGCGCCGACCGGAATATTGCCCTTCTCGACGTCCTGCTCGCGAATGTTACCCAGACCACCGGCAATCATGATCGGCTTGTGATACCCACGAACCTCTTCACCGGCAGCACCCGGCACTTTTTGTTCAAAGGTCCGGAAGTAACCGGCCAGGTTAGGACGACCAAATTCGTTGTTAAACGCAGCACCGCCGATGGGGCCTTCAATCATGATATCCAGCGGAGAGGCAATCCGGTCCGGCTTGCCATAGCCAATTTCCCAGGGTTGCTCATCACCGGGAATATTCAGGTTGGACACGGTGAAACCGGTAAGACCGGCTTTCGGCTTGGAACCACGACCGGTCGCGCCTTCATCCCGGATTTCGCCACCAGAACCTGTGGCCGCGCCGGAGAAGGGGGCAATCGCTGTTGGGTGGTTGTGGGTCTCCACTTTCATCAGGATGTGCACCGGCTCCCGGTTATAGCCGTAGACACCAGTGTCCGGATTCGGGAAGAATCGGCCGGCCTCACTGCCGGCGATAACCGCGGCATTATCCTTGTAGGCCGACAGCACGCCCTCACTGTTCATCTCGAAGGTATTGCGAATCATCGCGAACAGGGACTTTTCCTGGCCTTCGCCGTCGATATCCCAGGACGCGTTGAAAATCTTGTGGCGGCAGTGCTCGGAGTTGGCCTGTGCGAACATCATCAGCTCAACATCGGTCGGATCCCGCTCCAGGCCGACAAAGGATTTGACCAGGTAGTCAATCTCATCGTCCGCCAACGCCAGGCCCAATCGGCCGTTCGCTTCCACCAGAGCATCCCGGCCACCCGACAGCACCGGCACTCGTCCGAGAGAGCGAGGCTCTTCGTGGCTGAACAGAAGTTCCGCGCCGCCCATCTCGTGAAATACTTTCTGCGTCATGCGGTCATGGAGAAGCGCCGCAATCTGCTCACGCTGTTCCAGGCCCAGCTTCTTGCTGGCCTTTACATAGTAGGCAATGCCGCGCTCAATTCGGCGAATCTGCCGGAGGCCACAATTACGGGCGATATCCGTCGCCTTGCTGGACCATGGCGATAACGTGCCCGGCCTCGGAACCACCAGGAATAAAATCCCATCCGGCTGCTCAACCTGGACACTGGGACCATAGGTAAGCAGGCGATCCAGGATGGCCTGTTCCGAATCGGAAAGGTCGGCATCAAGATCCACAAAGTGCATGAACTCGGCATACACATGTTCTACACCCGGCACCATTTCCTGTATACGGGAATGCAGTTTGCGGGAACGAAAAGGCGAGAGCGCTGGCGCGCCGCGAAGTTCAAGCATGATATCAACCTGTATCGCGCGAATCGGGGGACGTCTGAAAGGCCGCAATGATACTTGAAACCGACCTCAGGTTACAGCGGAAGCTGGCCTCTTTCAGCACTGTAAAATTGACATTCTTTTGCACAGTAATTAACCAGACCAATTGACCATTTCGCCCTCAGCAGTGATCATTGAGACTATGCATGGAAAGCAAGAAGCATCAAAAAGCAGGAGCACGGGAGCCCTTCCCGGACCATCCTGAACATTGAGCGTGTAGCGGAGAGCAGGGATTTGTCACGATTTATCAGCACTTTCCGAAGCAGTAGTGCGCAGTTGAGCATTGTGTTGGCAGTTATCCTTGCCACCGGCTGCTCGCAGCCCACCACCCTGCACGAAATCCGGGAAGAAGGCGTGTTGCACGTTATTACCCGGGTTGCGCCTTCTATCTATTACCAGGACCGGGAACAGGACACCGGCTACGATTACGAGCTGGCCAGACTGTTTGCCAACGAACTCGGCGTTGAATTGCGCGTCCGGGTCGCCGACGACAATTCTGAAATCCTCTCTGTTTTGTCGCGAAACTACGCTCACATTGGTCTCGCCGGCCTGACACAACGTCCGGACTTTGGCGATCACTACCGCTCAGTGCCCATCGGGGTTTCCGCGCAGTCGGTGATCGTCTACCACAAGGAAGTTCCGGCACCGGAATCACTGGAAGATCTGGCTTCCGAAACCATCCATATGCTGGCCGACAGCAACCATGAGCACCTTATTGCCGACCCTGCGAATGAGGCTGGCCCTATCATTCAGAAACATCCCGGCCTGGATGCAGCCGGTCTTCTTGCCCGGGTGGAAAGCGGGGAATTCGGCTATGCGGCGGTGGCCTCCAATGAACTGGATCTGAACCACGTCTTCTTCCCAAAGGTATACGAAGCGTTCGCACTGAACGAACCCAGTGATCTTGTCTGGCTGTTTCCAGCAGCTCAGGATGACACTCTGGTGAATGCCGCCGAAGCGTTCATGGAAAGGATGAACAATAACGGCACCATGGCCCAGCTCGCCGAACGGTTCTACGGTCATCTGGACCGGCTCAATTACGTTGGCGCCCGCACCTTCATGCACCACGTTGAGAACCGCCTGCCCCGCTATCAGTCGCTGTTCAAGGATTATGCCGAAGAATCCGGTATGGACTGGCGCCTGCTGGCCGCCATCGGTTACCAGGAATCCCACTGGCGCCCCAACGCCGTCTCCCCCACCGGGGTTCGCGGTCTGATGATGCTCACCCGCACCACCGCCAATTACATCGGTATCAATAACCGGCTGGATGCCGAGGAAAGTATTGAGGGCGGTGCCCGCTACTTCCGGATGGTGCATGGGCGCATCCCGGACAGAATTCCAGAACCGGATCGCACCTGGTTCGCGCTTGCTTCCTACAACGTCGGCTTTGGACATCTGGAAGATGCCCGGCGCCTGGCAGAATCCGCCGGGAAAGACCCGGACCGATGGATGGATGTGAAGGAATTTCTACCGCTACTGGCCCAGAAAGAGTGGTACACCAAAACCCGTTTCGGTTACGCACGCGGGCACGAACCGGTGGTTTACGTACAGAATATCCGGCGGTATTACGACGTCCTGGTCCGGATTACGGAACCGGACGCACCGTCGGCATCCGGGCTTGAGGATCAACTGGCCTGGCTTGGCGACAACGAGGCCGGCCCCGAAGCCCCGGCCAAAGAGTCTCAGCCGGATCTGCGCGCAGACCTGCCTCCGGAATTACGGTTGATACCGCCAACACTCTGACTCAAACATCATCCGATCGCGCGCTCAAGGCGTGCTCGGACTGGGAGGATGAAAACCCTCGCCGGGCCAGGAACCGGGCCTGGCGGAGTTTTTCAGGCAGATCCCCCTGCACATCAGCCAGCCCGAACCTTTTATCACGGGCCCGGACCGCCCTCCGGCACCACTCCTCTTCTGCGACGGACGACAAGCACTCCGGCGCCTGATTCACACCACGCTGCTGCAGCTCGGCCAGTATTCTCAGTGGTCCGTAACCGGCTTCGATGCGTTGGCGGGTATAGATCTCCGCGAACCGGTCGTCATCCAACCAGCCCTCACGCTCATATTCATCCAGTACCGGATCAAAAACATCCGGCTGAATCTTGCGCTGCCGCAGCTTGATCGCGAGCTCATACCGGCTGTGCTCCCGGCGGGCCAACAGGCGCAGCGCTACCGAACGAGCCTGGTATTCCGGATCGTCATGTTTTTGATCTTTTCCCATACAGGCCCTTTCCGCGATGACTTGCAAAACGATAGACTTAGCGTCCCGGGGCACCCCCGCAAACACACTACCCGAAACCAGACGCTGGATCGGGCCGGAAGGCGGAGATACTCTGCCGCCACCGCAAACTGGTTGCAATCCCAAGGATACCGTTTATGGCTGCATTCATTCAGAAATTGTTCAAGAACCGCAAAACCGTCTCACTCGAAAGCCAGAAGGCATCCGAAAAACCGCAAAGCAATCAGCCAACCGAAGAAGACAACCGACAGCAGTTACGCCAGCAGCAGGAACGCCAGCTTGGCGCCAGCCCTGAACAATCGGAACTCGCGGCTTTGGCAATAGAAGGTGTGACCTCCGCCATTCGATTGCAGGCAGCGAGCCAGATTAACCAGGAAGAGCACCTACAGGCGGTACTGAAACAGGCAAAAGGCCGCGATAAAAGTGTTTACCAGACTGTCAAACAGTCACTTCAAACCCTGAAGGAACAACAGGCCAGCGAAACGGCCACCCAGCATCGCATCACTGAACTGGTCAGCCAGGCACAGGAGCAGGCCAGAAGCGAAGACACCAAGCTCTACGAGGCCCGACTGAACGCTCTCCAGGATCACTGGCAAAGCGTTGAAAACAAGGCCAGCGCAGAGCAGACCCAACAATTCCTGCAAGCGGTCCACCAGATTCGTGAACGCCAGAAGCAACTGGATGAGACGCGCCAGGAAGAGCAGCGGCACCTTGATCAGAAGCAGCAACGGCAGGAAACGCTGGAACTGCTGCAGCAAACCCTGAACCAGCTTAAAGCCGCAGCGCCCTCTGGACTTCCCTCAGAATCTGCCCTGGATGCGTTGCAGAAAACCCAGGAAAACCGCTGGCTGGAAGCCACGCGGGACACCCAGGTGGACAAACAGGAGCAGAAGCAATACGAACAGGCCATGCTGGCTCTGCGCAACTACCTTGGTGCGGTGCGGCGCCTGAATCTGGCACGACCACAAATCGGTGAGCTGGAAAGCAACGATATCGACAGCCCTCAGGCTGTCGCAAAAGCACTGCTTCAGGAAGTGGCCTGGCCGCAGGATTTCCCGCTACCCCAGGCCCTTGCAGAACTGCGGGCCCTGGCCGGCAAGCCGCGCGCCCAGCCCACGTCAGACGGAACCCGGGAACAGCAGCAAGCAAATGCGGCCGCTCTCAATACCACACTGC
Organism: Marinobacter sp.; assembly: GCA_029264995.1. Classification (GTDB taxonomy): domain Bacteria; phylum Pseudomonadota; class Gammaproteobacteria; order Pseudomonadales; family Oleiphilaceae; genus Marinobacter. The sequence continues at coordinate 3,895 of JAJUKC010000051.1, read as the reverse complement.
CCAAACTGGAAGCCGCCCTGGAAGCAAAACAGTTCCGTGAATCCCGCCAGCTCCTGAAAACAGCCCAGAACCAGTTTCAGGCGCTTGATGATCGCCACCGCAAGAACGTCCAGGCCAAGATGCAGTTACTTGCCGGCCAGTTCCGGGAACTGAGCGATTGGCAGGGATTCGCCACCGAGCCCAAGCAGGTCTCTCTGTGCGAACAGATGGAATATCTGGCGGAACAACCGATGGAGCCGGAGGCCAAGGCAGAGCGAATCAAAGAACTGCAGAACGAATGGCGAGAACTCGGCGGCTCGTCCGACCGAACCCTCTGGAATCGTTTCAAAGCGGCGTCCGATCAGGCCTATGAGCCCTGCAAAGCCTACTTCCAGGCAAAAGCCGATCTCAAACAGGCCAACCTGCAGAAACGGGAAGCCATCTGTGAGGAACTTGAACGCTTCCTCGCGCAGGCAGACTGGGCCAGCATTGACTGGAAAGGTGCCGAGCGAATTCATCAGACCGCCCGCCAGGAGTGGAAAGCGGCGTGGCCGGTGGATTTCCGCGATAACCGCCAGGTACAGAAGCGGTTTGACGACCTGCTGAAGAACCTGGAGCGGCCCCTGGACGAGGAGCGACAGAAAAACGAGGCCGCCAAACAGGCGATTGTCGAGCGGGCTCAGGCGTTGATTGACCATGAACCTCTTCAGGAGGCCATAGATCAGGCCAAAGCCCTGCAATCGGAATGGAAGCGTATCGGTATCACCCGCCACCGCGAAGATCGCAAGCTCTGGCAGGCGTTCCGCCAAGCCTGCGACCAGATTTTCGAGCGACGCGATGCCCAGCGGTCCGCACAGCAACACGCGACTGAGGAAGCCGACGCCGCCGCTCGCGCAGTGGTTGCCAAATACCGCGACCTCGGTACAGGGGCTGACGATGCACAGATCAATGAAGCCAAAACCGAGCTCAAGCTGTTGGCCGATGCGCCGCTGTCACGACCGGTTCGGGACGAAGTGCAAACCCTTCGCCAACATCTGGCAGCGCTGGGTCAGCAAAGAAAGTTGAAAGCCAAACTCGATAACTGGAAGACGCTGATCAATGAGCGCGTGAGTAACGCCCTTGCCCCGGAACAGGTTCCTTCAAACTGGCAGAATCTGGTTAACGGCGCGACCTCTCTTACAGGTAGAGACCTGGTGATCAGGGCGGAGATCGTTGCCGGCCAGGAGACTCCGGACTCAGACCAGGGACGGCGTATGGAAATCCAGGTTCAGCGTCTGGCCGAAGGTCTGGGTGGTGGGGATCAAACCACACCTGAGCAGGAACTGGAAAGGCTGATCGCACTCTGGTGCCTGCACCCGGAGATGAACGACCAGAGCGCAGAACACGCTGGTCGACTGGTTCAGGCTTTGGAAAGCCGCCTGCAGCACTAAAGCATCATTCTCTCTGATGCTGCCTTACAAAATCCCTGGCTTGCCTGACCGCAGCCAGGGATTTTTCTTTCATCTCCTTTAATTCCTCATCGGCAAGGTAGAACATCATATCGATGGTGTGCCGATAGTACCTGGCCGGCAAACGATTCAGAGCCACACACATCACGTCGGTCAGATAATCCGCTGTGTCCGACTCCTCCCGGGTCGCATCGATCGCATCCAGCACCAGCCTTTCGTAGAAATTATCGATAGCATCTCTCAGAGACATGGTTACACCTGCCTGCTTTATAGGATCAATCTTTATTCAAGATAGAAGTCACAAGCGTTTGTGTCATTGTCCCTGAGCAATTTCGCCAATGGGATTGGCAGCGGCTGTCATTACCGGGGACTACACTGAACCGCTATGGTTATCACTCTTTGAAAACAAGCCCGGATAACAATCAGAGGAACAGATATGACCACCGAGGCGTACATTTTCGATGCCGTTCGCACCCCCCGCGGTCGCGGCAAGAAAGATGGCTCACTGCACAGTGTTAAGCCGATCACGCTGCTCACTACCGTGCTCAAGGCTCTGGAAGAGCGTAATCGGCTCGACACTTCTCAGGTAGATGATGTCGTCATGGGCTGCGTCACCGCCGTGGGTGACCAGGGCGCGGATATCGCCAAGACGGCGGCACTGGCCGCTGATTGGGATGAGAAGGTCGCCGGCGTGACCCTGAACCGCTTCTGCGCCTCCGGCCTGGAAGCCGTCAACCTGGCTGCCATGAAAGTACGCTCCGGCTGGGAAGACATGGTGGTAGCGGGCGGCGTTGAAGCCATGTCCCGCGTTCCCATGGGCTCCGATGGCGGCGCCTGGGCGACCGACCCGGAAACCAACCTGCATACAGGTTTCATGCCTCAAGGTATCGGCGCCGACCTGATCGCGACCCTGGAAGGCTTCAGTCGTGAAGATGTCGACGGCTTTGCGGTGAAATCCCAGCAAAAAGCCGCCAATGCCTGGGAAAAGGGGTACTTTGCCAAATCCATCGTCCCGGTTACTGATCAGAACGGCGTGGTGATTCTGGACCGGGACGAGCACGTGCGCGGCAACACCACCGTGGAATCCCTGGCCGGCCTCAAGCCCCCGTTCCAGATGATGGGCGAGATGGGCTTTGACGGCGTCGCCCGGGAAAAATACCACTACGTGGAGAAGATCAACCACGTGCACCACGCCGGCAACTCCTCCGGCATTGTCGACGGTGCCACCGCCATGCTGATTGGCAGCGAAGCCAAGGGCAAGGAGCTCGGCCTCAAGCCACGCGCCCGCATCGTAGCCACTGCGGTTACCAGCACAGACCCCACCATTATGCTCACCGGCCCTGCCCCGGCTGCCCGCAAGGCACTGGAGAAAGCCGGTATGACGGTGGACCAGATCGACCTGTTTGAAGTGAACGAAGCCTTCGCCTCGGTGGTGATGCGCTTCCAGAAAGAACTGTCCGTTCCGGACGAGAAAGTGAATGTAAACGGCGGCGCCATCGCCATGGGCCACCCGCTGGGTGCTACCGGCGCCATCATCCTCGGCACCCTGCTGGATGAACTGGAACGCCGTGAACTGCGCTACGGCCTGGCCACGTTGTGTGTGGGCGGCGGCATGGGCATTGCCACCATCATCGAGCGCGTCTGAACACCACTTTCAAAAAAAGGAACCGACCATGAGTGCCATCCAATACGAACTGGGTTCAGACCAGATTCTGACCCTGACCATCGACATGCCGGGCCAGTCCGCCAACACCATGAATGGTGAATTTCGGACCGCCCTGACCGACACCGTCAATAAGGTCAAAGGTGATCTGGATAATGTCAAAGGCATTATCATTGCCTCCGCCAAGAAAAGCTTCTTTGCCGGCGGCGACCTGAATGAGCTGTACACAGTGACCCGCGAACAAGCCAAAGAGTTTGAAGACATGGTCAACGGCCTGAAGGCCGATATGCGTGCGCTGGAAACCTGTGGCAAACCTGTGGTGGCTGCCATCAACGGCACCGCTCTGGGTGGTGGCCTGGAACTCGCCCTGGCGTGTCATTACCGCGTTGCCATTGATGATGACCGGACCCAACTGGGCTTGCCGGAAGTCACCCTGGGCCTGCTGCCCGGCGGTGGCGGCACCCAGCGACTGCCCCGGATGATTGGCCTGGAAGCCGCCTTCCCGTTCCTGATGGAGGGTAAGAAGGTAAATCCAAAAGCCGCTTTGAAGGCCGGTATCGTGGATGAGTTGGCCAGCTCACCGGAAGACATGATCGCCAAGGTCCGAGCCTTCATCGACGCCAATCCCAAGTGCCAGCAACCCTGGGATCAGAAAGGCTTCAAGTTCCCCGGCGGCGCCCCACATCATCCAGCCATGGCGCAGAAACTGGCCATCGCACCCGCCATGCTGCGGCAAAAAACCAAGGGCTGCTACCCTGCCCCTGAGCGGATTCTGGCAGCAGCCGTGGAAGGCGCCCAGGTGGAC
>JAJUKC010000014.1 GCA_029264995.1 Marinobacter sp. | reverse complement strand
GTAGATAAGAACCAGGGCAAAACCGATCATTACCGACATCAGGCCGGCATCGATGTTCTTCTGACCCAGGCTTGGCCCGATGGTCCGCTCCTGCACAAAGTACATCGGCGCCGCCAGTGCACCGGCACGCAGCAGCAGTGCCAGTTCCGCAGCTTCGGGAATGGAATCCAGGCCGGTGATACGGAAGCTGCTGCCCAGGGCAGACTGCACCGTTGCCAGGCTGATAATGCCTTTTTCCACGACCCGGTTTTCAGCTTCAACGATTTCTCCGTTGACTTCCCGGGTCTCGGTTTCGGTGCGGTATTCAATGAACAACACCGCCATGCGGCGGCCAATGCTATTGCGTGTCGCCCGATTCATCAGGTCACCACCAACGGAGTCCATGGTGATATTGACCTGCGGCTGGCCATTTTCATCGAACGCTTGCTGGGCATTGGCAACATTGTTACCAGTGGCGATGACATCCCGCTCAAGACGAGCGGTACGCTGTGGATTATCCCGGAAAGGAAACTGTTCGGTCTCGGCGGACGGCGCATCCTGCCGAGCCTCCATCCGGAATTCCAGGTTAGCCGTCGCGCCAAGTACACGCTTGGCCTGGGCGGTATCCTGCACACCTGGCAGCTCTACAATAATCCGGCTCGCGCCCTGGCGCTGTACCAGCGGCTCGGCAACACCCAGTTCGTTTACCCGGTTACGGATGGTGGTCAGGTTCTGCTCGAGAGCGTATTCCTGGATGTTGCGCACTTCTGCTTCAGACAAGGTCAGCGTCAGCAGAAACTCATCGCCCTCTGTTGTTTCATCCAACAGGAATTCGTTGTACTGATCGCGCACCAGCTCAAACGCCTCGGTACGTGCCGCTTCATCACGGAAGCTCAGTACAATGCGGGTCTGATCCTCAATGTCGCCACCGCGGTACCGGATCCGCTCTTCCCTCAGCTCTCGCTTGATCTGGCCAGACAGCGCTTCCAGCCGTTGATTCAAAGCGGTTTCCATATCCACCTCCAACAGGAAGTGAACACCACCACGTAAATCCAGCCCCAGTTTCATTGGGCCTGCTCCAAGGCTACGCAGCCAGCCTGGTGTTGACGGCGCCATGTTCAGGGCCACCAGATATTCGTTGCCCAGGGCCGCCTGAACGGCGGGGCGTGCCCGCAGCTGGTCGTCGGAGCTGGTGAGACGGATCAGCGCGTCCCGCTCTTCCAGCAGGCTCGATTTTACTTCGATACCTTCCTGCTCAAGCTTGGCGAGGGCGCGATCAAGCACCCGCTGCTCAACTTCGGTACTGCCACGGGCGCCAGTGATCTGGATGGCGTAATCGTCAGGGAAAAAGTTCGGTAAGGCGTAGATGAAACCAATCACCAGTGCAAACACGATGACCAGGTTTTTCCAGAGAGGATACTTGTTCAGCATGAGAATCCTTCGAGCCGGCAGACGTGCCGGTCTTGGTGTTTCAGCCAGTCAGAAAATGAACAGGCGCATCATGGATGCGCCTGGAAACCAGCTCAGATGTCCTTCAGGGTGCCTTTCGGCAGAGCCGCTGCAACGGCAACTTTCTGAATCTTCATTTCAACGTTATCTGCAACTTCCAGAACAATGAAGTCGTCGGTCACTTTGGTGATCCGGCCAGCAACACCACCGGAGGTAACCACTTCATCACCTTTGTTCAGGCCGGACATCAGAGCCTTATGCTCTTTGGCACGTTTGGACTGCGGGCGCCAGATCAGGAAGTAGAAAATCAGGATGAAGCCGGCGAAGAAGATGATCTGACCCATCACGCTCATTCCCTGGGCACCAGCATCCTGAGCCGAGGCCAGAGCAGGCATCAAAGACAGCAGGCCAGCGATGAGCAATTTGATTGATTTCATTCAGGTTCTCCGTTTATTGACTGATTTAAAGCAAAATTTGTTCAGGAATCACCCAGAGGCGGAACAGTTTCGCCCCGTAAGGCATAGAATTCGCTTACAAAGTCCGACAATGTACCTGCTTCAATGGCCCCACGCAATCCACTCATCAGGTTCTGATAGAACCTCAGGTTATGAATGGTATTGAGCTGTGACCCGAGCATTTCTCCGCACTTATCAAGGTGATGCAGATAGCTCCTGGAAAAGTGTTGGCAGGTATAGCAATCGCAGCGCTCATCCAGCGGGCCGGTATCATGGCGGTTCTTGGCATTGCGGATCTTTACGATACCGGTGGAGGTAAACAGATAGCCATTACGGGCATTGCGGGTTGGCATCACACAGTCGAACATGTCGACACCGCGGCGCACCGCCTCAACGATATCCTCGGGGCGACCAACGCCCATCAGGTAGCGTGGTTTGTCTTCCGGCATCTTCGGTGGCAGATGATCCAGAATCCGGATCATATCCTCTTTCGGTTCGCCCACCGACAGGCCGCCAATGGCATAGCCATCGAAGCCAATTTGTTCCAGGCCTTCCAAGGACTGGTCCCGGAGCGACTCATACATGCCGCCCTGAACGATACCAAACAGCGCCGCCGGATTGCCCTCGTGGGCGTTCTTGCTACGCTCGGCCCAGCGCAGCGAAAGCTCCATGGACTCCTTCGCCTGCTTTTCCGTTGCCGGGTACGGCGTGCATTCGTCAAAAATCATCACAATGTCGGAGCCCAGATCACGCTGAACCTGAATCGCAATTTCCGGTGACATCTCAACTTTGGAGCCATCAACCGGTGACCGGAAAGTCACACCCTGCTCAGTAATCTTGCGCATCTCTCCCAGGCTGAAGACCTGGAAGCCGCCGGAATCCGTCAGGATTGGCCCCTGCCATTGGGTAAAGTCGTGCAGGTCGCCGTGGGCTTTGACCACTTCCGTGCCGGGACGCAGCATCAGGTGGAATGTGTTACCCAGAATAATGTGGGCACCAATTTCCTCGATGTCCCGGGGCAACATTCCCTTCACGGTGCCATAGGTGCCTACCGGCATGAATGCCGGGGTCTCCACCACGCCTCGGGGAAAAGTCAATCGGCCGCGGCGGGCCTTGCCATCCTCTCCGAGTTTCTCGAAGGACATAAAACAGGATTCACTCACTGTGATTCTCCACGGGATTCGGTTTGATGTGGCTCGGCGGTCTCCGCTCCCAGCATCATGCCCCGGCTGGGCTCCTGAGCGGTGAGAAACATGGCGTCGCCGTAGCTGAAAAATCGGTACTTTTGCTCCACCGCCTCGCGATACGCAGACATTATGTTGTTATAGCCTGCAAACGCACTGACCAGCATGATCAGTGTGGACTCTGGCAAATGGAAATTGGTGATCATGGCGTCCACGGTCTGGAACCGGTAGCCGGGGTAAATAAAGATATCCGTGTCACCCCGGAACTCGTGCAAGCGCCCTGCCCGGCTCGCCGACTCCAGGGAGCGGACGGAGGTGGTACCCACGGCAACGACCCGGCCGCCCCGAGCGCGGGCCTCATTGACGGCCTTTACCGTCTCTTCCGGCACATGGGCGATTTCGCTGTGCATCACGTGGTCTTCGATCTTGTCGACCCGTACCGGTTGAAAGGTACCGGCGCCAACGTGCAGCGTTACATACGCAAACTCGATGCCCTTCGCTTCAAGGGCAGACAGCACGGCATCATCAAAATGCAGCCCGGCAGTGGGTGCGGCTACGGCACCCGCTTCCTTGGCATAGACGGTCTGATAGCGCTCGCGATCCGATTGCTCATCTTCCCGCTCCATATAGGGCGGCAAGGGCATGTGCCCGATACGCTCGAGTACATCCAGAAACGCCCCATCACCTTCGTAGACGAAACGGAACAGGGCATCTTCCCGCGCCACCATGCGCAACGCAGATCCATCCTCCAGCAACAACCGCTGACCTTCCTTCGGAGATTTCGAAGAACGGGTATGGGCGAGCAATTCTCTTTCACCCAGCAGCCGCTCAACCAGTATCTCCACTTTGCCGCCGGTCTCTTTCTGGCCAAACAGCCGTGCAGGAATAACGCGGGTGTTGTTGAATACCAGAAGGTCCCCGGGCTGCAGCAGATCGGGAAGGTCCGTAAACTTGAGGTGACTGGTCTGGCCGGAAAGGCCGTCAAGGCTGAGCAGGCGTGAGGCACTGCGTTCTTTAAGCGGATAACGGGCGATAAGCTCGTCCGGCAGATCAAAATGAAAATCGGAGACGTTCATGGGCCGGGCTATTCACGATGCCGCAGGTTGCGGCCTATAAGTGGTAGCGGCGGGCGGACTCGAACCGCCACGGGTTTTACCCCAACGGATTTTGAATCCGTCGTGTCTACCAATTTCACCACGCCGCCATCGGAGAGTGGGAGGGATTATACTGAGCCAGAGACTGAAAGCAACCAGCCGGCGGGCAAAAATCACCCGCCGACACAGTGGATTAGAGTCGGTCAAACAAGGAAAGCTGTGAAACCTGTGCGAAAGACTGCTGAGCGGCCTGCAACACAAAGCTCTGAAAACTGAGGTTACTGATGGCCTCGGCATAATCGACATCCTGCAGCTGGGACCGAATCTCTTTGGTGTAGAGCGCTGAATCCTCCAGAAACGCGGTGGTGGATTCCACGGCGTTGAGGCGACCACCAAGCTCTGTTTGCTTGAGGATGATCGATTCCTGGGCGTTATCGAGATTCACCAGGGTTTCTGCGATCAGGGCATCATACTCGGCACTGCTCTTGGGTGTGCTCTTATCAATAGTCTCAAGCCCCGAAATCAGGTTTTCGATGGTACCGAAAACCGATTGCTTGTCACTAATGCCCAGAGTGAACCTATCGCCATCCTGGGCATCATTGATAGTCAGTCGGATACCAGCAACCTCAAACTCTTCTCCTACCGTGGGGGCAGGGTTAGGTGTTAAGTCCAGGGTATTTCCGGCGGAGTCCTCAGCAGTCGGGTTATTCTCCGCATCCACCGCGGTAATAGTTATTGCGCCACCCACACCGACCGAGATCGTAAAATCATTCGGCCGCGAGGGCGTTGCAGCGGCGAATTCATTTGACAGATTTTTTGGCGCAATTAACTCCAGGCCGGATACAAAACCATTGGCTTGATTTCCCGTGCCGGTGCCATCATCTGTGGCAACCACTGATACCGCTGCGGGCACATCCACAAAAATCCCTTTACCATGATCGCTGATGGGCACGGTCACACCATCATCAATCTCCAATACCCGCTGCCCCTCATCGCCTTGATACACCCATTTGCCTTCATCATTTTTGGCAAATGCAGGCGTACTGCCCTGGAAGCCACTGAAGATATACTCCCCGGACGCATCCCGGGTATTGGCAATATTCGCGAGCTGGCCAAGACGTTCCTTGAGCTCCGCCGAGATGGACTGCCGATCATTTGCGGACAGAGAACCGTTACCGGCCTGAACTGTCAGCTCCCTCACCCGCTGGATAATGTCCACCGCGCTGGCCAGGGTGCTTTCCTCCTGCTTCAGCCGGTTATCGGCCAGATTGGCATTTCGGCCATAGGTTTCCGAGCGCTGCAGCTCCTGGTCCAGTTTCAGAATGCGTGCGGCCGCTACCGGATCATCCGATGGCTTGTTCACTTTCTTACCGGTCGATAGCTGCTGCTGGGTATTAACCAGGTTGCTATTTATGTCCTGCAGACGGTTAATGCCGCCGGAAAAAATCTGTTGTGATGAAATTCTGATCATGTGACATCACCTCGCCTTAACGGAAGCTCTGCAGCAACGTGTTAAAAAGATCCTGCGCCACAGACATCACCTGGGCCGATGCGTTGTAGGCTGCCTGGTACTGAATCAGCTTGCCGGCCTCTTCGTCCAGGTTAACGCCCGAGACAGACTCCCGCTGATTGGTAGACTGCTCCAGCAGCGTTGCCCCGGCGTCTTTATCCAGCTGGCTCTGGCGGGTTTTCACGCCGATATCCTCGACCAGGCCAGCGTAGCCCTCGGTAAAGTTCTGGGAACCGCCATTGAGGGTATTCTTGGTACCCAGAGCCGCCAGCAACTCGGCGTTTCGGTTGTCGGAAACGCCATTGCGGTTGAAATCGATGGTGAACTCATCGCCAACTGCAGGCTCTCCAGTCATTTCGAACTGAAAGCCCTGGTAGCGGCTGCCATCGCTGGGGTCATCACTAAAAAACACGTTGACCTTTTTCGGATCATAATTGCCGGTTTCGAGAACGTTATTACCCGGGGTATCCGTGATCTCGTAATCGTAAGTGCCCGTTGCCGCATCGTAATTCGTGAACTCGATATTCAGCGGGCCATTGGCCAGCTCGCCGCGACTCTGGAACCCCGGCAACAACGCTCCAGTGTTCGGATTCCGAACATTCAGCATCGCGCCCTGGCCAATCTCGGCGGTGCCCAAGTTGTTGTCGCTGGCGCTTGCCCTGATCGGACTGGCAAAAGCAAGATCTTCCTCCCGCCGAATATTCAGCTGCATGTTTTCGGCAGCATTGCGACTGGGCTGGATCAGGTACTTGTCGCCAGCATTGAATTCGCCACCTTCAACGCGAATGTTAAAGCCCGGCATGTTGATTTCCGACTGCACCGGGTCTGGTAACCGGCCCTGCTTGACCGTGTCTCCGGAGATCGTATCGATCAACTCATAGCTGCGCCCATCACCACTGAACTGCAGCTCCCAGGTACCCGCCGGCAGCTGGGAACTGTCGGTAATCTCAACGGCCAACTGGCCGGTGGTAGTGCGGTCGTTATTGCCGTTCGGCACCACCCGGCTACGCTGAACGGCGAGACTGTTCACATCGCTGAAAAAATTACCACCGAGATCACCTTCAAGGTCCATCCCGATCTCATGCTGATGGTTGATAGCCGCCGAGATGGCGATCGCCAGCCGGCCGAGCTCATCAAAGGCGGGTTTCAGAGCCAGTTCATCAAAGGCACGCAGGCCACCCAGTTTCCCGCCCTGAATCTGCTCATCCACCAGCAGGGTTCGCCCACCGCTGGTGAGCGTAAATTCAAGGCGCGTGGGATCTTTCGCACTGCTGCGGGTGGCGAATTCTGCGGCATTGGCGCCGGTAACCAGTGACAGACCGTTAGACAGCGACACATTCACCTGGCTGCCTTCCACTTCCGTTACCCGAATGCTCACCAACTCAGACAACTGGCGCAACTTCTCGTCCCGTTTGTCCATCAGCTCCAGGGGTTCCCTGCCCTGGGCCAGGCCCGGAGATTCAGAAATAGCCAGGTTCAGTTCAGCAATACTTTTGAGCAGGGTATTGGCATCTTTCACACCCTGCTGCATCTGGGTTTTCACCGATTCGCGCTGCTGAATGAACTCCTGGTTCAATCCCTGAAAGCGATTCACCAGTTGCTGGGCTTCACTGAGCACGAGCTGGCGTTGGGGCAACGACGTCGGGTCTTCCGCGGCATTCTGCATGGCCGAGAAGAAGTTGTTCAGCGCTTTGGTCAGGCCGGTGTCTTCACCGCCCAACAGATTATCCAGCCGCGTCAGTTCGGCGTTAAAAGCATTCTGCTCGCCAAACAGAGTGCTGTCCTCGCGTAACTGCTGACTAAGATAGGCATCTGCCAACCGACGGATATTCGCGACAGACACGCCACTGCCGATGGTACCTGCACCCGTGCGTCGCCCTTCCTGGGTCTCGAACTGGACCTCCTGGCGACTGTAACCCGGTGTGTTTGCGTTCGTTATGTTGTTTGCTGTGGTGTTGAGCGCCGCCTGGTGGCCCAATACCCCACTCAGACCAATACCGATCAAGCCCGCCATGATCTGTTACTCCTTCGCTCTGTCACTGTTCATCGACAGCGTCATCAGAGAATCCCGATTCATGATCCGACGGATCTTGGCTCCGTAGTCCGGATCGGTTGCATAACCCGCTTCCTGCAGTTTCTCGGCAAATACTTCCGGCTGATCTGCTGAAGACAGAACATCGCGATAACGGGGGTTGCTTTGCAGAAAATCAACGTAATCCCGGAAGCTGGCCTCATAGTCCGGATAGGCACGGAAATCCGCCCGCTCCTTCATGGCCACGCCCCCCCTGAATTCGGTGGTGGTAATGCTCACGGCGTCACCGCCCCAACGACTGTCTGCCTTGATGCCGAACAGGTTAAAGCTCGGCTGAGAGCCGTCACCTTTGATCATGTGTTTGCCCCAACCGGTTTCGAGCGCCGCCTGGGCAATCATCAGGCGCGGATCAATGCCGGTTTCGTTTCCAATCTGCTCTGCGAACGGCATGAGCTGCTCGACAAAATGCTCTGGTGACTCGAATACCTCCGGCAGTTTGCCAGGGCTTTGAGCAGGTTCTACTTTCACCTTCGCAGCCACGTCAGCCACCTCGGCCATGCGTTCAGGCAGTTCTCTGGAAATCGCCGGCATACTGCGGTCGTAATCGGTAATTGCACCCTTATGGCCTGCCAGTTTTTCTCCGTCGCCACTCAGCCCCGGCACCTGTTTTCCTAACTGCCGGACCAGCGCTTCCGCCAGCCCGGTACCGGTGCCACCGGCCATACTCAAGCTGATCTGGCTGTCGAACATATCCCGGTACATCTGGCTTTCATTGCTGTTCAGGTAGTTTCCCTCGGCAAATACCTCGCCTGCCTTGCGCATGGATTTCAGCATCTCTGACAGGAACAGGCTCTCGAACTGCTTGGCAACCTGCTCCAGTGCAGCCTGTTTATCAGTTCGAGCCTGAGTCTTCAGTGCATTCAGACCACTGAAATCGGTGTAAACCTGGGCTTGCTGTAGTCTTGGATCCTGCATGGCGATACCTAGATCACAATCAATTCGGCACGAAGCGCGCCAGCCTGTTTGAGTGCTTCAAGCACCGCCATTACATCGCCTGGCGCTGCTCCTACCTGGTTTACTGCCTGAACAATTTCGTTAAGTGTGGTTGCCGGGCCGAACTGGAACATCCGCGCCGGGTCTTCAGTCACGGCAATCTGGGTATTCTGCTGAACCGCCGTTTCACCCTGAGCCAGCGGGTTTGGCTGAACCACCTCCGGATTTTCCTGGATGGTGACGGTCAGGTTGCCATGGGTAATGGCAGCCGGGCTCACTTTCACGTTCTGGCCGACCACGATGGTGCCGGTGCGGCTGTTGATCACCACTCTTGCGGCTTCCTGAGCCGGATCGACTTCAATGTTCTCCAGAATGGACAGAAAACTGACTCTCTGTGATGGGTCCCTGGGTGCCCGCACCGATATAGAAGTGGCATCGTGTGCATAAGCCATGTCCGGGCCCAGACGACCATTGATCGCCTCAACCACACGGCGGGCCGTGGTAAAGTCGGAACGCAGCAAATTGAAGGTGATGGTATCGCCGCGGTTAAACGGCGATTCCACCTCACGCTCAATGGTAGCGCCGTTGGGGATTCGGCCAACGCTGGGTACGTTCACGGTAATCCGGGAACCGTCCTGGCCCTGGGCACCAAAACCGCCAACCACCAGGCTGCCCTGCGCCATGGCATATACCTGACCGTCTGCGCCTTTCAACGGTGTCATCAACAAGGTTCCACCACGCAGGCTATCGGCATTTCCGATAGATGAAACCGTGATGTCCAGCTCCTGACCGGCTTTGGCAAAGGCCGGCAAAGTCGCGCTTACGGTTACCGCCGCCACATTGGCCAGATTGGGGTTCACGCCATCCGGCAAGGTTATGCCGAACTGGTTCATCATGTTCCGAAAGGTCTGGTTGGTAAACGGCGCTTTGTCGCCGGTACCATCAAGACCGACCACCAGGCCATAACCAATCAACTGGTTGTTGCGTACGCCTTTCACCTTGGCCAGATCTTTCAGGCGGTCAGCCATCACCGGCGCGGCACACAGGGCAGTCAGGGCAAAAACAGCAATCAGTTTGCGGATCATAGCGGCCACCACTCACTGTTAAAGAAGCGAGCCAGCCAGCCCATCTGGTTGGCCTGGTCAAAATCACCGGTACCGCCGTAAGCAAACCGGGCATCTGCAACACGATTGGAGGCAACGGTATTATCCGGCTGGATATCCTGTGGCCGAACCAGACCGGTCAACCGGATGTATTCGTCCCCATTGGTGAGAGACAACCACTTCTCGCCGCGGACACGAAGCACACCATTAGGCAGAACCTCGGTAACCGTTACGGTAATACTGCCAGCCAGGCTGTTGCTCTGGCCAGCTTCGGCGGAGCCTTCAAAGTCCCGCTCAAAATTGGCAGAAGCGTTCAGGCCGATATTTGTCTTTCCAAAGATGCTCGGTTCCGGAATGCTCAGTTCGTGATCCTTGGTAATGGAGGTTTCAGCGTTCTTGCTGGCACTGGTGGATTCCTGCAGCAACACCGTCAGCACGTCACCCACGTTGAGTGCCTTGGTATCGCCGTACAGATTGTAATTCCTGGACACCTGGTAGATTGCCCCGGAATCCGGGTCGCGCTGCATCATCGATTGAGCACGAACCGGAGCATAGGCCGGATCGTCCGGCATAGCCCGGGGGCGAGACATGGCGGTGCATCCCTGCAGCACAATCAGCACACCCACCAGTGCCAGGGTGGCCAGCCGTTCAGTGTATAAACTGCGTTGAATGCGTTTCATGACTTAACCAATATTGTTGGTGATGAACTGAAGCATCTGGTCTGTGGTCGAAACCACCTTGGAGTTCATTTCATAGGCACGCTGGGTCGTAATCATGTTCACCAGTTCTTCCACCACCTCTACGTTGGAGGATTCAATGGTGCCCTGCTCGATGGTTCCCAACCCAGCCAAACCTGCCTCACCCTCGGCGGGATCGCCGCTGGCATTGGTCTGCTTGAACAGGTTGTTACCGATGGCCTGCAAGCCCTGCGGGTTGATGAAGTCCACCAGGGTGATCTGCCCGAGATTGACGGGCGCAGCCTGGTCATCGGTAATAGCGGTGACCGTCCCATCTTTGCCAATGGTGATATTGGTGGCGTTCTCCGGCACATTGATATTCGGCTGAAGCGGAAAACCATCCGGTGTGACCACATCGCCATCAGAGTTCAGTTGAAACTGGCCATCCCGGGTATAGGCGATCTGTCCGTCCGGCATCTGAATCTGAAAGAATCCCCGACCATTCACCGCCATATCCAGAGGCTGTTCAGTTATCTGCAGGTTGCCCTGGCTGAATTGCTTGGCAGTGCCAACAATCCGGACCCCGGTCCCCAGCTGCAGGCCAGAGGGCAACTGCGTGTTCTCAGTGCTCTGCCCGCCGGGCTGACGGTTTATCTGATACAGCAGATCCTGGAACACCGCCCTATCCCGCTTGAAGCCGGTGGTATTCACATTGGCCAGGTTGTTGGAAATGGTGGACATGTTGGTGTCCTGCGCGCTCAACCCGGTTTTACTGACCCAAAGTGCTGGATGCATGGTTTTACTCCTTACCTGCCGGTGGCCAATGCGGCGATCTTTTGCCGCTATCCGCCAGCCGGTGGCGTTTGATCATCGTTATCAGAGGTTCTGCAACAGTCGTGCCGTAGCCTCGGAATTTTCATTGGCGGTCGACATCACCTTTACCTGCATCTCGTATTGGCGAGACAACTGCAGGTTAGAGATCATCTCTTCCACCGCATTTACGTTCGAACTTTCAAGAAACCCGGTCGCAACACGCATGGCCGCATCAGGTGGCTCGGGGCCATCCAGGGCCTGGTCCGGCTTTCTGCGAATGAAACCGTCCAGTCCTTTCTC
Organism: Marinobacter sp.; assembly: GCA_029264995.1. Taxonomy (GTDB): domain Bacteria; phylum Pseudomonadota; class Gammaproteobacteria; order Pseudomonadales; family Oleiphilaceae; genus Marinobacter. The sequence continues at coordinate 29,712 of JAJUKC010000014.1, read as the reverse complement.
AAGCGCATCCGCCGGGGGATTGACCAGTTTGAGGCGGTCGACCTCCACCAGCTGATCCGGTGGCCCGCCCACTGGCACGATGGAAATGGTGCCATCGGAGCCAACCTGAAGGTTGTCGAAAGGAGGGAGTGCCACTGGCCCGCCGTTACCCAGAACCAATTCGCCACTGGCCAGCCGCACAAGTCCGTTGACGTCGACCTGCAGACTGCCGGTGCGGGTGAAAACCTCTTCACCCTGATTGTTCTGGATGGCAAGCCAACCGCCGCCGTCTACCGCCACATCCAGTTTGCGACCGGTCTCCATCAAAGCGCCGGCCGAAAGATCGGTGCCGGGCCGCTCGGTCATGGCGTAGGCGCGGGTAGGATGGTGCTCGCCAAACACGGGCATGCTACGGGCCTGGGCAAAATCCTTCTTGAACCCGGTGGTATTGACGTTAGCCAGGTTGTTGGCATGGGCACGCTGGGCCAGCATGTTCTGCTTGGCGCCAGACATTCCAATATAGAGGGCTTTGTCCATGGGCAAACTCCTGCCGGAATTTTGACTGTTTCCAGTCTTCCTGCAGGAGTCATGCCATATTCACTAGAATGCGAAATTAACGGAGGTTGATGATGGTCTGGGTGACCGCATCGGAGGTTTCAATGGTCTTGGCGTTGGCCTGGTAGTTGCGCTGGGCAATGATAAGGTTCACCAGCTCTGCCGAAAGATCCACGTTGGAGTCCTCTACGGAGCTGGCCTTGATGGAACCAAGCGTGCCGGTATCCGGAGCACCAATCACCGGCTGGCCGGATTCAAAGGTTTCCACCCACGTGCTGTCACCCACCGGAGAAAGACCGTCAGTGTTATTGAACGCAGCCAGCGCCACCTGACCCAGAGACTTGGACTGACCATTGGTATAGCGGGCGAAGATCACGCCCTGGTCGGACACATCGAGGCCTGACAGCCGGCCTGTGGTGTAACCATTCTGCTGCTGATCGTTAACACCAAATGCCGCGCCATATTGGGTGGTATTGGCCAGATTGACAACGAACGCCGAACTGGTGGCCGGCTCAGGGATCGGGCTGACCACGTCTCCAGGGTTGGCAGGTGGGCCATCTGCACCATTGGGTTCGCCGCTCGGATCCTTCGGCACCCAGTCGGTAATGATCAGCTCACCGTTCGGATCACCATTGATGGATTCCAGCTGCCCATCCTGATCAAACAACGCGGTATAGGGCGTCTGGTCGGTACCGCCTACCAACTCGCCATCAATCTGCAAATAGATGGACCACTGGCTCTGGCCTACCCCATTTCCCGGAGACGGCTCTTTTACAAAGAATTGAGTCAATTCGTGGGAATTGCCCAGGCTGTCAAAGATAGTGGTCGACGTGGCGTGGTTGTAGGTGCGCTGGTCGATCGGGTTGAATTCGTTGGTTACGGTAAACGGAGTCGCATTAAAAGCCACTTCAAACGCGTTGTTACCTGACTCGGTGGTTACCTGCTCGACATTGCGATCGGTGGTGACAAACACCTCACTAACGCCTTGTTGAGTGTTGGAAGGCGGTGTCCCGATCGGCTCACTTCCCCAGGCAATATCCAGCGGCTCACCACCACTGTGAATTACCCGCAGGCGGGGTGCCGTTGTTGCGTCATCATCATGGTCAACAACCGACGCAGATATTGCATTGTCACTCGTGTCATTGATTGCCGCCGCAACATCTTCCAGGGAGGCAGCCGCATCCAGGTTTAAGGGGATGGGAGCCGATCCATCAACACTGATTTCAAACCTGAAGCTACCAGCAGCTCCAGAGACGAAACCGTCCGTCAACCCAGCATCCATCACGGCAGTCGTCCTCGCGGTTGCAGTCACGCCGGGCGCGGCATTAATGGCAATCGCGGCGTCACTGGCCGAGGCGGAGGTGGGATCAGAAGGGTCTTGCGGATCACGGATGGGCGGCACAGTGTAATCACTGGTTCCGTCTGAATAGGAGAAGGTGAAGCTCGCATCCTGTAGATCCGCAAGCGCTATCGGATCAAAATCCCGAATGCGACGCTCAAGCACAGATTCCCGTGAATCGAGGTTCAGATCGGTCTGGAGATTTGTTGTACGGCGCGGCGCCAGGTTGTCGGTCTCAATCTGCAGGTCACCACGGATACCAGACAGGTTGCCGTCATCATCAGCGGTATAACCCTGAACCCGCATATTCTGGTTGTTGACGACAAATCCTTCCTTATCAATCCCGAACTGGCCAGCCCGTGAATACCGGATTTCACCACCGTTATTCAGAATAAAGAAGCCATCACCACTGATGGCCATATCCAGGCCATTATCGGTGAAGCTGATATTGCCCTGACCAAACGACTGCTTTACATCCTGCACCCGCACGCCGTCACCAATCGGATTGGTGCCAGCGCTCAGGAAACCGCTGGCGTACAAATCACCAAACTGCACCTTGCTGCTCTTGAAGCCCACGGTACTGGCGTTGGCAATGTTGTTACCGGTGACGTCCAGATCCACCGAAGCGGCGCGCAGACCGCTCAAACCTGTGTTAAATGCCATGACTTATACCTCCTGGTCTGACACCGGATCAGTTGATTTGTTTGACTTCAGACAACGGAATGGACCCCATTCCGGCCAGATTCAGGGTTATGGAACCGCCCTGTCCCAGCGAAACACTGTCAACATTGGCGCTCACCATGGTCGCCAGCTGTTCTGACCCAGAGGGATACGAGCCCTGAGCCACGATCGAGTACGGGCCGGGCGGCAAAGGATTGCCGTTGCCGTCTTGCCCATCCCATTGGAACGACACCACGCCAGCCTGACTGCTGCCCATATCAATCTGGCGCACCAACTCACCACTCTGATTCATGACCGACAATCGCAGCCCGCCCGTGGACGCCGGTACCTGAATGGTGCCGGTTATTTCGCCTTCGCTACCCAGAATGCCAACGCTGGAGGGTGCAAGAACGGTCTTGCCAACCATCGCTGAGGCTTGCAGGGCCTGACTGGAGCGGAACTGACCTACCACATCGTCGACGCTGCCAGACAGATTCTGCATTTCTTCCAGTGAACTGAACTGGGCCAACTGGGCAATAAAATCGCCGTTATCCTGCGGCTCCAGCGGGTTCTGATTCTTCAACTGGGCCAGCATCAGTTCCATAAACGCGTCTTTACCCAGCTCGTTACCGCCGGGCGTCTTGCCTTCCTGGTTCAGCTGGTACTGGCTCAGCACGTCTGAGGCGGCTGCGGAATTCACTGCACTCATGGCTTAATCCTCACTTGTTACTGCTGACCCAGTGTCAGAATTCGTTGCATCATGGATTTGGCGGTATTCATGACATCCACATTCATCTGGAAGCTGCGCGACGAAGACATCATGTCCGCCATTTCCTCAACCACATTCACATTAGGGTAGTAGACGTACCCCTCTTCATTCGCGGCCGGGTGATTCGGCTCGTAGCGCATCTGCAGCTCTGCATCGCTCTCGACGATCCCCTCAACACGCACACCAGCCCCCGGGCCCTCTTCAGCATTCATGCCAAAACCCTGCTGATCCGGGTTCAGCATCGCCTGCTGAATGGCGGCAAACACAGGCTTGCGGGCACGGTAGGTTGTCTCAGTACTCGAACTGGCCGTTTCGGCGTTGGCAATGTTAGATGCGGTGGTGTTGAGCCGCAGTGACTGCGCGGTCATGCCGGAACCGGCAATGTCGAAAATGTTACCCAGTGACATGACAATCTCCTTCAATCTCGAACGGACTGCGGCTTATTCGCCCTTCAGCGCCTTGTTCAGGCCGGAAAATCGACTACTCAGGAACTGAAAGCTGGCCTGGTAATCCATGGCGTTGCGCATGAAACGGGCCTGCTCGGCCTGGGCATCCACCGTGTTGCCATCAATGGATGGCTGGTGCGGGGTGCGGTAAAGCAGTTCGCCGTCGCTGCCAGGGGTGGAAGTATCCATGTGACCGCTGTGGGTCGTGGTCATACCAAAGCCAGTCATGGAGTCCTGCGCCTTCTGCATCATTGCCCGGAAATCCACGTCGCGGGCCTTGTAGCCCGGGGTGTCGGCATTCGCCAGGTTGTTCGCCAGCACTTCGGCCCGCTTGACCCGCGCCTGCAGCGCGTGCTCATGAATACCAAGCGCTTTGTCGAATGTAATAGCCATTACTGCCTCCAGATCTTTGCACCGACCAGGCTGAACCTGTGAACTTGCCGGTTTTGCGTTCTGAAGGGATCAAAGCAAGCAGAGTGCCAGAATTGAAAAAGCCCGCTGTAATGCGGGCTTCGAAGAGGGCTGTCTAATAAATGAGCGGCAAATTCCGGTTAAACGCAACGAGGGCGGCAACGGGTTTCCCCAGGCGGACTTGCCGCTGATCGAGGCTCAGACTTGCCAGGGGGAAGTGCGCCCTGGCGCGGCCCACCTTGAGACATACTCTTTGGTATCGGGCCGGGGCACCGATGGTTTCTCACTGGCAACGGTACCGGTATAGAGGAAACCGACAATGGACTCGCCCGGCAGCAGCCCAAGACCGTCATGCAGCGACGGATGATAAGCCACAGGCCCGGTTCGCCACATGGCGCCGTAGCCGGCATCATTCAGCGCCAGGGAGATAAAACTCATACCGGCCGCTGCCGACATTACCTGCTCCACCTCCGGCACCTTCGGATGATGACGGGGCGACGCAATACCGACAATAATCATGGGTGCACGACCAGGAGCATTCCGGGCTTTCTCACGCTCCTTGTCTGAAGCCTCCGCCGGGCAGCATTGAGCAAACAAATCCCCCAATGCCGCCAGGCCTTCCCCTTCTACCACGAGATAACGCCAAGGCCTCAACAACGCATGATCCGGGGCCCGGGCCGCACATTGGAAGGCCTGATCAACCACCGACACCGGTGGTGCCGGCTCCTGCAGACGGGGCTCTGAAGCGCGATCAAGAATAAAACGGGTAATCGAACTCATACAGTCTCGCTGTTGATTGGTTGTATGAATAACGGTTGGGCCGGGAGCGGCCCCGATGAATTGTGAGTTCTACGTAATACTGTTAATCTTTAGTCGTAGTTCAAACCAACAATTATAAAGAATCGGCAGCATACAATGAGCGACATACTTATCGGAAGGATCCGGTTCTGAAAATGATGAGCGCACCCGCTGAATTACGCAGCGTAACCGGCAACACCGGCAAGCTGGGGCAAGGCGACATCTACGACCACACGGTGGCAATTCCACCGATGCCCGACTACAACGGTCGGATACTGGCCTACACCGCCACGGCCGGAATTACTGTTACCGGTGTCCTTCAGGGAGTGTTTCCCCAACTGCTTCTCTGGATGGTGGCCGGCGCTCTGATCTGGCCTCATCTCGCGCACGTGCTTACACGGCGTACCTTCCTGAGACGTTCACCGCGGATTCGGCAAAAGATGCTGTTCCTCGACTGCATCATCGGTGGCTGCTTTATTGGCTTGATTGGATTGATCGCTATCCCTTCGGTGTCTGTTGTCCTAATGCTGATGTTCAGCTGTCTCATCGTGGGTGGCGTCAGGCAGTGGCTGTTCGGTACGGCGCTCCTGTCTGCCGCCATGGCCGCCACAGTAGCGGCAACCGGCACCGCCGCCAGTTTAGAAGCACCGCTGCTCACCAGCATTGTCGCCATTTTGGCCACGGGCACGTACATCTGCGTTACCGCCTACTACTCACACCAGCAGGCCCGGGCCCTGCTGCTGGCCAAGACCCAGATTCAGAACCAGCGGGAGCAGTCCATCGCCCTATCCCACAAACTATCCAAATACCTGTCGCCTCAGGTTTGGCAGTCCATCTTTACCGGGGAACGGGATGTTCGGCTTGAAACCCAGCGCAAGAAACTCGCGGTGTTCTTCTCGGATATCAAAGGCTTCACAGAACTGTCTGAAGAGATGGAGCCGGAAGCCCTTACCGAGCTGCTGAATCACTACTTCAACGAAATGTCAGAGGTCGCCCTGAAATACGGCGGCACCATCGACAAGTTCGTTGGCGATTCCATCATGGTGTTCTTTGGTGATCCCACCAGCCGCGGCCAGAAAGAAGATGCCTTCTCGTGCGTGTCCATGGCCATCGAAATGCGTAAGCACATGAAGATCATGCGTCAGAAGTGGCGCAGCCAGGGCATCAAGACCCCCCTTGAGATTCGCATGGGCATCAGCACCGGCTACACCACGGTTGGTAACTTCGGCGCCGAAAACCGGATGGATTACACCATTATCGGCAAGGAAGTGAACCTGGCCAGCCGGCTGGAATCCCTGGCGGAACCGGGGGAGATTCTGGTGTCGTATGAGACCTTTTCGCTGATCAAAGACCGCATTATGTGCCGGGACAAGGGTGAGATTACCGTAAAAGGCTTCGGCAAGCCGGTGCCCATCTACGAAGTGGTGGATTTCCGGCGTGACATGGGTCCCCACCGCAGCTTCCTGGAACACGAACATAGTGGCTTTGCCATGTATCTGGATTCCGACAAGGTCACCGAACGGGAGCGCAAAGCCATACTCAGCGCCCTGGAAGACGCAGCCGACCGGCTGCGTCAGGAAGACGATACCGAATAGCCGAGGCTGCTACTGCCGTACCAGCCTCGGGCCCGGGCTGTCTTCGGCACTGGTGCTGCGCCAGGGATTGATATCCAGGCCACCACGCCGGGTGTAGCGGGCACACACCATCAAGGATTCCGGCTGGCACCTGGCCATCAGATCGGTGAAGACGGTTTCAACACAGTGCTCGTGAAAATCCTGTTTCTGACGGAAGCTCACGATGTAACGCAGCAACCCGGCCCGATCAATCTTCCTCCCGGAATAACGAATCAGTACCGTGGCCCAGTCGGGCTGGCCGGTCACCGGGCAGTTGCTTTTCAGAAGATGTGAACACAAGCTTTCACTGACCACCGTCTCGCTGGCTGTGAGCGACTCGGGCGCATAGTCGTAGACCACCTGCTCTACCGGTTCATCATCAATCAACTCATACCCTTCCGGTCGGCCAATCGCAGGTGCCGAATCGTCCACACTCAAAAGCGTCACATCCACCGCCGCGCCACAGGCGCTCGAAAGATCCTGAGTGATGGTCTCGGCCACCTGCTCGGCCGACGAGAACACCGCCTGATTCAGAGAGTTCAGGTACAATTTCAGGGATTTGCTCTCAATAATTGCAGGCGATGCCGCAGGAAACCGGATTTCTCCCCAGGCCACGGCAGGCACACCGCCAGGCTTCAGCCAGGAGATTTCCCAGGCCTGCCACATGTCCTCGCCAAACCAGGGCCAGCGGCCATCGTCCAGGCCGATTCGCCGGCGGTTTTCGTCCCGGGCCACCGGGAACAGCAGCGACGGATCGTACTGATCCGGGTATTCACTGGACTTGCCCAGTGGCGCGTTATCAAGAGCCATATCAGTTCCGGAATAAAATCAGTGTCGAATGCCCTTGCCGCGGGCAAGCATGCGCAAGGAAACCGCCGCCAGCAAGACGATGAAAACCAGAATCATACCAAGAGACACGAACGGATTAACGTCCGAAACACCCAGTATGCCGAAGCGAAAACCGTTGACCATATACAGGATCGGATTCGCCATGGACACGCCCTGCCAGAACGACGGCAGCATGTCGATGCTGTAGAACACACCCCCAAGGTAAGTCAGCGGCGTGAGAACAAAGGTCGGGACAATGGAAATGTCATCAAACTTGGTCGCCAGCATGGCGTTGATGAAGCCACCCAAAGAGAACAGCGCCGACGTGAGAATCACCGTGACAACCACCATCAGCAGGTTGTGAATACTTAACTGGGTGAATGCCAGCGACAGCAATGTCACGATCAGGCCGATACTCAGCCCCCGGGCCATACCACCAGCCACATAGCCCGCCAGTATCGTCCAGTTTGGCACCGGCGACACCAGCAATTCCTCAATACTGCGCTGGAACTTCATCGAGAAGAACGACGACACCACATTGGAGTAAGAGTTGGTGATCACCGCCATCATGATCAGGCCGGGCACAATAAACTGCATATAGTCGTAGCCGCCCATTTCACCGATGCGGGAACCAATCAGGTTGCCAAAGATGATGAAATACAGGGTCATCGTGACGGCCGGGGGCAACAGAGTCTGCGGCCAGATCCGGGTGAAGCGCCGAACCTCGCGGATAACGATGGTTGTGAAGGCTGTCCACAATGCCTGCGGTGTCATGCCGTCACCCCGCTGGCTTTCTCTGCCTCCCGGGCATTTTCCTCAACCATTCGAACGAACAACTCCTCCAGCCGATTGGCCTTGGTTCGCATGCTCAGCACCCGAATACCAAGATTCTCCAGTTCGATAAACAGGGCGTTCAGGCCCTGCCCCTTGGCCACCTCCACTTCGAGCGCACCATCGTCATCCAGGCTGGCGTGAAATGCACTAAGCTCAGGTGCTTTCTCTAACGGCTGCTCGGTGTCCAGTACGAAGGTCTCCACACTGAGCTGTTGCAGCAGCTCCCGCTTACTGGTGTGCCGGATGATTTGCCCGTGATCAATAATGGCAATGTTGCGGCAAAGCGCTTCCGCCTCCTCCAGATAGTGGGTGGTCAGAATGATAGTGGTGCCCTGGCGGTTCATCTCTTCCAGGAATTGCCACATGGAACGGCGCAACTCGATATCCACACCGGCCGTCGGCTCGTCAAGAATCAGCAAACGGGGTTCATGCACCAGCGCCCGGGCAATCATCAGGCGGCGCTTCATCCCGCCGGACAACATCCTGGCCGGGGTGTGCCGTTTGTCCCACAGCCCCAGCTTCTTCAGGTATTTTTCCGCAGATACCTTAGCGGTTCTCAGGGGTATGCCGTAATAACCCGCCTGGGTGGTGACGATGTCCTCGACTTTTTCGAACTGATTGAAATTAAACTCCTGGGGCACCACACCCAGGGAAAGTTTGGCGCTTGAGAGGTCTGTATCGATATCATGGCCAAACACCCTGACCTTGCCGCCCGACTTGTTGACCAGGGAGGAAACAATCCCCAGAGTGGTGGACTTGCCTGCTCCGTTGGGGCCCAGCAAAGCAAAGAAATCACCCTCCCGAACGTGCAGATCAATGCCTTTCAGTGCCTGAAAACCATCGCTGTAATTCTTGGTCAGCCCTTCAATATCCAGTGCGTAGGTCATACACCCCACCGTTGTTCAGAAACCTGGCTCCAGAGGAGCTAAAAAGATAGAGAGCTATTTGATTGAGGCAACGCCCGAAAATTCAAGGGACAAAGCCAATCAAAGCCGTATGACCTAAACCCTCAAACTGCGACAGGATTCCCGATATAGCAGAATTGCCACCCCTATAATGCGGTTACAACAACTTACAAATCGGACACCGGCCACCGGATGCTCCAGGTCAACGCGAAGGGATTGTACGACACGCCATGAAACTCGCTCACCTCACCCGTTTTCTTCTGCCACTCTCTGCAGCCATCGCCCTGACCGGCTGTTTCGACAGCGGCGGCAGCTCCGGATCTGACGATACCCGCACCGGGCAGATCCATTTCCAGGGCGTTAGTGGGCTGACCTACCAGACTGCCAGCCAGTCCGGCAAAACCAACACCCGCGGAGAATTCCGGTACTACCCCGGCGAAACACTCTCACTCAAGGTTGGCAACCTCGTCATAGCAGAAGGGATTCCTGCCAGAGAATACGTTACCTTCCTGGAATTTCTGGAAGACACCCGCAGCGAGCTGCAAACGCCGGGCGTAGACGATGAGGGGCTGAGCAGCCACCAGGTTCGTGAACAGCTGCTGTTTGAGAACAGCACACTGATGAACCTGTCCCGTTTCCTTCTGGCCCTGAACTGGACAGAGAACGTAGACGACGATGAGGGCATCGATATCCGCGAGCGGGTCATCAACCAGCTCAATCGGGCGCTCGATAATCCCAACCTGCCGAACACCGTCAACTTCAATGTCAGTACCAGCGAATTTACCGCCGAGAATTCACCGGCCAACCAGATCCTGGCGGAGATCTGCTTCTACCCTGAAGACGACCCGCTGTGCGGACAACCGCCAACCCAGGAAGAAATAGATAACGCCACAGAACGGCCTGTCGACGGAGAGCTGGACCCGGATATCGACTATAAGGAAGACCTGGAGGCGCTTCGGGAACGGATTCTTCAGTCCGTACGCAATATGGATGAATTCGACAACGAGCAAGCCCAAAATTACTTGCGCAGGGAGCTTGCTGCCATCACCCGGGCGTTATCGCGGCAATACTACCTGTCACCGGAAGACGCCACACACCCCGCCGGCGACAACGGTATCAAGACAGTGAAAGTCAGAAAGATCAATGGAAACGCCCAACTGGCGCAGCTACAGGCCCAAAGCACTCGCCCCGCCGATGTTTATGTCAATGCCGAAAGCTGGCAAGAGGCAGAAGTGGAATACGTGGTCGACGGCCCCAAAGGCGGTGAATCTGAAATTCTGGTGAACTTCCGGCCGGAGGGCACCTATCGCTGGGTGCGCAAGCAGATACGCATACTTATCGATTAATCAGTTTACCCAGGGACCAGCGAGACTCGGCACCGGTCACATCGAAGCCGGCCGGGGCCAGGCCATCGGTGCCATGGGGCAAACACTCGCGTACGGTCAGCAGTTCAGAAGCCGCCCGGGACTCATTGTGCCGGGCCAGATCAACAATCCTGGCTGATTTCAGTGGGCGTTGCTCCGCGTCCTGCATGACCATCACACTGGGCCACAACCGCCTTCCCGGAGAGTGAGATACCACAATCCCACGCCGGCCATCAGAAAGCTCCACCAAGGTGCCGGTCGGGTACACACCCACGCCCTGGATAAAGGCCTCAACAAGGTCTTCCTGAAACTCGATGTTGCGCATGTCGTACAGCAGCGATACCGCTTTCGCCGGCGTCATGGGATCCTGATCACCCCTGGGCGCAATCAAAGACTCAAAGAACTCGGCAATACCTGCCACCTTTGCCAGCAGGGGGATACGATCGCCCCGAACTCCCTGGGGGAAACCAGAACCATTGTGGCGCTCACGGTGCCCCTGGACCACACTCATAACGGCCCTGGAAAGACCCGCGCCTTCCAGCATCTGGCAGCCACGCTCCACATAGGTGCGATAAGTTGCGTATTCTTCGGTGGACAGCTGGTGTTCGCGAGCCAGCATTTCTTTAGGTAGTGCGGTCTTACCCACCTGGGACAAAAGGCAACCTACCCCCAGATGGTTCAACAGCCCTTCGTTCAAACCGAGTTGCCGGCCACACACCAGAGCCCAGACGGAAGTGTTGAGAGCATGGCGATACACAAAATCATCGTACTGACGGGTACGACTTAGCCACAAAAGCGCGTTCGGCTGGCGAATAACGCTCTCAACCATGCGGCGGGTCACATCCGCAGCCGGGCGCAGATCCGGCACCTGATCGTCCTGAACGGTCTCGAACATCCGGCTTAATGCCAATTCCGCGTCATTGAGGAGCTTGCGGGATGCTTTGAGTTCTTTTCTGAGGGGGACATCGTTCTTGTAAACAACCGGTTCACGAATACTCAGTGGCGCCAGCTGCAACTCCTCCCGACCGCCCGAACGGGCGCTGGAACGTCGAGCAAAAGGGCGAACCTTGTCTGACCCGAGGGTGATTTCCTCGCGGGTTTCAGCAACGTCGATCATCACCCACTTACAGTGGGAGACAACGGCTTTCAGATCGTTTTCAGAACGGAGGTAAAATCCCTGGATGGGAAACGGTGTTTGATGCCAGGGGCGATCAAGATCCGACACGAACATGCCGATCTCAAGATCATGTGCCGCAATTTTTTTCTGACGAACGCCCACTAAACACCTCGGGAACAGGGATTCTTTGACTGTTCCCAGTTTGCCACGTTAGCGGCAAGACTCCATTACGATTTGGTAGCCAAACGTCACCAAACCGCAACAAGTCGTAACTCAGATTTTCATTCGGCAACGAAATGTATCAGCGTGACCAAGCTCACAGGGAAAAGCAGACAGGCTTCAATCTTCCAGACATTGAGTCTCGTCGAAATCCGGCAGACGGGCATTCAAAGAGCCCCGGGGCACCTTTCTCGCGTAGACCGTATAAGCGACAGCAGACGGGCGGATGTAATCTACATTCACCTCTTCGCCATCCTTTATCAGGTTGGACTTTGCTGGCTGGCAGGAAACCAGAAGCTCAAAGCGGCTGCCGACATCGGCAACGCGGCCTTTCCCTTGAGGCATTTTCACCGTTAAACAGGCAGCCTGCTCTGTGGCCGGCGCACCCGTTGCCGCCAGAATGTCCAGCGACGGATCTCCACAAGCACGAATGCCATCACCACAATCACCAGCACTGTCATGGCTGCTGTCGGCAATACGCCAGACCCGTTCACTGCACTGGGTTTCGAGCTTCATTGTGGTGGCCTGATTGTTGCCCGGCCACCACTCAGGATATTCCGCGCTTTGCCAGTTCACTCGCACCTGCCGGGTTTCACCCGCAGAGTTCTCCGCAGGGAACATCGCATAGTGGGTATAGTAGCTGGCACAGCCCGATAGCATCACCACCGGCACAGCAAGCACCAAGGCCATCAATCTCAGGTAAGTGGGTGAACTCATCAGGCAAGACCTTTTCTTTTAACTGCGTCCATTATCGCCATCATAGAATCCACTTCCGCCAACTATTCGGCAGTATCGGCAAACTGCAACCCAAAGCCATCAATAGTACGGCGCACCACCACCATATCCAGAATGGGTGCCGGCACAGGAAGCCCCTGCACCTGAACGGTCACGCAATCGCCTATGGAGGGCTCGAAAACCTGTTCACCCAACACAATGAACACACCGCCATCTGAGATGTCACGGGTAGAGAAAACGAATTCTCCCAGCTGCTCATGGACCAACTTCACTTTTGCACTCATTGCCGTACGGCTATGCTCTCTGCGATCACTACCGACCATGCTCGGAAACCCTGCCATTTGCTGCGTTCTTATAGTGTTATGAAGCATAACACTATTTTCTGAAAAATATCCCCGAAGGGTTATTGACTCATTCGCGGTTAGCAATGAGAATAGTTGTCGTTTTTAACTGCCTGTAACATTCACTTACAGGTGAACGCTCACCTTTTAGCAACGCGACAGAAAGGATCAACATTATGCGAATGAAACTTGCCGCAACTGCCGCCATCGCTCTGGCCGCCATGCCGCTGTCCGCCTCCGCCGACGGCGAGGTCAACATCTATTCCTACCGCCAGGCTTACCTGCTGGAACCCCTGCTCAACGCCTTCACCGAAGAAACCGGCATTGAAGCGAACGTTGTGTTTGCCAAGCAAGGCCTTTCCGAGCGCCTGGAGCGCGAAGGCCGCAACAGCCCGGCGGATGTCGTAATGACTGTCGACATTTCCCGCATCAACGAGCTGGTTGAGAAAGACCTGGTTGCCGGTGTTGAAACCGACACGCTGCAGAAGAACATTCCGGAGAACCTGCGCCACCCGGAAGGTAAGTGGTACACCCTGACCACTCGTGGCCGCCTGATCTTCGCATCCAAAGATCGCGTTGAAGAGGGTGAGATCACCACATACGAGCAACTGGCTGATGACAAGTGGGAAGGCCGCATCTGTACCCGCAGCGGCAAGCACCCGTACAACATCGCCCTGATCTCCTCCATGATCGCCCACCACGGTGAAGAGAAGACCGAAGAGTGGCTGCAAGGCGTCAAAGAAAACCTGGCACGCAAACCCCAGGGTGGCGATCGCGACCAGATCAAAGCCATCGCTGAAGGTGTCTGCGACATTTCCATTGGCAACAGCTACTACTACGGCAACATGCTGATGGACGAAAACCAGCGCCCGATCGCCGAACAGGTTAACCTGGTATTCCCGAATGCCGAAGGTCGTGGCACTCACGTAAACATCAGTGGCATTTCCCTCACCAAGAGCGCGCCGAACAAGGACAATGCCATCAAGCTGATGGAATTCCTGTCCTCACCGGAAGCCCAGCGCATCTACGCGGAAGCCAACACCGAGTACCCGGCGAACCCGGAAGTGAAGCCTTCTGGCCTGGTAGCCGAGTGGGGTGAGATCAACCCGGACGACCTCTCCCTGCAGGAAATCGCCAACAACCGCGAAGCGGCTGTGAAGCTGGTTGACCGCGTTGACTATGACGGCTGATCAGCCTCATATCAACCGCTAGACCGAAGGGTGTCCTGTCCAGGACACCCTTTTTTGTTGGCCACAAACATGACCACAGTCATTGCAGGGAAGCAACGCACTATCTAAAATCGCAACACTTCTCATCACCACTACACTAACAGGATCACCATGACCGAGGTCGTTTCCAGTGCAAACCCGGGGCTGTCGCAACCGTTACTGGCAAAACGTACCTCAAAGCGCTGGCTGATCAGCGCCTTCATCACTACCGCCATTGTTGCGCTTCCAGTGCTGTCAGTGATCTTCCTGGCCTTGTTCCCGGACGAGAACATCTGGCCACATCTGATTGAAACCACTCTGCCCCGCTACCTGACCACCACCATCAAGCTGATGATCGGTGTGGGCGCACTAACCCTGTTGATCGGACTGGCCACAGCCTGGGCCGTGACCATGTGCGAATTCCCGGGTCGGAAGTTCTTCGAATGGGCCCTGCTGCTGCCGTTTGCCGTACCGGCCTACGTAATTGCCTATGTCTACACTAGCCTGTTGGATTACGCCGGCCCCGTGCAGCGTACCCTGCGTGAGTGGTTCGGCTGGCAGAATGCCAGCGATTACTGGTTCCCGGAGATCCGAAGCCTGGAAGGCGCCATTCTGATGATTGGGCTGGTGCTCTATCCCTATGTGTACCTGCTTGGGCGAGCTGCCTTTCTGGAACAGTCGCCCTCGCTGTTTGCCGTCAGCCGCAGCCTGGGCCATTCGGCGCTGAGCACTTTCTTCCGGGTGGTACTGCCCATTGCCCGGCCGGCCATTGCCGTGGGCCTGTCCCTGGTGCTGATGGAAACCCTGAACGATTTCGGTACCGTCGATTTCTTTGCCGTGCAAACCCTCACTCGCGGCCTGTTCGATACGTGGATGAACCTGGGTAACCTGGGCGGAGCGGCCCAGATCGCGACCACCATGCTCATTTTCGTGGTCATCCTGGTGACCCTGGAACGCTATTCACGGCGCCGACAGCAACAGTACGCGGCCCGCGACAACCGGGACCCGATTCACCGTTTCACCATGTCTTTCCCACGCCAGATGATCTGTGTGGTCGTCTGCGCCGTGCCGCTGGTGTTTGGCTTCATTATCCCTGGCGCCACCCTGGGCTATTATGCCTGGGAATACTTTGATGTCAGCTGGAACCCGGATTTTATTCAGAACACCTTTAACAGCCTGTTCCTGTCCAGCGCGGCAGCGCTCACCACCCTGATCATTGGCGTTACGCTGGCCTATAGCCGCCGTCTGCACAACACCCGTGGCATGCAGATCCTGATGCGCCTATCCAGTCTCGGTTACGCCATGCCCGGCGCAGTGCTGGCCGTGGGCGTCATCGTGCCACTGGCCGGCTTCGATAACTGGCTGGATTCCCTGATGCGGGATTATCTTGGCGTAAGCACCGGCCTGCTGCTGAGTGGAACCGCGTTTGCGCTGATTTTTGCCTACACCGTGCGTTTTCTGGCGGTATCTGCCGGCAGCGTGGAAAGTGCCCTTCAGAAAATCACCCCCAGCATGGACATGGCGTCCCGTTCTCTTGGCCATACACCAGGCAAAACCCTGATCAACGTGCACCTGCCGATGCTGCGCGGGACACTGGTCACCGCCGCTCTGGTGGTCTTTGTCGACTGCATGAAGGAACTGCCGGCCACATTGATTCTGCGGCCCTTCAATTACGAGACCCTGGCCACCTACGTGTACCAGTTTGCCTCAGACGAACAGCTCTACCACAGCGCCCTGCCCGCTCTGATTATTGTATTGGCCGGCATCATCCCCATCATTCTAATGAACCGGTCCATCTCCAACTCCAGAACCATGGCCTGACGGTTTCAGGCATCAAAGCGCCAGAAACAAGAAGGCCCGGCAGTTTGCCGGGCCTTCTTGTACTTACCGTGTAAGCCGTCGCCTTTACTGCCAGATAACCGGCTGCTTCTTGGCGTACCAGCTGTCCACTTTCGCCTGATAGGCATCTTCAACCACGTTACGCTTAAGCTTGAGCGTCGGCGTCAGGAAGCTGTTCTCGATGGACCACTCATCGCTGACCACCGTAATGAAAGCCAGCTGCTCGTGGGGATCTACAGTCTTGTTTACATCCTGAATCAGCTGCCTGAAACTTTCTTCCAACTCCTTGCGGAAGCTCTCATCAGCAGCTTTCGGGCGAATTTCCTCACCCAGAACCACCAACGCGTGGGGCTGAGTCTGGTTGGCACCAGACACACACACCATCTCGATGGCATCGTGAGACATCAGGCGATTCTCGATCGGTGCCGGGGCAATGTACTTACCCTTGCTGGTCTTGAAGATCTCCTTGATGCGGCCGGTCAGCTTGAGGCGGCCCATCTCGTCAATCTCGCCCTTGTCACCGGTACGCAGGAAGCCATCCTCGGTGAATGCCTCTTTGGTTTTTTCTTCGTCCTTGTAGTAACCCATCATGGTGGCCGGGCTCTTCACCAGCACTTCACCCTGCTCGCTGATTTTTACCTCAACGCCCGGCAGGGCTTCACCGACATAACCCGTGCGGGTACGGCCCGGCTTGTTCATGTGGGAGTAGGCGAAGTTCTCAGACATACCGTAGCCTTCCAGCAGTTCCAGGCCGAGATTGCGATACCAGTCCAGTACATCATTGGACAGCGGCGCGGAACCGGAACCGGCCAGCTTCACCTTGTCCAGGCCAAGGCCTTTCAGCACCTTCTTCTTGATCAGCTTGTTCACTACTGGAATCTTCAGCAGACGATCCAACTTCTGCTTGGGCACTTTCTGCAAGACACCATGCTGGAATTTCACCCACAGGCGCGGAACCGAGAGAAACAGTGTGGGCCGTGCCCGCTGAAGATCCTGAACAAAGGTGTCCAGGGACTCGGCAAAATACAGCTGGAAGCCGGAATACAGCGAACCCAGCTCCACAAACGTGCGCTCAAACACATGAGCCAGCGGCAGGTAAGACAACATGCGCTCGCCCGGCCCGACACCCAGAGTCTCGATACCGCCAGCAGCGGCAAATGCCATGTTATTGAAGCTGAGCATAACGCCTTTCGGGCGACCGGTACTGCCAGAGGTGTACACGATGGTCGCCAGCTCTTCCGGGTCCCGCCTGGTTTTGCCTTCCAGCGGCGGGTACTTGGCAACAATGTCGTCCCAGGTCTCGAAATCGTTGGGCGGGCTCAGCGGATAGGAAATGCAGCGAACCGATTCCGGCACACCGGATTTCATGCTGTCCCAGTCGTCCAGTTTACCCACGAACAACACATCGCACTCGGCGTGGTTGAGGATGTAGTTCACGGTATCGGCGTTCAGGGTGGGATACAGCGGCACGGAAATGTGCCCGGCCATCCAGATGGCCCAGTCTGTCATCACCCACTGGGCACAGTTCTTGGAAATCAGACCAATCCGGCTTTTCTCCGGCAGGTTCAGGGATTTCAGGTAAGCCGCCATCCGGCGCGCCTCATCCACAGCGCGGCCCCAGGTGTACTCAACCACCTTGCCGTTGCCAATGGGCTGCGTCATGTAAAGGGAATTGGGGCTGGTGGCCTCCCAGTGGTAGACCATCTCTAAGGGGAGCTTCTTCGTTGTGTCCATGGACCTTCCTGATTTGTCGTTATAGTTTCGGATTCGCTTTGTCGCGTTCTCGTATTATTAGACTTTAGTAGCCTATTTCAACACACCAGAGCCCGTCAAAACGTGATCCGTGCAAAATAATTTTGCATCTGCAACCACTCAAACGATCATCGCAACAATCTGCGCCTTCCGCTACACCGATTGCCGCATGGCTGTGTTAAACTTGCGCACCTTGAATTTTTGCCCCCGGTTTCACGGGAAAAAACAGTAACTGACTCGGAGATGGGCATATGGCCAAGAAATCCCTGCGCACCCTGATCGGCGCCTCGCTGCTGGCCGCAGCAAGCCTGGTTCAGGCGGACGACCCCCGTGTTGTTGCCATCACACAGATTGTTGAACACCCGGCACTGGATGCCGTCCATGAGGGCGTTAAGGACGAACTGGCCGAGCGCGGCTACCGCGAAGGCGAAAACCTGCGCCTGATGCACGAAAGTGCCCAGGGCAACTCAGCCATTGCCTCCCAGATTGCCCGCAAGTTTGTGGGTGAAAATCCGGACGTGATCGTGGCCATTGCCACTCCGTCTGCACAAACCGTTGCCGCTGCGGCCCGTAACGTACCCGTTGTGTTCTCTGCAGTAACTGACCCGATTGCCGCCAAACTGGTACAAAGCTGGGAAGCCCCGGGTGCCAACATTACCGGCGTGAGCGACATGCTGCCCATCGAGAAGCATCTGGATATGCTTCAGCGCGCAATGCCCGACGCCAAGCGCATCGGCACCGTTTACAACCCGGGCGAAGCCAACGCAGCCGCACTGATTGAACTGCTGGAAGAGCGCTTGCAGGCCCGTGGCATGGAACTGGTAAAAGGTGCTGCCACCAAGACCTCCGAAGTGCTGGGTGCAGCCCGTTCCCTGGTAAGCAAAGCCGACGCCATCTACCTGACCACCGATAACACCGTGATCAGTGCCGCTGAAGCAGTTATCTCCGTGGGCGAGCATTCCAAGATCCCGGTTTTTGCCGCCGACACCGCCACTGTTGAGCGTGGCGCAGTCGCCGCCCTCGGCTTCAACTACTACAACCACGGCCGGCAGACCGGCGCCATGGTCGCCCGCGTACTGGAAGGCGCCGGCACAGCCGACATGCCGGTTGAAACCATGGAAGAACTAGACCTGTACGTGAACCCTGAGGCCGCCGAGCGCATGGGCGTTACCCTGCCCGAAGACCTCATCCAGGAAGCCGTCAAAGTCGTCAAAAACGACAAGTAACGCCTGACCAACACGGGCGGACCCCAAAAGGGCCCGCCCGTTTTCTTTCACGGTGAAAAACTACCCATGCTCAGTGATATTGCATTCTACGGTGCTCTCGAAACCGGCCTGATCTACGGCCTGGTTGCCTTTGGTATCTACCTCTCTTTTCGTGTACTCGACTTCCCCGACCTGACGGTGGACGGCAGCTTCCCCCTGGGCGCCGCCGTTGCCGCTATGTTGATTATTGAAGGCTGGAATCCCTGGCTGGCAACCGGCTGTGCGGTGCTGGCCGGCATGGCTGCCGGTGCCGTAACCGCCATCCTGAATGTAAAGCTCAACATTCTGAACCTGCTGGCCTCCATCCTTACCATGATCGCACTCTACTCCGTGAACCTGCGCATCATGGGCCGGCCGAACGTGGCCTTGCTCACAGAAGAAACCGTACTGACTCCCTGGTACGACCTGGGCCTGGCGTTCCATCAGGTGCCGGTGCTGCTGTTTACCCTGGTCGCCATTGTGTCCCTGATTCTGCTGTGGCGTTTCATGAAATCCGAGACCGGCCTGGCCATGCGCGCCACCGGTGCCAACGCCCGTATGGCTCGTGCGCAGGGCATTGCGACCGGCGGCATGATCATTCTCGGGGTTGCTCTCTCCAACGGCCTGGTAGGCCTGGCGGGTGCCCTGTTCGCCCAAAGCCAGGGTGCTGCAGATGTCACCATGGGCGTGGGCGTGATTGTGATTGGTCTCGCCTCACTCATTGGCGGTGAAGCCGTGATCACCCCTTCCACCGTGGTTCGCGCCCTGCTGGCGTGCGTTGTGGGAGCGATTATCTACCGCCTGGCCATCGCCTTTGCCCTGAATGCCGATATTCTGGGCCTGCAGGCACAGGATCTGAACCTGATTACCGCGGTTCTGGTCACACTGGCCATCGTACTGCCCGGCGTTCGCACCAAGATCGCCGGCCGTTTCACCAGCAAAAAGGCCTGAGGAGGCACTATGATCAGCGCAACCGATCTGCGGCTTACCTTTGGCAAAGGCACACCGCTGGAAAACCCGGCCCTGCGGGGCATGAGCCTGACAGTAAACCAGGGCGAATTCGTGACAGTCATCGGCAGCAACGGCGCCGGCAAATCCACCTTTCTGAACGCCCTGGCCGGCGAAGTCATGGTCGACAGCGGCCAGATTATCGTCGACAACCTGGACGTTACCCGTCTGCCCACCCACAAACGGGCAGCCCGGGTTGCCCGGGTGTTCCAGGACCCCCTGGCCGGCACCTGCGAAAACCTGTCCATTGAAGAAAATCTGGCCCTGGCCATCAAACGCGGCCAAAGCCGGGGCCTGACCAGCGCGGTGAAAAAGCAGTACCTCGGGCAATTCCGGGAAAGCCTTGCCACCCTGAAACTGGGCCTGGAAAACCGCCTGGGCGACAAAATGGGCCTGCTTTCCGGCGGCCAGCGCCAGGCTGTCAGCCTGCTGATGGCCAGCCTCACGCCCTCCAGCATTCTGCTGCTGGATGAGCACACCGCCGCGCTGGACCCGAAAACCGCCAACTTCGTGCTGGAACTCACCCAGCAGATCATCGAGGAGCAGAAGCTCACCGCCCTGATGGTCACCCACAGCATGAAACAGGCACTGGAAGTCGGCAGCCGCACCGTGATGCTGCACCAGGGCCAGGTGGTGTTTGATATTGCCGGTAAAGACCGGGACGGATTGGAAGTGAAAGACCTGCTGGGCCTGTTCGAGAAACAGCGCGGCCTGGAAGTGGACGACGACAGTCTGCTGTTGGGTTGAAACACCCGACAGACAAAAACGGGGCCTACGCGGCCCCGTTTTTGTTTCTACTTAGCCGTTTTAGTGGCCGTAGATCACCATCTGGGTATTGGTAATGGCCAGGTCGTCCATGAAGATGCTGCCAATGGACGTACCACCCACCAACACCCCACCAATGGTCATATCGGCACGGAACGAATCCATATCCACCGCCAGGCTGTCGACACCCAGGCTGTTGGAGCCCTTGTAGATATCGAGGTCCACCTTGGCGAACAGATCCGGAATGTTCTTGTTGCGAACCGGGTCATAGGTATCACCGGTCAGGCGCAGATCCCGGATGCCCACCGCTAGGAACGGTGCGTCAAACTCCATGTTATCAATGGCGATATCGGCGCGCAGGTTCATCACGTCGGTATCGGCATCAATCTCGATATTGGCACCGCCCATCAGGATATCGGCAGTAAAGTTATCGAGGATGGTGGTGGAATCTGTAGTGCCAACCAGGTTCCACTGGTCCGTGGATACCCGCACATCAACCGCACCAAAAACCTGCGGCAGCACGTTGATGATGGCATCACCGTCGCTGAGCACATCGATTTCAATACGGATGTTATCCAGCAAGTCGGTTTCCTGGGCGGCACCGCCCATCAGGTTAACCCCCAACTCCGGGAACAGATCGCTACGGTTGGTACCGCCGACGAAGATGTTGTTGATCTCAAGTGAACCTTCATCGGTATAGATAAACCGATCTATGTTCAGTTTGGTCTCCAACTCAATGGTCACACCCGCCTGACCGGTGATGTTTCCCATCGTGGCTTCGTCCAACGGTTGAAACGCCAGGGCGGCTGGGGGTGCCCCGGCAATACACAGCGCAAGAACGGTAGGTTTCAGGCCTTTCATTGTTCTTTTCCTTTTATAGTCGTTATCACTTCCTGTGGGCCACTGCAGTATTACGACGCCACTCTCATACTCTACCGACACGTCGCTTTTGGATACGTGCAGAAGTCACAAAAACCTGCATTCCGAAACTTTTAAGGCGCACACTTTTTAACCACAACATATAGTAATCTGCAGAGAAACCGGCAATGGCGCGCCTTCCCGCAGATTCAAGAACTTTTCCATTGATTTTCTTTGCCCACAGGCGCCAATCAATAGTTGCTCTCTTATTCACAGAACACTATATCCTGTTATACTTCCCAAAAAATAAGCCCATATATAGGGCCAGCTACGCCAACACCTACTGAATGTCAAGCAGTAGAAATGCCAGCAGACACAAGGCTGGCAGCAGTGATCAATACAGAATTCCGGTTATGGAAGGCAGTCTTTCCGGCCAGGCACGAACACCATATATAGTGATTCTGCTGGCGCGATAACCAATGCAGTACCAGAAACACACAGGGGTAAGGCGCTGAGGACGGCGTCTTCAAAAAGAGACATACTGAAAACCGAGGGTGGCAATGAACGCTAAGGCACAGGCAGTGATCACAACGATTCCCATGCAGGAAGCTTCGCTGGATATCTGGAGCAGCAAGTACCAGCTCAAGACCAAGACCGGCGAGCCTGTCGACAAAGACATCAACGCAACCTATGAGCGCGTGGCCAAGGCCCTGGCCGAGGTTGAGAAAAAGAATGTACGCGACAAGTACATGAAGGAATTCCTGTGGGCCCTGCAGAACGGTGCTATCCCCGCCGGCCGTATTACCTCCAACGCCGGTGCCGAAGCCCACAAGCCGGCCACCTCCACCATTAACTGCACCGTATCCGGCACCATCCAGGATTCCATGAACGATATCCTGGAGAAAAACCACGAAGCGGGCCTCACCCTCAAGGCCGGCTGTGGTATTGGTTACGAATTCTCGACCCTGCGCCCGCGTGGCGCGTACGTGGCCGGCGCCGGCGCGACCACCTCTGGCCCGCTGTCGTTCATGGATATCTTCGACCGCATGTGCTTCACCGTATCCTCCGCTGGTGGCCGCCGCGGTGCCCAGATGGCCACCTTCGACGTACACCACCCGGATGTGATCGAATTCATCCAGGCCAAGCGTGAAGACGGCCGCCTGCGCCAATTCAACCTGTCCCTGCTGATCACCGAAGACTTCATCGAAGCTGTGCGTAACGGCGACGACTGGCACCTATCCTTCCCGGTTACCCAGAAAGAAGCCGACGACGAAGGCCTGGACCTGACCGACGCCAGCCAATTCGTATACCGTGACTTCCCGGTACAGGAAGGCTACGTGGTAAACAACGAAGGCAAAGTCGCCTGCCGCATCTACAAAACGGTGAAAGCCCAGTTCATCTGGGACACCATCATGACCAGCACTTACGACTACGCCGAGCCAGGTTTCATCCTGATCGACAAGGTCAACCAGATGAACAACAACTGGTTCTGCGAAGACATCCGCGCCACCAACCCCTGTGGCGAGCAGCCCCTGCCCCCGTACGGCAGCTGCCTGCTGGGCTCCGTGAACCTCACCAAGTTCGTCGAGTACCCGTTCACCGAGAAAGCCAGCTTCAACTACGAGAAGTACCGCAAAGTGGTTGGCACCTTCACCCGCATGCTGGACAACGTAGTCGAAATCAACGGCCTGCCCCTGGGCGAACAGCGCCACGAGATCACCTACAAGCGCCGCCACGGCATGGGCATTCTGGGCCTGGGCTCCACCCTCGCCATGCTGCGCATGCCTTACGGCTCTGACGAGTCCGTGAAGTTCACCGAAGAAGTGGTTCGTGAAATGGCAGTAGAAGGCTGGCGCCAGTCCCTGGCCCTGGCCGAAGAGAAAGGCCCGGCGCCAATCATGGACGACGAGTTTGAAGTAACGCCGAAAATGATGACCAAGTGCCCGAAACTGGCCGAAGACGGCATCAAGGTGGGCGACAAGGTCAAAGGCAAGGTACTGCACGCCAAGTACAGCGCCTACATGGGCCGCATTGCCGAAGTAGAGCCGGAGCTGGTAGCCAAGCTGGCCGAGAAAGGTGGCCGTTTCACCCACCACACCTCCATTGCCCCGACCGGCACCATCAGCCTGTCGCTGGCCAACAACGCCAGTAACGGCATTGAGCCGAGCTTCTCGCACCACTACGCCCGGAACATTATCCGTGAAGGCCGTAAAACCAAAGAGAAGGTAGACGTATTCAGCTTCGAACTGCTGGCCTACCGCCACCTGGTCAACCCGGGCGCAATGCCGTTCTCCGAGGATGAAGACAAGAAGCTACCAAGCTACTTCACCACCTCCGACGACGTAACGCCCACGCAACACGTCGACATCCAGGCTGCGGCACAGAAATGGGTAGATTCCTCCATTTCCAAAACTGCCAACGTTCCGACAGAATTCCCATACCAGGACTTCAAGGACATCTACTTGTACGCCTACGACAAGGGCCTGAAAGGCTGCACCACCTTCCGCTTTAACCCGGAAGCGTTCCAGGGCGTACTGGTGAAAGAGAAAGACCTTGAGAACACATTGTATGAGTTCACCCTGGACGACGGCAGCAAAGTGACCCTGCGCGGCAACGAACAGGTAGAGTACGATGGCGAAATTCACACCGCCGCCAACCTCTTCGACGCGCTGAAAGAAGGCACTTACGGCAAGTATTAATCCGGGAACCGACAGACAGGAATTACGAACATGACAGTGAAAATCAGCAACAAGATCGTCGGCTACCGGGTAAAGAAAGCCGACACCGAGACCACGGGTGAGCACCAGGCGCCGGTGAAAGCCGACACCAAGCCGGTGGAGATGAACGAGAACATCGAACGCCCGGATTTCCTCCTGGGCACCACCTACAAGATCAAGCCTCCGGTGGCAGAGCATGCGATGTACATCACCATCAATGACATCCTGCTCAACGAAGGCACCGACCACGAGAGCCGTCAGCCCTATGAAGTGTTCATCAACTCCAAGTCGATGGAGCATTTCCAGTGGGTAATCGCCCTCACCCGCGTTATCTCTGCGGTCTTCCGTAAAGGTGGCGATGTCACCTTCCTGGTGGAAGAGCTGCGTAGCGTGTACGACCCCAACGGTGGTTACTTCAAGAAAGGCGGTGTTTTCATGCCGTCCCTGGTTGCTGAAATCGGGGCCGTAATCGAGAAACACCTGAAAGCCATCGGCCTGCTGGAAAGCGACGAGCTGAGCGAAACCACCAAGCGCATTCTCGCCGAGAAGCGCGCGGAGTTTGAAGCCAGCCAGAACAAGGCCACCAACGACGACAGCGCCAGCGAGTACCCCGCCAACGCCACCATGTGCGGCAAGTGCAGCACCAAGGCCGTAATCGTGATGGACGGCTGCGCCACCTGCCTGTCCTGCGGCGACAGCAAATGCGGTTGAGGTGATTGACCGCTGAGCAAAGAAAAGGCCTGGTTGCGGAAGCTGCCGGGCCTTTTTGTTGGGCGGGGAATTATCAGTGCTTCGTGATAGGCTGGCACATATGCCCGTGTGCGAAGAGTAAATGCAACCAATCAATTAGGTCCATTCAGGATCTACACCGTCTTTGCGGACATTACACATTGCAGGAGGCATCGTGATAGTCATCTATGGAATCAGAGAACATCTTAATCCGATCAAGGCTCAGCTCTCCGAGGTCATTCACGGATGCATGCAGTCCGTACTCGGTATGCCGAAAGACAAGCGGGCTCATCGTTTTATCCCCATGGAACCCGAGGATTTTTATTATCCAGGTGGCAGAACTCCCGCCTACACGGCCATCGAGATCAATATGATGCAGGGCCGAACGCCCGAGACCCAAAAAGCTTTGATCAAGGAGCTCTTCCAAAAGATTGAGTCCGTGGTTGGCATCTCACCCGTGGATGTTGAGATCACAATCAAGGAACAACCTCCCCACTGCTGGGGCTTTCGTGGTATGACCGGAGATGAGGCACGTGACCTCAAGTACTCGGTCAATGTGTAACAAAGTGGTCAAAGCTACCCATTTGCTTCTGGGACTTCACCGCCATTCGAGGACAATTCAAAGCCTTACAGCTAGGTACGGAACGGAATTCCAATGAACCTGAAAAACCACTTTGAACTGCTCGCCACTTACAATCAGTGGATGAACTCAAAGGTCTATGAGGCGGCCGCACAGCTTTCGGCCGATGAACTTGCGAAAGATCGCGGCGCCTTCTTTGGGTCTATTTTGGTAACACTGAACCATATCCTCGTCGGAGATACGATCTGGCTCAAACGTTTTGCTACTCATCCGTCATGTCAGGTCTCGCTCCGAGAAATCGCTACCCTTGATAATCCAACTAGCCTGAACCAAATTCTCTTTGGTGATATTGCGCAATTAACAGAACATCGAACCTGGTTGGATTGGCAGATTATCCATTGGATTTCCGAGTTAACCGAAGACGATCTCGCTGTCACTCTCAGTTATCACAACACTAAAGGGATTCCGGCCAGTAAACGGTTTTCAAGCCTGGTGCTTCATTTCTTCAACCACCAAACTCATCATCGTGGGCAGGTGTCGACTTTGCTGTCCCAGGCAGGGGTGGATATTGGGGCGACTGATCTGTTGGTTCAGATTCCCGAAGAGTCTCAGGCATGACCCATCGCTTCAATTCTGCAGCCTCCCCTGCGGCACCTCAGTCCCGCGAAGGACACCAATCAGGACAACTTGTGCCTGCGTCTGCTCCTCTGGTCAGCATCATCACCCCCACCTTCAACCGTGAGCGCACCATCACGCAAGCGGTCGAGTCTGTGTTGGCCCAATCCTATCCCCACTGGGAGCTGATCATCGTTGATGATGGCTCCCGGAATAGCACCCGCGAGAAGCTGGCCAGTTATTTGGGTGATGAACGCATCCAATACCATTTTCAGGAAAACCAGGGCCAGAGCATTGCCCGTAACCTGGCGCTTCAATATGCCCGGGGCGAATTGCTGTGTTTTCTGGATTCCGATGACCTGTGGGTGCCTGAAAAGCTGGAACGCCAAGTGGCGCTGATGCAGGCTCACCCGGAGGTGGATGTCCTTCACAGTGATGAAATCATGATCGACGAGCAGGGCCGGGAGTTGTCCCGCAAGAATATGCGCCGGTACTCGGGCCGGATTGCCCGCCAGATGTTGGTGGACAACAGCGTGAGCATCAACACGGTAATGGCGCGGCGGGAATGTTTCGATGCCATGGGCGGGTTTTCCGGCCGCTACGGCGTCGCCGACGACTACGACATCTGGCTGCGTTTTTCAGCCCGTTTCACCTTCCTGTATGTGCCCGAGTACTGGGGTTATTATCGGGTGATGGCAGACCAGATTTCCAGCGACAAGAAGCGCCGGTTTGCCGCTAACGAAGCGATCATTCGTGATTTTATCGAGGAATACGGAAGTACACTCAAACCCGGTGACATCCGCTGGGGCCTGGCCCGCTTCTACTGCCGGAAAGCCCGTCATTTTGCAACGATTGGCAAATCTGGGACGGCCTGGGGCGCGGTCGCTCAGGCGTTGCGGTATGCTCCGCTGGATTCAGTGGTATGGCGCGCCGTTTATCGGGTGATCTTTCCCCGCCGTGGTTCGAGACAAGATTGACATTGGCAGCCTCCCAAACTGGCTTTCATCAAAAAAGGAATGACCATGAAATGCCCAAAATGCAGAAATACGGACCTGAAACCCACCAAAATTGAGGATGGCCTCCCGGTTATGGGTTGCCCGGACTGTGAGGGTGCCTCGCTGTCATTGCTGTATTATCGCGACTGGGCGGAACGAAATGCACCGGTCGAGCAGAGCGAAGCCGTAGACGCGGATGTAACCGTCGAAAACGATGCCAAAACCGCCCTCTCCTGCCCCAAGTGCAGCAAACTGATGACCAAGTACTCGGTATCCAGCGAGCACAAGAACCGTATCGATCTCTGCGCATTCTGTGATGAGGCCTGGCTCGATGGCAGCGAATGGACGTTACTCAAGTCCCTGGAGCTCGCCCACAAACTTCCCTCGGTGTTCACCGACCAATGGCAGCGGAAGGTTCGGGATGAAAAGATGGAGAGCAAGAAAGTCGAGCGCCTGAAAAAACTGGTTGGAGAAACCGATACCACCAAGGCCGTTGAAATCAAGGATTGGCTGAAGAATCACAACAGAAAAGCCGCTATCGTTCAGTTTATTGCCTCGGAGTGAGCGTCCCTTCCCAGGGTGCAGGTTAATTAACCAGGAGTTGTCTCTCATGAAGGGAATCAAAAGCGCCTGCGCGCTACTCGTCCTCACCTTTTTCTCCGCTCTGACTCAAGCCGCCACCGCCGTCGAAATGGCCAGGCAGGCGTATTTCCTGATCGAGCGCGACCCTCTCGATCTCGATCAACGAGATGAAGCCAGTTACCTGATTCAGCGCGCCAATGTGTTGGACGGCGACGAGCCATGGGTGGCGGTTGCCCAATCCCGCCTGACTCTGGTGAGCGGCTACAAGGTTGGGCAACGACACGATCGCCGGGCCTACAAAGAAAGCGCCGTCAGCACCGCAAGGCAACAGGCAGAACGCGCAGTTCGTAATGGGCCGAACCTGGCCATGGCACACGTTCAGTTGGCCAAGGCTACTAAAAACCTTGAGGAGCGGGATAGGCTGTATCGGGAAATGATCGATCTGGACCCGGACTATGCCTACGCCTGGGGCAATTACGGTTCATTTCTATTGGGCCAGAAGCGTTACCGGGAAGCCGTTCAAAACCTGGAGCGAGCCGTAGAATTGAAACCCTACGGGCTCGCGGTGAGCCAGTTAGCGGAGGCACGCAGGAAGCTAAATCAGGCGTTCTGATTCGTGCCCAGTGTGCTTGCAAACGATGCCTGCTAATGTGCAGGCTTTTCTAATCGGCCGGCGTAACTTGCGACGGAACTTAAAACAGAATAGCTTGAACATCTATGGTTAAACCTTGAAAGGAGCTCAATCATGCAAAGGATCGCATCACTCAAATTCGGTTTGCTCGGCCTTACAACGCTGTGCCTGCTTCCAGGCATTACCCAGGCCGGCGGCCCGTCTCCCGAACACTACCTCAAAAACAGCCCGATGGTATTGGAGGTTCGCTATTGCGAATGCCAGGCCACAGAGCCAGGCCAGGCTCCCACCGAATTACGCCCGGCGTTTCTGGAACAATCGCGTCTACTGAAAGTTGACGTAGACCCTGACGGCAAGGGATTTGTGTCGTCACCTGAAATGACACTGGACTTTGAACTAAGAGCCCTGCCGGAATCCCCCGGGGATTTCATGCTTAGCTTTGCCGGCAATTATGTGGCCGGCCAGCAAAATAGCACCAGCACCGGAGAGGTATTGCTAAAGGACGATCAGTGGCTGAATCTGTTCAGCGCCGAGCATGTAAGAGAAAACAGCACGCAATACGGCGATGTTGCGGTAAGACTTATTTCCGGAGACTCGCAAGCCAGGTAGTAGTGATACACTTGCAGCCCGCCATTAAAGCCCACTTTGAACTGGTTCCACGAGACGCTCATGGTTAAATCGATCGCTTTGGCGGTGCTTATTGTCCTGCTTCTGGCTCTGATTGTTTTTCAGTACGCCATAACCTCTGTGCCCAGCCTTGAGCCACCCATCACCGTGAGTGACGCCCGGCGCGTCGACGACAACAACTCCTTGCTGGTGTCGCTCACCGGAAGCGATGGACAACGTTTCACCCTGGGGCTGCGGGGCGATATTGAAGACAAACCGGAGGAAACCGCGCTGTTTTTCATCAGCCGCCCGAACCTGGTGCCCTACGTGTACTGGCCTGGATTCCGCAGTAATGACGAAAAGCGGGTTCTGAATTTGCTGGCTTCTTGGGAAAAAAACCGAAAGGCGCCTTCTGAAGGCGCAGAACATGCGGCGTATCAGATTTATTCAGTGTTAAAGGATCGAAACTAACCCCGAGCCCTAGTGTCCCGTCTGGCTAATTCCTTAATCTACTGCTTGCCTCTGAGGCCTCTGACCAAGGCGCCAGTCTGCAGATGTGGTGGTTCCACATCAAGGACTGGCAACACAGGGCTCAGAGTCCTCAGAGACAAGCCCTCCGGGAGCTTCTGAAAAACCGAAGAACGTCGTTCTGCTGGCTCGATTTGGAACC
>JAJUKC010000066.1 GCA_029264995.1 Marinobacter sp. | reverse complement strand
GAGTCCTAGGCCACTAGACGAAGGGGACTAGAAATTGGTGGAGCCAAGCGGGATCGAACCGCTGACCTCAACACTGCCAGTGTTGCGCTCTCCCAGCTGAGCTATGGCCCCTCAACGGATGCGTATATTAAGGATCCGCCCTTGGGGCGTCAACACCCGATTCCGCTTTTTTTAAAGTTTTTTGAACATCCCTGTTCGCATCGTTCAATTAACCAACAAACCGCTCATCAAACACCCAGGGCGGCGTATTCCTTCTCCACTTTCTTGGTCTCTTTCTTGGAAAAGCCGCCCATAACCTCAAGGGCATGACGCAAACGGGAGCGGGTCATGTCCGGGCCAAGCAACGCCATGGAGTCCATCACCGACCAGGAGTTGGGCGTCCCGGCAATGGCCACAAAGATCGAAAACATGAAATCACCCATCTTCAGATCCATGGCTTTCGCCAGCGCCTTGATGTCGGCAAAGATGGAGTCCTTGCTCCAGTGGCGCTGGGCTTCCAGTTTCCACAGGGCAAACTGCAGCACGCGCTTGATCTGGCCTTCATCCAGTTTGTTATGGGCAAAGTCCTCCGGCTTCAGGTTCAGCATGCCGCTGAACATGAACTGGGCCATGGGCGCCACATCGGAAAACACTTCCGCCCTGCCCTTGATATGAGGCACCAGGGCTTTCAGATCGTCCGGGTTAAACCACCACTGCTGCATCCGCGCCATGAACTGCTCATCGCTCAGTTCCTCACGAATCCACTGGCCGTTGAGCCAACGCAGTTTTTCCACATCAAACACGGGACCACCCAGGGACACGCGCTGGATATCGAAGTTCTCGATCATCTCATCCAGAGTGAATTTCTCACGCTCGTCCGGCATGGACCAGCCCATGCGGCCCAGGTAGTTGGTGACCGCCTCCGGCAAGAAGCCCATACGCTCGTAGAAGTTGATGCTGGTGGGGTTCTTGCGCTTGGACAGTTTGCTCTTGTCCGGGTTACGGAGCAGCGGCAGGTGACACAGCTCCGGCATGTCCCAGCCGAAGTACTGATACAGCAGCTTGTGCTTGGGCGCAGAATTGATCCATTCCTCACCTCGCAGCACGTGGGTAATGCCCATCAAATGGTCATCAACCACGTTGGCCAGGTGATAGGTGGGCATCCCATCAGACTTCAACAGAATCTGGCAGTCCACCTGGGCCCAATCGATCTCGATGGTACCCCGGAGCATATCCTGAATTTCACACACGCCTTCATCGGGCACTTTCATGCGGATAACGTACGGATCACCCGCATCCAGACGGCGCTTTACCTCGTCTTCCGGCAACTCCAGATCGCCCTTGATGCCAGGATTCAAGCCCTGAGCCTTGCGCTCTTCGCGGATGGCATCCAGCTCTTCCGGTGTACGGAAGCAGTAGAAAGCATGGCCGGCAGTAACCAGGTCTTCTGCGTACTGGCCGTACATGTGCTTGCGCTCAGACTGGCGATAAGGGCCGTGGGGGCCGCCCACATCGGGGCCTTCGTCCCAGTTCAGGCCCAGCCAGCGCAAGGCCTTGAGGATATCCTGCTCGGATTCCGCCGTGCTGCGGGCCTGGTCCGTGTCTTCAATGCGCAGAATGAACTGGCCACCGTGCTGGCGAGCAAAGCAAAGGTTAAACAGGGCCACGTAGGCGGTACCAACGTGTGGATCGCCGGTGGGCGACGGGGCAATTCGGGTGCGTACTGTCATGAAACCATCCTGAAAATAAGTGGCCGATTTATAAAGGGCGCATTATAGCGGCCATCCTGCGGTTTCGCATGGGCGGCTTTTGCATCCATGACAAATATTGTTATATTATAACGTTTCACGCACATGCAGGATTCGATATACCATGCCGCAGAAAATCACCCGCCTGGCCATTGCTCTCTCAGCCCTGGCTATCGCAACACCCGTCGCCGCTACCAATGTGGTTGCGTCCATTAAACCTGTTGAACTTCTGGTCAAAGCCGTCGCGGGTGACAGTGTGGAGGTCTCAACACTGGTACCACCCGGTTCCAGCCCTCATAACTACAGCATGAAGCCCTCTCAGCGGCGTGCCCTGGAACAAGCGGATGTCATCTTCTGGGTCGGCCCGGATATGGAAACCTTCCTCAACCGTCTGCTCGGTGGCAAGGAGTTCGCCGGCCGGGCAGTGGCTTTCCTGGAGAGCGAAGGTGATGAATCCGACCACGACGAGCATCATGATGAGCATGACCACCATGGGCATGATCACGAATCCGAAGCCCATCACCACGATCACGGCGACGGCGAAGACCCGCACATCTGGGTAGACCCGATGTTGGCACTGGACATGGCGAAAGATATCCGGGATGCGCTGGCCGAGCTTGAGGGCGCAAACCCCGAGCAGCTGAATGCCAATCTGGAGCGGTTTCAAACCGAACTGCTCAACAAAGAGCAGAGTATTCGTGCGAGCTTTGCAGGCCTGGATAACGTCAGCCTGTTCGCTTATCACGATGCCTTTACCCGCTATGCCGAGCACTATGGGCTAACGCTGGAAGGCGTTCTGACCCTGAACCCGGAACTTTCCCCTGGCGCCCGACACATCGCCGATGTTCAGGCCAAGCTCGAAGCTGCCAATCACCCGTGTCTGCTGACCGAGCCCCAATTCAACCGCCAGTGGTGGCGTTCCATTACCGAAGGACTGAACGTGACCTTCAGCACCTGGGACCCGCTGGCAATTGACATTGAATCGACACCGTCAGGCTACATAGAGTTTCAGCAATCTGTGGCTGATGCGGTTCTCAAATGCTTACCAGAGCAGGCTCAGTAGTACCGGAATAGAGACCATCGCCAACAGGGTTTGCCCGCTGATGATCCCTGCCATCAGCGGCGCATCCCCACCAAGCTGGCGCGCCAGAATGTAGGCCGACGTGGCAGTAGGCAAGGCCGCCAACAGCACCGCCACTTGCACCAGCAGCCCCTCCAGCCCGAGCATCCAGGCCAGGCCCGCGGTCATCAGTGGAAACGCCACCAGTTTAAGAGCCGAGGAGACAATAAACGGAACCGAACCGCCACGCAGGGCACTGAGCTGCAAACCAGCCCCCACGCACATCAGCCCCATCGGCAGCGCCAGATTACTCAACGGCTCCAGTATGCCCGCCAGCAAGGGATGAAACCCTACCTGAAAATAGCTCCAGAGCACGCCAATAACCGAGCCGACGATCAACGGGTTGGTGACAATCGCCCGAATCACCGCCGCCAGATTGATTCGCTCTCGTCCGGCCACCAGTGCGAACATCAGAATACACAGCAGGTTCAACAGCGGTACCATAATGGCCACGGCGATGGCCGTGAGCGAGAGCCCATCATCGCCCAGGAGCATGCCACCCGCGGCCAGGCCCACATAGGAATTGAAACGGATAGCCCCCTGGTATACCGATGAAAACACCGGCCCGGACCAGCCCCAGAGCCACTGCGCAGCCACCAGCACCAGAGTCATCGCCAGCAGCATGGCGACAATCAGCATCGCCGTATCACCGTAGGCGGAAGGAGGCAGCCGGGCCTGCCCAAGCTTGAAAACCAGCATGGCAGGAAACAGCACGTAATAGGTGAAACGCTCTGCACGGGGCCAGAAATCACCACCGGGGAAATCTGCGCGGCGCAAGCCATGGCCCAGCATGATCAGCACGAAGACAGGAATCAAAGCCTGAACCACCATTGGCATCACCACCTCCCGACTACCAGACACCAGCCCGTTCACAGGTGCAAGACACTAGCACAGATCTTCGGCAAGTTCGCAGTTGCCATTTCCCTCACCCGGGGGTAAATTCAGAGTTTCTTCAACTCTAAAGGCGAAGTGCAATTCCCGTGAACACTCTTCGTTCAGGCAATTACACGATTTCTCTGGCACTGCGGTCATCCTTCGGGAACACCGGCAGGGCTGCCATCCGCCTCTGATTTCGCTGAATCCTCCTCTTTCCCATCCGGATTCAGCGCCTAACCAACAATCGATTGTTTACCTGGAGATTCCTATGGCTGAATTGCCACCTATCACTGTTGCAGAAGAAGATTACAACCGCCTCAGTACCTTGCTTGAGCGGGTCGCCGGCCAGTCTGACGTAGCCGATGGGCTGGAAGACGAACTCAGCCGTGCCGACATGAAACCGCTGGCCGAGATGCCGGAGGGCGTGGTGACCATGAACGCCCGAGTGCGCTTTCTGAACGAAGACACCGGCGAGGAGCACGAAGTGGAGTTGGTATACCCCCATGAGGTAGGCGACGCTGATCACAAAGTCTCGATACTGGCACCGGCCGGCGCCGCCATGCTGGGGCTGAGCATTGGCAGCAGCATCGAATGGCCCATGAAAGGTCGTAAGCCCATCCACCTGAAAGTGATCGGTGTTACCCGAACCCCATAAGCACTTTCCTTTACAAATATCAGGACTTGATATTTCTCCAAAGGCAGAACGGCCTCCGGTGGTAGCATTTCCCCAATGCTAACCGACAGATCAGGAGGCCGTATGGCAGAGCAGCACCACCAAGACTGGGATCCCAGATCAGCCGAGGTTCAGAAGGACCAGATCCGCGCCTACGATGCCATGCGCAAGGAATGCCCGGTGGCCTGGAGTGATTACCAGCAGTGGACGTTGTTTCGCCATGCCGATGTCATGCAGGTACTGGAGGATCACCACACCTTCAGCAACGCCGTCTCCGCCCACTTGTCCGTACCGAATGGCATGGACCCGCCCGAACATACCCCCTACCGCAAGGCCATCGAACCCTATTTTGCGCCGGAGCCCATGGCGCGCTTTGAACCGGTATGCCGGGATGTGGCCCGGGCGCTGGTACAGACCCTGGACAAAAACAAGCCGCTGGATGTGGTCAACGCGCTTAGCCGCCCCTTTGCGCTACAGATTCAGTGCGCGTTTATGGGCTGGCCGGATAGCCTGCACCAACCGCTGGCTGAGTGGGTAATGAAGAACCACCGGGCAACCCTGGCCCGGGACCGTGCTGCCATGGCCGATGTTGCGGAAGAGTTCGACAGTTATATTCGGGAACTGCTGGATACCCGCCGTCAGGCCGGTGACCAAGCGCCCGACGATGTCACCACCCGGTTACTGCGGGAGCAGGTCAACGGCAAACCCATGAGCGACGAAGAACTCGTCAGCCTATTGCGCAACTGGACAGTCGGCGAACTCGCGACCATTTCTGCGAGCATCTCGATACTGACCAACTATCTGGCCCATCATCCCGAGCTTCTGAATGACCTTAAGGCCGCGCCAGAGAAGCTTTCTGAAGCCATTGACGAAATCCTGCGAATGGACGCCCCGCTCATTTCCAACCGCAGGGTTACCACCAGAGAGGTTGAGATAGGCGGCAGAACCATTCCCGCCGGCGAAAAAATCACCCTTCTCTGGGCATCTGCCAACCGGGACGAAGATACTTTCGGCAATCCTGACCAGTTCTGCCCGCACCAGAACGCCCCGAAGAACCTGCTCTATGGCGCCGGCATTCATGTCTGCCCCGGCGCGCCCCTGGCAAGAATGGAACTCAGGATATTCATGGAGGAGCTGCTGAAGCAGGTCGAAGCCATCGAGCAGACGGACGGCGAACAGCCAGAGCGGGCGATGTTCCCCACGGGTGGATTCCACTATCTGCCGCTGGTGTTCCGCTAAACGGTCTTGCCAGAAAAAACAAAAGCCGCAACGGAGAAACTCCGGTGCGGCTTTTTCAAGCCCGGGTATCAATCTTCGATAAACACCAGGCCTTCGTCTGAGCCCGCGGCTTCCAGACGGCCCAGAGGCTGCAGATCCAGCCCGTGTTCTCGGGCTACCGCTTCAAAGGCTTCCCGGCTATCTTCTGCCACGCTGACCATCAAGCCACCGCTTGTTTGTGGATCGCAGAACACCAGCTTGTCGGCATCGGTCATACCAGAGATAGCCTTGCCGAAGGCCGCCGCATTGCGGTGGGTACCACCCGGGATGCAATCAGCATCTATATAGGGTTTCAGGTTGGGCAATACCGGCACGGCTTTGCGGCTGACCTTTGCGATCAGCCCACTGCCCCGGCAAATTTCCAACAGATGCCCGGCAAGACCAAAACCAGTGACATCAGTCATGGCATTGACACCGTCCACCTCGGCAAATGCTTCGCCAACCTTATTGAGGGTTGCCATGCTCTCCACCGCCACGGCCAGGTCTTCCGGGGTAACCTTACCTTTCTTGGAAGCACTGGTGAGAATACCAACGCCCAGTGGCTTGGTGAGATACAACAGATCGCCCGCTTTGGCGGTGTCGTTGCGGATAATACGGTCAACTGCCACCTGGCCGGTTACTGCCAGCCCGAAAATCGGCTCCGGTGAGTCGATGCTGTGGCCACCGGCCAGAGCAATACCCGCCTCGGCACACACTGCGCGACCACCATCGATCACCTTGGCGGCAATTTCCGGTTCCAGCTCATTGACCGGCCAGCCCAGAATCGCGATGGCCATCACCGGCTTTCCGCCCATGGCATAGACATCGCTGATGGCGTTGGTGGCAGCAATGCGGCCGAAATCAAACGGGTCGTCCACAACCGGCATAAAGAAATCGGTGGTACTGATAATGCCAAGGCCGTTACCCACATCGGCAACTGCGGCATCATCGCGACTGCTGTTGCCCACCAGCAGGCGTGGATCGTGAAATTCAGGAGCATCAGTGTGAAGGATGCGGTCCAAAACGTCCGGAGCAATTTTGCAGCCACATCCGGCACCGTGGCTGAACTGAGTCAATTTAATAGACAAAGCGTCTTCCTTCTTTCGGTTGAGCAACTCGGTTACGTCAGAATACGCAACAGTCTACAATGCAGCTCATTCTCCGGCCACCAAATACCCGAGAGCCCAACTTCTGAATACTTATCCTCGATAAAGGATAAATAGACTTTATCCGCCCGAGGGTATAATGTTTACAAAATCCTTTGCAGGGGATAGACGTGAAAATCACTTCACCAGAAATGTTGGCGCAAGCCCTGAAGAAT
This sequence comes from Marinobacter sp., assembly GCA_029264995.1. Taxonomy (GTDB): domain Bacteria; phylum Pseudomonadota; class Gammaproteobacteria; order Pseudomonadales; family Oleiphilaceae; genus Marinobacter. The sequence goes on along the minus strand of JAJUKC010000066.1, from coordinate 6,194 downwards.
ATCCGGAAAGAGCGTCAACTCAGCCAAAGCACGGTTGCGGATAGTGTTGGCGTGAAGCAGGCGACCATATCTGGATTTGAGAACAGGCCGGAAGCATCCCGGGTAGAAACCCTTTTCAAACTGCTTACAGCCCTTGACCTCGAACTGCATTTGAGTGAGCGCAACTCAAAACAAGCTGAGTCCGGTTGGGATCAGGAGTGGTGAAATGTCACAACTACTGGTAGCGCTAAACGGGATAGAAGTTGGTATCCTGGAAAAGGCTCGCTCAGGAGCAATGACCTTTCAATATCTCCGGGAGTGGGTAAACCGACCTGGTGCCCGTGCCATTTCACTATCTTTACCGCTCACCCTTTCGCCTTACAAAGGCGAAAGGGTGTATAACTTCTTCGATAACCTGCTACCAGATTCCGATACCCTTCGAACGCGTATGCAGGCCCGATTTCGTGTCGCCAGCAACCATCCATTCGATCTACTCGCCAGCGTTGGCAGAGACTGCATAGGCGCCATCCAGCTCTATCCCAATGGGACGACGCTTCCATCCACTGAACAAACCGTAGCGATACCACTCAGCAACCAAGAGATCGAACACCTTCTGGAGGGCTACCAAGATGCCCCTCTGGGCATGAGCAAGGATCACGATTTCCGCATTTCTCTGGCCGGTGCGCAGGAAAAAACCGCATTATTGTGGCACCAAAACCAGTGGCAACTTCCACAGGGAGTAACCCCCACCAGCCACATATTCAAACTACCGATTGGTTTTCTGGAGCACAGCAACATAGATCTGCGCGACAGCAGCGAAAACGAGTGGCTCTGTCTCCAGATTCTGAAGGCCTTTGGACTGCCCACCGCCAATGCGGACATTGCGCACTTTGGTCGCAAAAGTATCCTGATTGTTGAACGTTTTGACCGGAAATGGTCCAGCGATGGCTCGTGGCTTATGCGCTTGCCGCAGGAAGATTTGTGCCAGGCATTGGGAGTCCCGCCCGCCCTTAAATACGAAAGCGATGGCGGCCCCGGCATTCAGCAATGCATCAAGCTGCTGGAAGGCTCCCAGAATGCCCGTCACGACCGGGAAACCTTCTTCAAAACCCAGCTAGTGTTCTGGCTACTTGCCGCCATCGACGGACATGCAAAGAACTTCAGCCTGTTCATTGAGCCTGAATCGGCCTACCGAATGACGCCACTCTACGATGTCATATCAGCCTTTCCACTCATGGCAAAAGGAAGCTTGCCGCCGGCAAGGATCAAAATGGCCATGTCGCTAAAAGGCCGCAGTCGCCACTATCATTGGAGCAGAATGCTTACCCGACATTTCCTGTCAACGGCAAAGGCCACCGGCTTTTCGCCAAAGCGGGCTACAGCCATAATGCAGGAAACGGCAGCCAACACTGATAGCGTCATCGAATCCGTCAGCGCATTACTACCCACAGAGTTTCCCGACAAAGTCGCCGGTCCAATTTTCGCAGGTCTCAGGGAACAAGCTCAGAAACTGTTGTCGGACCAAAAGACATTTTGAGTCACAAAATGTCCGCGGCTCCATCCAATACAATTAAGCGACGAACAGGAACCACCATGACCACCCCAGACAACCAAGGCCCCGCTACCCGCATCATCCACAATCGCCGCCACAAGGATGCCTTCGGCAGCCCCTACTCGCCGGTTTACAACACCACCACCTACCGGTTTGAAAACACGGCAGACTTGCTGGATGTGATTGAGGGGCGAAGCAACGGTAACTTGTACACCCGCTGGGGCACCAACCCGAGCATTCAGGAACTGGAGCAGGGGCTGGCCAGGCTGGAAAACGCAGAAGCGGCCCTGGGGTTTGCCTCCGGTATGGCGGCAATTTCGGCTACTCTTCTGGCCCATGGCCGTAGCGGCATTGTGTGCGTGGGCGATCTGTATGGCGGTACCCAGGAACTGCTGAAGAATCACTGCCGGGCGCTGGGAATTCCAGTCACTTTCCTGTTCCGTGAAGAGCAGGACCGGCTGGCGGAAACACTGAACGAACCTGGCAAGCTGGTCTATTTTGAAACCCCGGCCAACCCGAACATGGCGATCCTGGACATTCGCGCCATCGCTGAAACGGCCCACCAGAACGGTGCACTGGTGGCGGTGGACAATACCTTCGCCAGCCCCATTAACCAGAAACCGCTGGAACTGGGTGCAGATCTCGTCTTGCACAGCGCCACCAAATACCTGGGCGGCCACAGCGACCTGACCGCCGGTGCCCTGATGACCTCTGCAAGCCTGGCAAAACCCGTGGTTGCCTGGCGCAAGAACCTGGGCCAGCTGATTGCCCCGGAAACCGCTGCCCTGCTTTCCCGCAGCCTGCGCACGCTGCCATTACGAGTCCGCCAACACAACGAAAACGCCATGGCCGTTGCTCAAGCCATGGAGCAACATCCGAAAATCACCAAAGTACACTACCCGGGCCTGCCTTCGTTCGAAGGCCACGAACTGGCTAAACGGCAGATGACCGGCTTCGGCGGCATGCTCAGTATTGAAGTGAAGGGTGGCCAGCAGGCAGCCGAAAAAGTGGCGGATTCCCTGAACGTCTTTCTGCTCGCTACCAGCCTGGGCGGCGTAGAAAGCCTGGTAAGCCAACCAAGCGCCACCAGTCATCACGGCCTGAGCCGGGAAGAACGCCTCAAACGGGGCATTGGCGATGGCATGCTGCGCCTGTCGGTTGGCCTGGAGGATGCGGAAGACCTGATCGCCGACCTTAATCAGGCACTCTCCTGAGGTTTGGATCGCTTCATCGGCTCACCAGAAAGTCGGCAAACTTGCGGGTAAGCGTGCCAGGCAAAAGCTTGTTCGTGAACCAGAGCCCCCTGGCCCGCCAACCCGGGATAATCATAAAACGGCGGCGGTCGATACCTTTGCGAATCTGCGCCACAGCAACTTCCAGAGGCAAGGTGCCGGCCATCAGCTTCAGCGCTTCGGTTTGCCTGGGGCGGTTCAGCCGCTCGGCCTCCACCATTGGCGTTTCCACTTCCGGAGGGCACACCACAGACACATCAATGCCCCGCGTTTGGCTATTGACGCAACGGGGGGCCGGCGTGATGCCGCCATCGTCCTATTTCCCGGGCCACGCATTTATGAAACACTCTGCCCCTTTCACGGACTCTCACAGAACAAAGGACGCAACATGGCCGTAAAATCCGTTGCCCTGGTGGCGCACGACAACAAGAAAAAGGAACTGGTAGACTGGGCGAACGAAAACCGCACACGGCTTGCCCCGCTGCGCTTGTATGCCACCGGTACCACCGGCCGGCTACTGAGTGAAAGCCTCGGGCGCAAAGACCTCAACTGCCTGCTGAGCGGGCCTTTGGGCGGCGACCAACAAATCGGCGCCAAGATTGCCGAGGGCGAAATCGACCTGCTGGTGTTTTTCTGGGACCCTCTCGAGCCTCAGCCCCACGACCCGGACATCAAGGCCCTGCTGCGCATAGCCGCCCTCTGGAACATCCCCGTTGCCTGCAACCGGGCCACCGCAGAGTTTGTGCTGACCTCTGCCTATATGACCGACGATCAGCACCAGCCACAGAAGCCGGACTTCTCGGAATACACCGGTCGCAAAGTTCAGTCACCGAAAAAAACAGGCATACACAAGAATAGGAACTAATATGTCGGTACACCCTTCAATGGAGCAGAGGGGAAATAGACGTGCATTTTAAAAACCTGTTCTACGCCGGGATTCTGGCTGGATTCAGCCAATTACCCGCCGCGCTCAACGCGGGCGAGCGACCAGACAAAGTACGAATTGCCGTTATCGACGACGTGCCCAGCACCATCGCGGCGGTTCAGATACTGGAAACCGCCTACCAGCGGCTGGATATCAACATGACCACCCTGGTTGTCCCTTCACGCCGGGCACTGCTGATGGCGGATACCGGCAACCTGGACGGCGACCTGTTCCGCATAGAAACCGTGGCCGAAGGCTACCCGAACCTTGTCAGAGTGGATTTCCCACTGCTTAAAGGCAAGCTTCACGCGGTGGTGCGTAACCGGGAAATCCAACAACTTCCGGAATCCCGCACCAACGATCCGATTAAAGTAGCCATACGCCGGGGCGTGATTATCGCCGAAAACACCGCTACAGAGCTGGACATGGAACCCATTCACGCGGAAAGCTATGAACAGGTACGAACCCTGCTTGAAATGAGGCGGGTCGACTTGGCCTTCGTGGCCAGCATCGAAGGTATAACCCCCCTGGCAAACGCCGACTGGCACCACCTGCACATACTGCCAGAGCCGGTGGCCACCTTTACCCTCCACCACTACCTTAATCGCCGCCATGCAGGGCTTGCCGAGGACCTTGCCGAGGTATTGGTGCAACTGGAGCAAGAGGGAGTGAGGGGCCAGATACTCAGAACCGTCCGGGGCAAACAAAAGGACGGAGAATGGTGAAGAGCCGCCACAAAGAATCTGGAGAATACGCAAAATGACAGCATTAAATCGCCATTCCTTACTGGCAGCACTGGGTATCGAAACGCCCATCATCCAGGCCCCCATGGCCGGTGTTCAGGATTACCGCCTGGCGGCGGCCGTATCCAATGCCGGCGGCCTGGGTTCTTTGCCCTGCGCCATGCTTGGCCCGGATGCATTGAAAGCAGAACTTGAGGCACTGAATGAGGCCACCCATGGCCGCCCCTATAACCTCAATTTCTTTGCCCACACACCACCCGCTCCGGATGACCAACAGGAGGCCAGGTGGCGGCAAGCCCTGGCCCCCTATTACGAAGAATTCGAGATAGATCCAGCCACCATCAGCAACGGCCCCGGCCGCATGCCTTTCAATGACGAATCCGCTGCCATTGTGGAAGCCTTCCGCCCTGCGGTGGTGAGCTTCCATTTCGGGCTACCAGAGCCGGCGCTGCTGGATCGAGTCCGGCAAACCGGAGCAAAAATACTCTCAACCGCCACAACCGTAGAGGAAGCCATCTGGCTGGAACAACACGGCGCAGACGCCGTTATCGCCCAAGGGCTGGAAGCCGGCGGCCATCGAGGGATTTTTCTCACAAAAGACATGACCACCCAGATGGGCACCTTCGCCCTGCTGCCGCAGATTGTGGCTGCAGTGAAGATTCCGGTAATCGCCGCCGGCGGCATTGCCACCGCTGAAGGTGTGCGGGCAGCCCTGGACCTGGGCGCCGTAGCTACACAAATCGGCACCGCGTTCATGCTCTGCCCGGAAGCCACCACCAAGCCCCTGCATCGCGAGGCCCTGAAAAGCCCGGCGGCGCGGCATACGGCCATCACCAACCTGTTCTCCGGCGGCCCCGCGCGGGGCATTGTTAACCGGGTAATGCGGGAACTGGGCCCGGTTTGCGATCAGGCACCGGTATTTCCCCTGGCAACGAATGCCATTGCACCGCTGCGAGCAGCCGGGGAAGCGGCTGGCACCGGGGATTTCTCACCATTGTGGTCCGGGCAGAATGCCAGCGGTTGTCGGGAGATTCCGGCGGGAGTCTTGGTAGAAGAACTGGCAGGCTAATGAACGGGGTCAGACCCCCAATACATTTCACCACTCGAAATGTACCGGGGGTCTGACCCCGCCTTATCAAACGGTGCGGATTCGCACCGGGAGGCCCTGGCGCACGGCGGCACCGGAGACGTTTTCCAGCCAGGTGGCTGTCTGGTCTGTGCGGGTGGGGTCGGCGAAGCCGAGGTCGTTGATGTTCACGCCGGCGCCCAGGTAGGGGTTGCCGGGGCGTTCTTCGCCGTCGATCACGTGGCCGGCAGCACCGAGTTCGCGGTGGCCATAGCCGTGTTCGATGCCGATAGCGCCTTCGTGCACGCCGTCACCCACCAGCGCCAGTGCCAGCACCTTGCCGCCCGGGCTTTCGATGCTGATGGTGTCGCCGTGTTGCACACCAAACTTCTCGGCATCTTTGCGGTTGATCAGCACCGGGTTGTAGGGCTTGATCATACGCAGGCGCTCAAGGCCGATGGCGTAGGAGTTCATCAGGTTGCTCTTGAACGAGAACGCCAGCAGCGGCCATTCGGTCTCCGGGAAGTGATCCCTCATCAGCGAGCCATCCCAGAAGCGCGGCGGATGGTACATAGGTGTACCGGTCAGGCGCTTGCCGCTGTAGCTGTCGATGGCTGTGCCCACATCTTCATTGTAGACACACAGCGGGCGGCTCCAGGCGTGGCCCAGTTTGTCGCCATCGTAGGCCTTTTCCATG
>JAJUKC010000089.1 GCA_029264995.1 Marinobacter sp. | reverse complement strand
TCCGATTGAAGGTCACGACGAAAACGGCTTTGTGAAGCTGATCGAAGAAGACGAGACCATTCGTCCGGAAACCACTGTTGAGTCCCTGGGCCAACTGCGTCCGGCGTTTGATCCCAAGAACGGTACCGTAACTGCCGGTACATCTTCCCAGCTGACCGATGGCGCGTCTGCCATGGTACTGATGTCCGCCGAGCGGGCAGAAGCCCTGGGTCTGACCCCGATTGCCAAGATCCGCAGCATGGCCGTAGCTGGCTGTGATCCCGCGATCATGGGCTATGGTCCGGTTCCGGCTACGAAGAAGGCACTTAAGCGTGCAGGCCTGAAAGTTGAAGACATTGACTTCTGGGAACTGAACGAAGCCTTCGCTGGCCAGTCCCTGCCGGTTCTGAAAGACCTGAAACTGCTGGGCGTTATGGAAGAGAAGGTAAACCTGAACGGCGGCGCGATTGCTCTTGGCCATCCGCTGGGCTGCTCCGGTGCCCGTATCTCCACCACACTGCTGAATATCATGCAGGCCAAAGGCGGTAAGCTTGGTGTGTCCACCATGTGTATCGGTCTTGGTCAGGGCATTGCCACTGTGTGGGAGCGTATCTGATCAGGGGTATCTGATTAGTGACGCTCAGTCAGGAGGCCCGGCATATGCCGGGCCTTCCTGTTTCCGGACGCGCAAAATGCGACGGAACCAGGAAAAAAAGGCTGATTGAAATCAAAGAATGGGTTGTCTTGCCAATCTTGACCCTGTAAAACAGTGTGCCTATACACAATGGCAGCCTTTGTGTTTTCCAGTTGCCTGATTTTTATGCGAGTTTACGGTTCTGTTCAGATATTGACCGATTGATCGCCAAGGATACAGATCTCCGATATGGGTAAAAGTCTCGTTATTGTCGAGTCGCCAGCGAAAGCGAAGACCATCAACAAGTACCTGGGCTCGGATTTTATCGTGAAGTCCAGTGTTGGCCACATCCGTGACCTGCCCGTAAGTGGCAGTGGCAGCCAGTCAGACCCGAAAGAACGGGCGAAACAGGCAGCGGCCACGCGCAAGATGAGCCCGGAAGAGAAAGCCGAGCACAAGAAGCGTAAGGCCCGCGAGCAACTGGTAGCCCGTATGGGTGTCGATCCCGATCATGACTGGAGCGCCCGTTACGAGATTTTGCCCGGCAAGGAAAAGGTGGTCAGCGAGCTCAAGCGTTTGGCCAAGTCTGCTGACCATATCTATCTGGCAACGGATTTGGATAGAGAAGGGGAGGCGATTGCCTGGCACCTTCAGGAGACCATTGGCGGCGAGCCGGACAAATATCGTCGTGTAGTGTTTAACGAGATCACCAAGCGGGCGATTCAGGAAGCCTTCAAGGATCCGGGCAATCTGGATTACAACCGGGTGAATGCGCAGCAGGCCCGCCGGTTCCTGGACCGTGTTGTGGGTTATATGGTTTCGCCGCTGTTGTGGGCAAAGATTGCCCGGGGCCTGTCTGCGGGGCGTGTGCAATCCGTCGCCGTGCGACTGATTGTGGAGCGGGAGCGGGAGATCCGGAAGTTTGTGCCGGAAGAATTCTGGCAATTGCATGCAGACCTTGCGGCCGAGGGCGCCAAAGACCCGGTCCGGTTCGAAGTCAGCCGTTATAACGACAAGCCCTACCGCCCTGTCAACGAGGCTCAGAGCAAGGAGCACGTTGAGCGGCTCACGGCTGGCGGCTTCAAGGTGGTCAAGCGCGAAGACAAGCCGACCCGATCCCGTCCGTCTGCACCATTTATTACTTCCACGCTGCAGCAGGCGGCCAGTAACCGTATGGGGTTCAGTGTCAAGAAAACCATGATGCTGGCCCAGCGATTGTACGAGGCCGGTTTTATTACCTACATGCGTACGGATTCCACCAATCTCAGCCAGGATGCTGTGGTCAGCTGTCGTGAGTTCATCCAGAAACAGTTCGGCGAACGTTATTTGCCTGAGAAGCCGCGGGTCTACGGCAGCAAGGAAGGCGCTCAGGAAGCTCACGAAGCGATTCGCCCGACCGATGTTGCTCGCAGGCCAACGGATATTACCGGGCTGGAAAAGGACGCAGAGAAGCTCTACGACCTGATCTGGCGTCAGTTTATCGCCTGCCAGATGGCAGATGCCGAATTCCTGAGTACCTCGATTGTGGTGGCTAACGGCGACTACGAGCTGCGCACACGGGGGCGAATCGTCAAGTTTGACGGCTTCCTGAAGGCTGCTCCTCAGTCCACCAAGAAAGATGAAGACGTGGCGTTGCCGGATATCAAGGTGGATCAGCCCCTGAATCTCAAGAAGCTGGATCCGACCCAACACTTTACCAAACCAGCACCCCGGTACACCGAAGCAAGCCTGGTCAAAGAGCTCGAAAAACAGGGGATCGGCCGGCCGTCCACCTATGCGTCCATCATTTCTACTATTCAGGATCGAGGCTACGTAAGGCTTCAGAATCGCCGCTTCTACGCGGAGAAGATGGGCGAAATCGTGACCGAGCGGCTGGCGGAGTCCTTCCCGAACCTGATGGATTACGATTTCACCGCGCGCCTCGAAGATGAGCTGGACCAGATCGCCGAGGGTGAAGTTCAGTGGAAAAAAGTTCTGAACGACTTCTACGCCAAGTTCCGTAATCAGCTGGAAAGCGCTGAGAAGCCGGATGGTGGTATGCGCGCCAATACCCCCACGGAAACCGATATACCGTGCCCGAGCTGTGGCCGGAATATGCAGATCCGGGTGGCCAGTACCGGCGTGTTCCTGGGCTGCTCCGGCTATTCGCTGCCACCCAAGGAACGCTGCAAGACCACCATTAACCTGGTGTCTGGTGACGAAGTGGTCAGTGCCGACGAGGATGTGGAAGGCGAGGGCGAAACCCTCCTGCTGCGCAAGAAGCGCCGTTGCCCGAAGTGTGGCACTGCCATGGACAGCTACCTGATTGATGAGAAGCGCAAGCTGCACGTTTGCGGCAACAATCCGGATTGCTCTGGCTATGAAGTAGAAGAGGGCAGTTTCCGCATCAAGGGCTATGACGGGCCGACGCTCGAGTGCGATAAGTGTGGCTCGGAAATGCAGCTGAAAACCGGTCGATTTGGCAAGTACTTCGGTTGTACCAACAGCGAATGCAAGAACACCCGTAAGTTGCTGAAAAATGGTGAGCCAGCACCCCCTAAAATGGACCCGGTGCCGATGCCAGAGCTCAAGTGCGATAAGGTGGACGATACCTACGTACTGCGTGATGGTGCGTCCGGCCTGTTTTTGGCAGCCAGCAAGTTTCCGAAAAATCGGGAAACCCGGCCGCCACTGGTGATGGAGATCAAACCGCACCGCAAGGAAATCGACCCGAAATACGATTATCTGATGGATGCCCCGGAGAAGGATCCCGAGGGTAATCCGACGGTGATCCGTTATAGCCGAAAGTCAAAAGAGCAGTACGTCATGTCGGAGAAGGACGGCAAGGCTACGGGGTGGTCCGCCTGGTACGAAAACGGCCGCTGGGTGCCGCGAGACAAGAAGAAGTGAGGCTTTTTTGCCACGAAATCCACGAAAGAACACGAAAAAGTGAAGAAAAGATAAACTGATTTTTTTGCCACGGACACTTACGGACTTACACGAACATTAAAACGGTGGCTTTTATCTTTTCGTCCGTGAGAGTCCGTGAGTGTCCGTGGCTAATTAGTTTTCTTTTTTAGTGTTCTTTCGTGGATTTCGTGGCAAATCATTACTTCTTCCGAAGCCTCTGAATCAGCGAAGAGGTGTCCCAGCGGTTGCCGCCCATCGCCTGCACATCTCCGTAAAACTGGTCCACCAACGCCGTTACCGGCAATCTGGAGCCGTTTTTGCGGGCTTCTTCCAGGCAGATGGCCAGGTCCTTGCGCATCCAGTCCACCGCAAAACCGTGCTCAAATTCGCCGTCAATCATGGTGCCGGAGCGGTTATCCATCTGCCATGACTGCGCCGCCCCCTTGGAGATCACGTCAACCACTTTGCGTACATCGAGCTCTGCCTGTTCGGCAAAGTGCAGGGCTTCTGACAGGCCCTGAACCAGACCGGCAATGGCAATCTGATTGACCATCTTCGTTTTCTGGCCGCTACCCACCGGGCCCATCAGGTTGAGTGCCCGGGCATAGCATTCGAGTATCGGTTGAACCTTCCGGAAATCGTCATCACTGCCGCCGCACATAATGGTTAAAAGTCCGTTTTCAGCCCCTTGCTGGCCACCCGATACCGGGGCATCAATGAAACCCTGACCCTTGGCCTGCGCGGCTTCAGCCAATGTCTCGGCAATGCCGGCAGAGGCTGTGGTGTGGTCTACCAGAATGGCGGTGGCCGGCGTATTGCTGATGATCCCCTCAGGGGCTGTGTAGACTTCTTCGAGGTCTTTGTCGGCACCAACGCAGGTCAGTACCACATCGGCATTGTTGACCGCTTCTGCAATACTGTTGCAGGCTTTTCCCGGGTACTGTTTCGCCCATTGCTGAGCCTTTGCGCCACTGCGGTTCCACACGGATACGTCATGGCCGGCTCGGGCCAGGTGACCGGCCATCGGAAAGCCCATTACGCCGAGCCCGATAAAAGCGATGGTTGCCATGGTCTGCTCCTTGTCATCGTTGGATTGGGAGAGTTTTGTATTGCCATGATACGAAAAAAGCCGCTGGGTCAGCGGCTTTTTTCATTTCCGGACAATCCGAACGAATTACTTCTTCGGGTAGTCGCGCTTCGGCGAGCCGGTGTACAGCTGGCGCGGACGGCCGATGCGGTTGGCACCGCTGACCATTTCGTTCCAGTGGGAGAACCAGCCAATGGTGCGGGACATCGCGAAGATAACGGTAAACATGGAGGTCGGAATACCGATGGCCTTCAGGATGATGCCGGAGTAGAAGTCGACGTTCGGATACAGCTGGCGCTGAACGAAGTATTCGTCTTCCAGGGCTATCTTTTCCAGGCGCTGGGCAATTTTCAGCAGCGGATCGTTTTCCAGGCCGAGTTCGCTCAATACTTCGTGGGCAGTCTGAGCCATGACCTTGGCGCGTGGATCGAAGTTCTTGTAAACCCGGTGGCCGAAGCCCATCAGGCGGAACGGGTCGTCCTTGTCTTTTGCCTTGGCAATGAACTTCTCGATGTTGGACTCGTCGCCGATTTCAGCCAGCATGTCCAGAACCGCTTCGTTCGCACCGCCGTGAGCCGGGCCCCAGAGCGCGGCAATGCCGGACGCAATACAGGCGTATGGGTTGGCGCCGGTAGAGCCTGCAAGGCGAACGGTGGAGGTGGACGCGTTCTGTTCGTGGTCAGCGTGCAGAATGAAGATCTTGTCCATGGCGTTCGCCAGTACCGGGTTCGGCTTGTAGTCCTCGCAAGGCGTGCCGAACATCATGTACAGGAAGTTCTCGGCGTAGGACAGGTCGTTCCGTGGATACATGAACGGCTGGCCCATGGAATACTTGTAGCACCATGCCGCAATGGTCGGCATTTTCGCGATCAGGCGATGGCCGGTGATTTCCCGTTGCTTGGGATCGGAAACGTCCATCTGGTCGTGGTAGAACGCAGACAGGGCGCCCACAACGCCGCACATGATGGCCATGGGATGCGCGTCACGGCGGAAGCCGTTGAAGAAGTTGCGCATCTGGTCGTGCAGCATGGTGTGGTTTTTGATGGTTTCGTGGAACTGCTTGTTTTCTTCTTCGCTGGGCAGTTCGCCGTTCAGTAGCAGGTAGCAGACTTCCAGGAAGTCGGAGTGCTCGGCCAGCTGGTCAATGGGGTAGCCGCGGTGCAGCAACACGCCGTTGGCGCCATCGATGTAGGTGATGGCCGATTCGCAGGCTGCGGTGGATACAAATCCCGGGTCGTAGGTGAAAACGCCTTCCTGTACCAGGCCGCGTACGTCAATAACGTCAGGGCCGACGGTGCCGGAATAAACCGGTAGCTCAATGGACTTATCTCCCACCGAGAGCGTGGCTTTCCTGTCGGTCATGGTGCTCTCCTGTCTGATTAGCTGTAACAGCTTTTCTGCATGTGTAGATGCGCCAGAAAGCGCGTATTATCGCAAAACTGGCGGCAAAATATAGGGCGTCAGCTTTTTTTGTCAATGCACTGGCGGAGAAAACGGCAAATTTCTTCCCGCGTGTAAATGAGGGATATCCGGAATATCGCGGCTCTAAGGCGGAAATTGGTTTTGTCAATAAGCCTTATAGATGGGGGGGAGGCTGCAAGCTGAAAGGCCTGGAGAGCGATTGCAAGTTTGTAATTACCGGGGTGCCTCCTTATAATCCGTAGCCCGGAATCGGGGATGCACCGGCTTACGGGCTTGAGTATAGCAAGCTACCGGGTAGTCATCCGCCCTCCTGAACCAATCGGTTATCGGTATCGTACCGATTCTCCGGTCCCAACATACCAACCATCCGCCACCGTTTTGCGGTCCCGCGGAACCAAGAGAGAGTGTGAGAGCGCTGTGAATAGCAAACGACCAGTAAATCTCGATCTCGGCAAGTTTCATTTCCCGCTGCCAGCCATTACTTCGATCCTGCATCGTATCAGCGGCATCATCATCTTCGTAGGTGTTGCCTTCCTGATGTACGGCCTGGATCTCTCCCTTTCCGGAGAAGATGGCTTTAACCGGGTGAATGAGCTGCTGGACAGCTTCCTGGCGAAGCTGATCATCTGGGGCATCCTGTCTGCTCTGCTGTACCACCTGGTTGCAGGTATCAAACACCTGTTGATGGACGCTGGTATTGGCGAAGAGCTTGAGAGCGGGCGCCTCGCTGCGAAAGCCACGATTGCGGTTTCCGTTGTTCTCATCGTTCTGGCAGGAGTCTGGGTATGGGCATGAACAGTGTAACGAATATTGGTCGTAACGGTATTCAGGACTGGATCATCCAGCGTGTAACAGCCTACGTATTAGCTCTGTACACGTTGTTCCTGCTTGGCTTCTTTGTGACCACCGATGTTGACTACCAGGCGTGGTCTGCATTGTTTGCTCAGGGATGGTTCAAGATCTTCAGCCTGCTTGCGCTACTGTCCATCGCCGGGCATGCATGGGTTGGCTTGTGGACAGTTTCTACCGACTACATCAAATCCGCGATGCCGCGTTTTCTGCTTCAGGCAGCCTGTGTGCTCGTAATGTTTGTTTATGTCGTGTGGGGCATTCAGATTCTTTGGGGGCTTTAATCGATGGCTAACATCAAGACCATGTCGTTCGACGCGATTGTTATCGGTGGTGGCGGTGCCGGTATGCGAGCCGCCCTCCAGTTGACCGAATCCGGTCTCGATACCGCGTGTATCACAAAAGTATTTCCTACCCGTTCGCACACGGTATCCGCCCAGGGTGGCATTACCTGCGCGATCGCAAGTGCCGATCCCAACGACGATTGGCGCTGGCACATGTACGACACTGTTAAAGGCTCTGACTACATCGGTGACCAGGACGCGATTGAGTACATGTGCTCAGTCGGCCCCCAGGCGGTGTTTGAGCTTGAGCACATGGGTCTCCCGTTCTCCCGTACCGAGCAGGGCCGTATCTACCAGCGTCCGTTCGGTGGCCAGTCCAAGGACTATGGTAAGGGCGGTCAGGCTGCCCGTACCTGTGCCGCTGCTGACCGTACCGGTCATGCTCTGCTGCACACCCTTTACCAGGCCAACCTCAAGGGCGGTACTTCGTTCCTGAACGAGTGGTACGCCGTAGACCTGGTCAAGAACAGTAAAGATGAAGTGGTCGGTGTTGTTGGTATCGAAATTGAGACCGGTGAAGTCTGCTACATCAAGGCTAAGGCGACGGTTCTGGCCACTGGTGGTGCAGGTCGTATCTATGCTTCCACTACCAACGCCCTGATCAACACCGGTGACGGTATCGGTATGGCTCTGCGTGCCGGCTTCCCGGTTCAGGATATGGAAATGTGGCAGTTCCACCCGACCGGTATCCACGGTGCCGGTGTACTGGTAACTGAGGGTTGTCGGGGTGAGGGTGGTTACCTGATCAACTCCGAGGGTGAGCGCTTCATGGAGCGTTATGCTCCGAACGCCAAAGACCTCGCCGGCCGTGACGTTGTGGCCCGTTCCATGGTCCTGGAGATCCTGGAAGGCCGCGGTTGTGGTCCCGACAAGGATCACGTACTGCTGAAGCTGGATCACCTGGGTGAAGAAACCCTGAACCTACGTCTGCCGGGTATCTGTGAGCTGTCCCGTACCTTCGCGCACGTTGACCCTGTTAAAGAGCCGGTTCCGGTGGTCCCGACCTGTCACTACATGATGGGCGGTATTCCCACCAACGTAGGTGGCCAGGCCCTGACCCAGGAC
>JAJUKC010000027.1 GCA_029264995.1 Marinobacter sp. | reverse complement strand
TGGGTTGCTTGCCGGGCTGCCTTCCTCGTTGTGTTCGGTCGATGAAGATCTTACGGGCGGCCCGGGCTCTGGCTAAAATAAAAGCCATAACCAAACCACCAAAAATACACAGCAGAACCTGCGGCCTTCAGTTTTTCACCGAAAGCTTTCAGAACGTTCAATTGACAGGCTGTGTGTAGAGTCTTCATGCTTTTCACTATATACCCACGGTTTTAACGATGGCAACCCGCAAGACGGATTATTTTGCAGCGGGCATGCCCGTCATGGCTCTGGAGGCCTGCATGCGAAACCCTGAGCACCGCTCCGTTCTCTCGCTGATGACTGTTCTGTTTCTTGCTCTGTTAACGGTTTCCACCCCCACCTGGGCACAATCAGAAGCCAGGGTCTATGAGCTGAACAACCGAACGGCCGACGATATTGCGTTACAGATTCGCGAACTCTACCAACAGGCGCCGGTAACGGTTACGGCACGCGGACAGCAATTGGTGGTCCGTGGTGAACCAACACTGCTGGACGAAATCGGAACTCTGGTGCAATCGATGGATGTACCACCCGTGCAGATGAGGATCAGCGTTCGCTACCGTCAGGACATCGGGGGCAAGCAATCCGGAGGCAGCGTCACCCTCTCGAACGGTTCGGCCGGCGCCAGCGTCGAGCGCCGTACCATCAGCACCAATTCCACCCGGGAGCGTCAGTTGATTGTGCAGGATGGCCAGTCGGCCCACATCACCTCCGGCAATGTGCGCACCCTGCCATTTGCCATCCAGGGTGGGCGCAACCCCGCCGCCATCCTGCAACAGGTGGAAACCCGAAGCGGCTTTGTGGTGAGCCCCCAGGCCATCTCGAACCAGGCGGTAGAGCTGAGCATCGTGTCCTTTGAGGAAGACCCGGCCGCACTGCCCGGCTATGAAACCGAAGCCCTGATGACCATCCGGCGAGTGGAGCCGGGGCAATGGGTCAGCCTGGGAGGGACTCGCACGTCCATGAATCAGGAGCAGCAAGGCATCACCTACCGGGTGAACGGCAAGCGCTCGGAAAACCAGTCTATCGACGTGAAAGTGGAGATTCTGCCCTGATCAGGCCTGATTGCGCCTGCCCAGCAAGACATCGCGGGCCTCATTGAGCTTGGCAGCCAGGTAATCGTTGCCACCGCGGTCCGGATGCACCTTCAACATCAGTTTGCGGTGGGCAGCCGTTACCTCCTCACGGGAACAACCAGGTTTTACTCCCAGAATATCGCAGGCTTCCTGCGTGCTCATGGGCCCCCGGGCGGCAGCGCGCCCGCCCCCGGCGCCCGCCTGGCGCGCCGAGTCATTACCGGATGAATCCCCCACGGCCTTGCGGAATATCGGGGCATAACGCAGCAGCGCCGGCAGCTTTCTCAGCAAGGGAATCAGAGCGGCAATACCGGCCGTGATCACATGCACCCGGCCGGTCAGCACCATGAACAGCAAGAGCGCACCGCCAGCCACCAGAATGACTTTCCAGATCGCCACCTTCTGCCCTTCCGGCGACAGCGCGCCCCATTTTTTCAGGATCACGAATACGGCGGCGGCCAGGGCCAGGCCGAGAATCAGTTGCATCGATGTTAGTCCTGTATTCCTGCAGTCGAAAAGCGGGAGTCCGAAATACGCCTGGATACTATAATCCACCCCGGACACACCAGCGTAACCTGTCCGCAGTATTTATACTGTTTGTTGAATGCAAACGGGTGACAAATAGAAACAGCTTTTGTAGCATCCTATTCGTTAAATTGAACTGACGTTCTATTACATTGTCCCCGAGCCCTGATTTGCAAGGACAGCTGTCAGCCTTCCCTTCCGGGCGACTTTATCAGATTCAGGAAATTCACTCCCAGGAACAGACCTATGCGCACTGCTTCCCGTTTTGTCATCGTCATCATTTTCCTTGGTGTCGTCCTCGGCGGCATCTTCGGCTACAAGTTCATGCAGTTCGGCCAGATGAAAGAAATGATGTCCCAGCCGCAGCCACCGGCCATCATCTCCGTGACCAAAGCGACTACCGAAAACTGGCAGCCGGCCATCAAGGCTGTCGGCAGCATCGAAGCCATCAATGGCATCGAAGTGGCCAACGAAGTGCCTGGTGTGATTGAGAACATTGGTTTTGAGTCCGGCGACACCGTCAGCAAGGGCGATGTTCTGGTGCGCCTGGATGCCGCCATCGACGAAGCAGCACTGCGCACACGGCGAGCAGAAGCCCAACTGGCGGAGCAGGAATTCAAGCGGGTTTCGGACCTGCTGCCGAAGCGGGCCGTGTCCCAGTCCCAGTATGATGAGGCCAAGGCCAATTTCGATGCCGCCCGCGCCCGGGTGAACGAGGCTGAAGCACAGCTCAACAAGAAAGTGATCCGCGCGCCCTTTGACGGCAAGCTTGGTATCCGCATGGTGGATCAGGGCCAGTACATTGCCACCGGCACGCCGATTGTCGAGATCAACATGCTGAACCCCATCTATGTGGATTACACCCTGTCCGAGAAATTCCTGCCGGATGTGGATCAGGGGTACCCGGTATCAGTGACTGTGGCTGCCGTGCCGGACCAGACCTTTGAGGGTGAAGTGAGTGCTATCAATACCTCAGTAAACCCGGAAACCCGCACCGTGCGCATGCGCGCCACTCTGGACAATGAAGAGAATCTGCTGCGCCCGGGCATGTTTGCCACCATTCAGACCGGTCAGCCCCGGGACAACGAAGTGGTCACTCTGCCGCGCACCGCCATTTCCTACAACACCTACGGTAATTTCGTGTACGTGGTGGAAGAAAACGACAATGGCGAACTGATTGTCAGCCGCCGCTCCGTCACCACGGGCGAAGTCCGCGACGGCCGGGCGGCCGTGCTGTCTGGTCTCGAAGAGGGTGAGACCGTGGTGGCCAAGGGTCTGCTGAGGCTGCGGGCGGGCCAGCGTGTTGAAATCCAGGACGAGTCCGGCCAGGAGGCGTCTGAGTAATGAAATTTACCGACATTTTTGTCCACCGGCCGGTCCTGGCCACGGTGGTCAGCCTGCTGATCCTGTTGATCGGTGCGCGGGCCGCCATGGAAATGGAAATCCGGCAGTATCCGGAACTGGAAAGCACCACGGTGACCGTCTCCACGGCGTACCCCGGTGCCAGTTCGGATCTGATCAAGGGCTTTATCACGACCCCGCTGCAGCAGGCGATTGCTGAAGCCAGCGGCATTGATTACCTGACCTCCACCAGTTCCCAGAGCGTGTCGACCATTCAGGCCAAGATGATCCTGAACTACGACGCCAATGATGCCCTGGCGGAGATCCAGGCGAAGGTAGCCAGTCAGCGTAACGTGTTACCGGCGGAAGCCGAGGATCCGGTGATTACCTCCACCACCGGCGACAGCACGGCACTGATGTACATTGCCTTTTACAGCACCGAGCTGGATGTGCCCCAGATTACCGATTATCTGACACGGGTGGTGCAGCCCAAGCTGCAGGCGCTGGCCGGCGTGGGCAAGGCTGAACTGCTGGGGCGCACCTTCGCCCTGCGCATCTGGCTGGACCCTGAACGTCTCGCCGCCGTGGATATGACCCCGGTCGAGGTGGCCGCTAAACTGCGGGCCAACAACTATCAGGCCGCGGTGGGTAAAACCCGCGGCAAATACACCGAGGTCAGCCTGACCAGCGATACCGATATCGCCGATCCGGACGCTTTCCGTAATCTGGTGGTCAAGCAATCCAACGGCACCCTCATCCGCCTGCAGGACATTGCCCGGGTGGAACTGGGCTCCCAGACCTACGACAGCCTGGCGTTGTACAAGGGCCAGCCGGCTACCTACGTGGCCATTGAGCTGGCACCGGGGGCCAACCCGCTAACCGTGGCCGACCTGGTCAAGGCCGAACTGCCGGATATCGAAAGTCAGTTGCCCAGCGGCCTGAATGTGCGCCTGGCCTACGATGCCTCGGACTTTATCGAAGACTCCATTAACGAGGTTATCCGTACCCTGATCGAAGCCATGATCATCGTCCTGGTGGTGGTATTCCTGTGCCTGGGTTCGGTTCGAGCCTCGGTGGTGCCCTCGGTGGCTGTACCGCTGTCCCTGATTGGTGGTGCCTTTGTCATGCTGATGTTCGGCTTCTCGCTGAACCTGCTGACCCTGCTGTCCATGGTGCTGGCCATCGGCCTGGTGGTGGATGACGCCATCATTATGGTGGAAAACGTGCACCGACACATCGAGGAGGGCGAATCCCGATTCGATGCCGCTATTAACGGCGCCCGGGAAATGGCAACGCCCATCATCGCCATGACCACGACACTGGTAGCTGTGTACGCCCCCATCGGCTTTATGGGCGGTCTCGTGGGCTCGCTGTTTACCGAGTTTGCCTTCACCCTGGCCGGCACGGTGGTGATCTCCGGTATAGTTGCCCTGACCCTGTCGCCCATGCTCTCCGGCAAGGTTCTCAAGCCCCATGGCAACCCCGGCCGGTTCGAGCAGTTGGTGGAAAAAACCTTCAACGGCCTGGCCAATGCCTACAAGGCTGCACTGTCATCGTTGATGCAGACCAAGTCGGTCGTGGTGTTCTTCGCCTTTGTGGTGCTTGGCTCCATCTACTTCATGGTGATGATGAGCCAGAACGAACTGGCCCCCACCGAAGATCAGGGCATTCTGTTCTATCAGGGCCTTGGCCCGGAAACCTCCACCCTGGACTACCTGTACGACCACGGTCAGGAAGTACAGAACCGGATGTCCGAGGTGCCGGGTTACAGCGAAGACTTCATGATTCTGGGCATCACCAGCCCCAATGCTGTATTCGGCGGGTTCAAGCTGGCGCCCTGGAGTGAGCGGGAGATTAGCCAGTTCGAGGTTCAACCCATGCTGGATGCCGAACTGAAAAAGGTCACCGGGCTGCAGACGGCTGTCTTCCCGGCACCATCTCTGCCTGGTTCGGGCGGCGGCCTGCCGTTCCAGTTTGTCATCACCACTGGTGGCAGCTATGAACAGCTGGACCAGGTGGCCGATGAAATGCTGGGCAAGGCCATGCAGAGTGGCAACTTCATGTTCCTGAAGAAGTCCATCAACTTCGACAAGCCGGTTACCCGCATCAATGTCGATCGTGATCGCGTGGCTGATCTGGGCCTGTCGATGCAGGATGTTGGGCAGTCCCTGGCCAGCATGCTCAGTGGCGGCTACATCAACCGCTTCAACATGGAAGGCCGCTCGTACCAGGTGATTCCACAGGTGGACGATCAGTTCCGCCCAAGCAAGGAAGCCCTGCAGGACTACTACATCCGCGCCGGCAATGGCGAACTGGTGCCGCTGTCCAGCGTGGTCAGCTTTACCGACGAAGTGGAGCCGTCGAACCGCACCCAGTTCAACCAGCAGAACTCGCTGACCCTGGAAGGCGTGGTTATGCCGGGCGTGGCAGCAGGCACGGCCATGGCGTTTATGGAGCAGACCGCCAGCGACGTCTTCCCACAGGGCTTCAGCTACGACTACACCGGAGAGACCCGTCAGTTGGCCACCCAGGGCAGCGCCTTGATGGTGACCTTCTTCCTGTCACTGCTGGTGATCTACCTGGTACTGGCAGCACAGTTTGAGAGCTGGCGCGACCCGATCATCATTCTGGTGTCGGTGCCCATGTCGGTAGCCGGTGCTATGGCGTTCATCGTGCTCGGCTTTGCCTCCATGAACATCTACACACAGGTGGGACTGATCACGCTGATCGGGGTGGTCTCCAAGAACGGCATCCTGATTGTGGAATTCGCCAATCAGTTGCAGAAAGAGCGGGGCTTGAACAAGTTTGATGCGGTCATCGAGGCGGCGGCTATCCGCTTGCGCCCGATTATCATGACCTCTCTGGCATTGATCTTCGCCATGGTGCCTCTGCTGATTGCCATCGGCCCGGGTGCGGAAAGCCGGTTTGCTATCGGCCTGACCATCAGTGCTGGTCTGGGCATTGGTACCCTGTTCACGGTGTTTGTGCTGCCGGCGTTCTACATTCTGCTGGCTCGGGACCACCATGGTTCCGCAGCTGATGAATACGGCAACGGGGAAGAGTCATCCTCAACTCAGACGCCAGCCGGCAACCACTGAACCGGCACGGCAATTGAAAAAAAGCCCGGCATGGCAACATGTCGGGCTTTTTTGCGTCAGGAAGCGACAATCCGGGCCGGTGGTTCCAGCGCCGGCTCTGCCGCCTGCAGGCGGCGGCGCCACTGGACGGTCTCGCTGGGCAACTCTCCAAAGTGTTCCCGGTACAGCGCAGCAAATCGCCCCAGGTGTGAAAACCCTTCATCGGCGGCGTACCAGGAAATATGGGGCACATCGCACTGGCAATCCACCAGTCGGCGCCGAACCCGGATTAACCGGCAGCGCTGGTAGAAGCGGTAGGGGGTCATGCCGGTTTCGCGCTTCATCAGATAATACAGATTGCGCTCGCTGACCCCGGAATGGTTGGCCAGTTGCTGAAGATCAAACTCCCAGGCGGGCTCCGTGCGGATCTTGTCGATGACCCGGATCAGCCGGCGGTCGAGCTCCGGGGCGTCCTGTTCAGACTCGCATCCTCCCTCGCGGGCTATGTCATCCAGGTCATCGAACAGGGTATTAGCGGCAGCGCAGGCATCGTTGTGATCCTGGAAGAAGTCGGAGCGCAACAGAAAGTGATTCACCCGTTCCGCCATCCAGGCTAACACCCTCTGCCCTGGCCTGGCGCTGCCGCACCATTGTTCCGGGTTTAACAGAATCAGCCGGGACTGCCCGCAGGCGCGCACGGAAATTGCCTGGCTGGAGGTGATGGCGGCCATCGGGAATGCCGGCTGTCTGCAATCACCATTCACCAGCACATCGCACTGCCCCGATACCGGCACCACCAGTAATGTCCCAGGCAGTCCGCACAGATGCACCTCGGCATCCTGGGCCAGATCCAGGGCACACACGACCCCACGATCAACACTCAGGGAAGACAGCGACCCAGCAACAGTTTGCGGCCGCTCAAGAGTGAGACCAACGTCATCACAGGCCAGCAACTCACGGATAGCCGCCTGCCATTCGCCGGCTGCAGCGCGATTGAGTCGAAGGTAGGCATCCAGATCCGGTTTGGCAGTGAGATTGCGCATACAGCGTGAACAGGCAGTGAGTGAGCTTGCTGTTTTAAGCCAGCGTGCCGCAAACCCCTAGCCAAATCTTGCAAAATGGCAAGAAACGGGACGGAGTTTGCCTGTTAATTGATTCTTATCAATCCAGTTGCAGCTGATTCAGGGGGGACGGCCGGGCCATCAGATAGCCCTGACCCCGGTGACACTTCAATTCCTGGAGCTTGCGTTTCTGAATCTCGGTCTCGATCCCCTCAGCTACCACCTCGAGGCTCAGCGCCTCGGCGATGGCCAGAATGGCTGACACAATCCGTGAATCCCTGCCGTCCTGCCCCAGCCGCTGGACGAACTGCTGATCAATCTTGAGCACGTTCACAGGTAAAGCATGCAGATACGCCAGCGAGGAATATCCGGTACCAAAGTCGTCAATGGCAACCACCACCCCCTTGTCACCAAATTCCCGGAGTTTGTCCAGGCAACGGCGTGACAGGTTCATCAGGTGGGTTTCAGTAATCTCGATTTCCGGCTGCCAGCCCGCCTGCCGAACCCGCTCGAAGAACGGCTCCAGCAATCCATCCAGTCGGCCATCGGCAATCTGGCGGGCAGAAATATTGATGGCCAAGCGTCGACCCCGGCCATGATCAACAGCACACGCCTCCAGATCGCGACGGATGCACCGGATCAGTTGCTCGGTCAGTTCGTGAATGTGCCCGCGCTGCTCGGCCACCGGGACAAACTCTCCCGGTGACACTGGCCCCAGCTCAGGGTGGTGCCAGCGCAGCAGAGCTTCCATGCCTGCCATGGCGCCGGTGGCGAGATCGTACTGGGGTTGGTACACCACCGAGAATTCCTCCGGCGCCACTTTCAGGGAAGCCACAAGGGCTTCGGACAGCCGTTGCTGCTGCTGGCCATGTTGGCTTTCGCTCGCACTGTAGATCCGGTAGCAGGCCCGACCGGCCAGTTTCGCGGTATACATGGCCCGGTCGGCGTTCTGCAGCAATTCACCTGCGGTCTCGCCGTGGTTCGGGTAGATGGCCGCGCCCACCGAGGCAGAGAGAAAGTATTCGCGGTGATCCACCACCACGGGCGCCCGGAACACATTGGTCATCCGCTCACATACCGCTTTCAACTGGTCTTCGCTATCCAGCTCAATGATGGCGGCAAATTCATCCCCCGACAGCCGGGCAATCACATCGCCTTTGCGAACAACGGCCTGGATACAAGCCGCGGCCTGTTGCAGCACCCGGTCACCGCAATCGTGGCCATGCAAATCGTTCACAGACTTGAAAAAATCCAGGTCGATATAAAGCACCGCAAACAGGTCGGCGGTGTCTTTACGCTGGTTCACCCGAGCCTTGAGGAATTCCTGGAACAGCGAACGGTTGGGCAGTTCGGTGAGGGGGTCGTAGTAGGCCAGAGTTGCCAGCCGTTCATCGCTGGCCGCCAGCTCACCCACATCCATGAACACACCGGCGTACAGACGCTTGCCCTGATAATCCACCGGATAGATGGTCAGCCACTGGGGATAGTTCTCGCCGTTCTTGCGCCGGTTCCAGATCAGGCCTTCCCAGCGACCGCTCTCATTCAGGCTTTCCCACATGGCCTGATAGAACTCCGGCGAGTGCAGCCCGGAACTGAGCACCGACGGTGCCCGGCCCAGGACCTCATCTGGGCGGTAGCCGGTCACGGCCTGGAACATCCGGTTTACATAGGTAATCACCGCGTCCGGAGTCGAAAGCATGATGGCCCGGGGGTGGTTATCCACCAGGGCCTTGAAGTCCGGTTCTGTCAACGCCTGCATACGCCATATCCTTTCCGTTTTCGGCCTGCTGCGGACAGGCTCTTTTGTTCCAGCATAAGCAGAAAATGTCGCGAACCTATCCATATTTTGCAAAACCCCCTGGCCTTTGACCAAAGGTGGAGAAAAATGCGAACACATTTTCAACATTTGCAATATCCGGATACCCCGTTAGCGGATACAGGTTGATAGTAGGTACAAAGCAAAACAAACGCCCCGCAGGAGCGACCCATGCGCAGGAACGAACCGGTTACCGGTCACGAGCGCGAATACCCCGCGCATTATCACCTGATCACCACCACAGATCTGAAGGGCAAGATTACCGCCGCCAATGAGGAATTCGCGGAGGTCGCCGGCTACAGCATCGACGAACTGGTCGGCCAGCCCCACAACCTGATCCGGCACCCGGATATGCCGCCGCAAGCCTTCGCCAATCTCTGGGAAACCATCCGCAAGGGCGACTCCTGGCGCGGTATGGTCAAGAACCGCTGCAAGAACGGCGACCACTACTGGGTGGATGCTTATGTCACGCCAATCATGAAGAACGGCGAACTGGTGGAATTCCAGTCGGTGCGGTGCCAGCCCCGCCGCAGCCAGGTCCGGCGGGCGGAAAAGGCCTACGCCGCCTGGAATCGCGGCCGCCTGCCCCGGCGTTTTCTGGCGGTGTCACCCCCTCTGATCTCCAAACTGGCCTGCCTGTACGGGCTGCTCGCGGGCAGTCTTCTGGTATTTGGCCTTGCCTCGCTGTCAATGCCGGAAATGGCCGTGCTGCAAGCTCTGGTGCTGTCGGTTTTCTGTGTCCTTTTCTGGCTTACCCTGCCAATGATGCGAACCGCCCGGGAGGCTTGTTGTGATGCCCACCCGGTGATGCCCTGGATCTATACCGGACGGCGCGATGAAGGCGGCTGGATCGAGTACGATCGGCAAAAGCGTGATGCCACCTTGCGCGCGGTCTCGGCCCGCATGCATGCCAACATCGGCAAACTTCATGGCCGCAAGCAGCGCACCATGGAATGGGTATCCAGTTCGGTGGCGAGTATCCGCAGCCAGCAAAGCGATATTGAGCAAATCACCCGGGCCTTTGAAGAACTGGCCCAGAGTGTGCGCCGGGTGAACGAAATGACTGACCGCACCCGGCAAGCCAGCGCCGACGCCCGCCAATCGGCCAGCCAGTGCCAGCACAGGATGGATGGGGTCAATCAGTCGTTGTCACAGCTCCGGCAGCAACTGGCCAGCGCCAACGGCGAGATGGATCGACTGACCGAACGGAGCAATTCAATCAGTGTGGTGCTGGAGGTGATCAGTGACATCGCCGAACAGACCAATCTTCTGGCCCTGAATGCCGCTATTGAAGCCGCACGGGCGGGCGAATCCGGCCGTGGCTTTGCGGTGGTGGCGGACGAGATCCGGGGCCTGGCCCAGCGTACTCACGATTCCACCCGTCGTATCGACACCATGATTGAAGAACTGCAATCGGAAACCCGGATGGTAGTCGACGTCATCAGCCAGGGCACCGCGGCCTGTGAGCAGACCGCCACCATGGCCGACGAAGCCGGCCAGGCCCTGACCACCACCCTGAAGGACATAGACATTATTGACGACTGCGCCCGTGAGGTGGCCGGCGCCACGGAGCAGCAATCCGCACTGGCGGTGCAGGTGGAGCGCCAGGCCGAACACCTGCTGCACCTGGGCAATCAATCGGTGCAGAGCAGCGAAAGCGCCCGCCACGAGTCCGAGCAACTGGGCTCCAATGTCGACCAGGCCCAGTTGCTGACCAGCCACTTCCTGCAGATGTTGTGCGGCAAACTCCCCAACAAGGGCGCCCAGGCATCGACCCGGCGATTTCCCGAGCCGGCACAATAGGGTAGTCTGGCGGTTCGCCGGGGTGGAGCCTCCACCCCTGTCGCAATCACCAACAGGATTATCCGTGCCTTGACCCTAGCAACCCTCTTCTGGCTGTTTGTCGCCGGTTTCGCCATCTGGTACTGGTGGCGGGCCAAAGCCATCAAGGACTTTGTCCTGCAGGCAGCTCACCGGTACTGCAAATCCATGGACGTAATGCTGCTGGACGACGCCGTTTATCTTCGCGGACTCTGGTTCAAGCGGGACCAGAACGGCAAACTGCGAGTGTGGCGGCGCTTCCTGTTCGACTTCACCACCACCGGCGAGGAACGCTATACCGGCCGCATCATCATGCTTGGCCAGAGCATCATCCACACCGAACTTGAACCGCACCGATTCTGACCGCCTGTCACCGGAGCCGCCTCACCCAAATGGGCGATTACCGGCACCCGCGTTCGTCCGCGATACTCCCTGTTGCATGTCGACAACCAACAAAAACAACAGGAGTCATCTATGCGTTTTGCCATGCCCATCCGGCTTGTGGCCGGAATTCTCATGCTGGTGTTCTCGGTACTGAGCCACGCCAGCTACACCCAGACCCGTCATCCGATTGTGCTGGTGCACGGTGTAACCGGCTTCAATACCGTGGGCGGTCTGATCAACTACTTCCACACCATTCCCTGGAACCTTGAACGCAGTGGCGCAAAGGTCTATACCGCCAGCGTGTCCTTCGTGAACAGCAGCGAACAGCGTGGCCAGCAACTGGCCAACTACGTCAACAGCCTGGGCCACAGCAAGGTCAATCTGATGGCGCACAGTCAGGGTGCCCCCACTTCCCGGGTGGCTGCGGCCCTGATTCCCCACAAGATTGCGTCGGTCACGTCGATTGACGGCGTGAACAAAGGCTCCAAAGTCGCTGACGTTATCCGGGGCATCATCCCTCCCGGCAGCTATGTTGAAGGTGGCGCCGACGCCATCGCCAACGCTCTGGGCGGGCTGATTAATGCCCTGTCCGGAGCCAGCAACCCCCAGGATGGTATTGCCGCCCTGGAAACCCTGACCACTCCAGGCACCACCAGCCTGAACAACGCCCTGGGCTGGAAAGGGGTTAACCGCAATGCCTGCGCGGGTACCAGCGAAGATGTCTGGATCAGTGGCCAGAAGGTCAAGTTTTTCTCCTGGACCGGACGCGCCGTATGGACCAATGTGTTAGACATTACCGATCCGTTCCTGGGCGTGACCTCCCTGGCCTTTGGCAGCGAGCCCAATGATGGTCTGGTCGGCGTCTGCGCCACCATGATGGGCAATGTCATCGGCACCCACTACGACATGAACCACGTCGATGCCATCAACCATCTGCTGGGCGCCCGTTCTCTCTGGACCAACCCGGTCTCACTCTACCGCAGCCAGGCCAACCGTCTGAAAAACCGCGGTCTGTGAGGTCGTTATGAAGCACCAGTCCACCCGGAAACTGCGGTGGCTGCTTCCCGTTGCCCTGCTGGCCATTATGGCCAGCAGCGGCTTCTGGTACTGGCAGGCACCAGATTCAGAACCCAGGCCAGACCCGGCGGAGACCTTTGCCAGTGCACCTGCACTCACGCCACCGGCAGTCACCAAGACACCAGACTCCGTTCCGTCAACCGCGGAGCCGCCACACCGGACACCCACTGCACTTCCGGATCCGAGCTTCGCCCGCTCCCTTGCCGGCACAGATATCGACGGCGCCCTCAAGGCTGACAGCAATGGCCAGCTGATTCTGGACCTTGGTGTCCGGGACTTCTTCGATTACTTTCTGAGCGCCGTAGGCGAAGTCTCACCGGAGGCCGCCATCGGTCAGATCCGTTCATTGGCCCGCAACTATTTGCCGGAACCCGCCGCCAGCGATGCCCTGGTTCTGCTCGACCAGTACCTGGCTTACAAGCAGGCTGCGTTACAGCTGATGCAGACGGAACTGGACCCGAGCCGGCAGCATGACCCAGGCTATCAACTGACGGCCCTCGGCGACGCCCTGGGCAACCTGAAACAACTGCGCCGTTCAACCTTCAGCCCGGACGCACATCAGGCGTTTTTCGGCGAGGAAGAGGCCTACAGCGAGTACACCCTGGCAGCCATGAGTATCCAGCAGCGGGAAGATCTTTCCGATCAAGGCAAACAGGCGCTGATTGAATGGCACCGAAAACAGCTGCCGGAGTCGCTTCGGGAAACTGAGCAACGGCTGCACAGCGAAACCCGCGAGCATCAGGCCCGACTGTCTGCCCTGGAGAGCACCGAATCACCGGAAGCGGCCGGCCAGAAACTGCTGGAGCTGGGCATGGCCCCGGAAAGTGCCGAAGGGGTCGTCAGTTACCTTAAACAACGTGAGAGTTTTGATCAGCAGTTTTCCGAGTTCGAGCAGGCCTTCGATGCCGAAGATCTGGAAGGCCTGGCCGGAGCAGACCGCCAGAAACACAAAGATGCCCTGCTGGAGCAATACTTCCCCGATGAACAGAGCCGAACCTGGGCCCGGCTCAGAATGCTGAACCAAAGCTGACCACTCTGTGCTCTGGCTCCCGAAATCCGGAGCCAGAGCGTTCTAGAATCGGAGCTTGTGTTCCGTGGATATCCCCACCATGACGGCCGAACAAATCCAACAGCAACAGGCCAGAGGATTCCTGACCCTGCGTTTTGTGCCGGCACTGGAAGCTGACTACCGCAAAGCGCGTTCCGCGTTAATTCGCCAACGGGCGAGACTGGCGTCCATTGCTGGTCTGCTGCTCTTTCTGGTGTACGCTCTGGTGGACCTGATGACCCTGCCAGCCGAACTGGCCCGTCTCACGGCGGGAATCAGACTGTCCATTACCTGCCCGATCATCGCCGTGATTCTCTGGGTTGCCCACCGGGACAGTCCCGACGACCTCCGCTTCGAGCGCCTGTATGTGTTTGCCTATATCGCCGGAGGCCTGAGCGTCATTGCCATTATCCTGGCTGCCCGCTGGCACAACTACCCGCTGCCTTATGAGGGCATGATACTCATGCTGATGTTCGGGTACTTTGCCATGGGACTGCCGTTTTTATCCGCCTCGGTAGCGTCCTTTGTTCTGGTGTGGGCCTACCTGCTGGCCGAGCTCTGGGCCGGCAACCCCGCCACAGCCACCCTCACCAATCTGTTTTTTCTGATGACGGCGAATGTCATCGGTATGGTGGGCGCCTGGATCAGCGAGTACCGTCACCGGGCCCACTTTCTCGACCGCCAGTTACTGGATCTGTTACACCAGTCCGCCAGGGACGAAAGCCGTCGGAAAACCGAGCTGATTACCGCGGCCAGCCACGATCTTCGCCAGCCCCTGAATGTCATCGACCTGACTCTGGAAACGCTGCAACCTGAGCGCGAACACCCTGAGGTTCTGAATCAGCTTCGGGATACCGTAGGCCAGCTCCGCAATCTGCTGGGCACGGTGTTCGACAGCGCCCGACTGAATGAGGGAATGATTCAGCCCGAGATACAGCCTGTGCGGCTGAACCATACGTTGCAGGAACTTCAGGATCTGCTGTCGGATACCCTTTCCAGGCGCGGAATCAGCCTCGACATTGTCCCTGCAGAGCCTGGGTTGGCCCTGTCCGCCGATCCCAGCCTGCTGTTGAGAGTGTTGCAGAATCTGGTCGTCAATGCCGCCGACCACAGTGGTGGCCGGCGCATTCAGATCCGCACGGTCACCACCGGGAACTGGGCCCGCATCCGGGTGTGCGATGATGGGTGCGGGCTGCCGGAAGAGCTGCACAAACAGGTCTTCGACCCCTACATTCGTGCCGGTGCCAGCCACCAGGCGGGGCTTGGGCTGGGTCTGACCATCGTGCGCGAGTTCTCCCGGCTCATGGGCGGGCAATGTGGAACCGAATCGTCTTCGGGCCAGGGCGCCATATTCTGGGTGGCACTGCCGGTTGCCGTTACAACCAGCCCAGGGCCCGGGCCCGATTCACGCATTCGGTCCGATTGTGTACCCCCAGGTGGGTGAAGATCGCTTTCAGGTGAGTTTTGACCGTGTGTTCGGTCAGGCCCAGGCTCTGGCAGATGCGTTTGTTGGGAAACCCCTGGGCGAGAAGCGTCAGCACTTCGAGCTGACGCGGCGTTAACGGGGCTTCCGAAACCAGGGGCGCCATGCCCCCGGGGAAATAGCCCTGTCCCCGTCGTACCGATTGCATCATACGAACCAACGCCGCACGCCCGGCCGATTTGGCCAGGAATCCAGCCGCCCCGGCCGTTCGCACGGCCCGGACGGTGCTTTCGTCCTCACTGCTGGAAATGATCACTACCGGCGGAGTGTTTTTCAATCCGGCCAGGCGCGACAGCAAGGACAGGCCGGCTTCGCCGTTAAGCGCCAGATCCAGCAATACCAGATCGACCCCGGCGCCATGCACCAGATGCTCGGCCGCGGCCTCCAGTGTGCCAACTGTGACCACCGAGAGCGCCAGTTCCTCCTGCCGGATCAGGCCCGCCAGCGCCTGAGCAAACAGGGCGTGGTCATCGACCAGCAGAACCTTTTCAAAGGCCGCGGTTCGATGTTCTGCCGAAGACGAGCCATGCCGGAGCGATGTCACATGCATGATAGTGCCCCGCTGTGTTTGTTTTTGTTACTGCGGACACCCCACTATAAGCCAGCAAGCCCGGCGCCTCAGCGGCCTGTTTAACACTTTCTTACAAAAAACATTCGGCCTTTCGGCCTACCTTCCCGTGCCTGAAACATAAATGTCATATTTCTGAAGCATCCTTCCCGCATTACAACCATCTGATCTGAATAGGTTTTCACCAAGATGCCCGATCCCACAAGGAAGACCGCCGGCCACTGGCTGGCACTGTTGGCAAGCGCCAGTCTCTGCGCCGGCGCCAACGCCCATGAGCTGGAAATCCATGGTTCCAACACCGTCGGCGCCACGCTGGCCCCCATGCTGGTGAGTGGCTATCTGGAACAGCAAAGCAATGGTCCGGTCAGCCGCCGGGCCACGGGCACCGAGAACGAGCAGATTCTGCTGACCGAGACCGAACAGGGCCCCGTCAGTGTTCTGGTGGCCGCCCATGGCTCCAGTACCGGTTTCCGCACCCTGGCCAGCGGTCAGGCGCAGATCTGGGCGTCCTCCCGGCCGGTCAAAGCCGCCGAGGCGGAACAGGTGCGCCAGCAGGCCGACCTGACGGCCCTGGAAAGTGAACATGTCATCGCCATTGATGGACTGGCCGTGCTGGTGCACCCCGGCAACCCCGTCAATGCCATGAGTATCGATACGCTCGGGCGCATTTTCGCTGGCCAGATTCGTAACTGGTCGGAACTTGGCGGGCCGGACCGGCCAATACGGCTCTACGCCCGGGATGATCGTTCCGGCACCTGGGATACCTTCGAATCCCTGGTTCTGGGTAAAAGCTACCGCCTGGACGAATCCGCCAAACGCTACGAATCCAACGACCAGCTGTCCGATGACGTGTCCCGGGATCCCGGCGGTATCGGCTTCTCCGGTCTGGCCTCGGTTCGCAACAGCAAACTACTGGCGATTTCCGAGGGCAATGCCCCGGCTCTGAAACCGAACCAGCTGACGGTCGCCAGCGAAGACTACCCGCTGTCCCGCCGACTGTTCATGTATACCATGGGGGATAGAACACCGGCTTTCGCCAAAGGCCTGATCGACTATGCACTGGATGAGGATGGCCAGAACCTGGTGGCCGAATCCGGCTTTATTTCCCAGAATCCGATCGCGGTAAAACCGGAATTCGACACCTCCGTGCCGGAGAGCTTCCGGCGGCTGACCAGCACTTACCAGCGCCTGACCGTCAATTTCCGGTTCGCCGAAGGCCGTACCAAACTCGACAACAAGGCCCAGCGGGATCTGTTACGGGTAAAGCATTACCTGCAACAGCACAATCGCGAATCCGATGATCTGCTGCTGATCGGATTCGCCGACGCCCAGAGCCACGAGCTTCGGGCCCAGATGATTTCCGAGCTGAGAGCGTTGTCGGTGCGCAAGGCACTGGGCCAGGCAGGTGTGGCGGACGTCGCCTACACAGGTTATGGCCACTATATGCCCGTTGGCGGCAAGGGAAACCAGCGCAATGGCCGGGTAGAAGTCTGGATCAAGAACCCCTGACCAGCCGGGGATTCGACCAAAGTCTGCCTGCAGACTTCGGCAATCCCCTATCCGCACCCCCGTCACAGATATGTTTGGGTTTCCTATACTGCCGTTGTCACCCTCCAACCAACAGACCGGGACAATGGACATCAAAAACGACCACCGTTACGCGATTAACCTGAACGTACGGGGCATCCAGCCCTCCGCCACCCTGCGCATCAATGAGCTCAGCAACCAGCTCCGCTCCGAAGGCAAGGACATCATCAAACTGGGGCTGGGGCAGTCGCCGTTCCCGGTACCGGATCGCGTGGTCGATGCGCTCAAGGAGCACGCCCACGAAAAAGACTATCTTCCAGTCAAAGGTCTGAAAGGCCTGCGCGAAGCCATCGCTGGCTACATCAACCGCAGCGAGCGCATGCGCTGTACCTGGGAGGACGTGCTGATCGGCCCGGGTTCCAAGGAGCTGCTGTTCATGCTGCAGCTGGCCTACTACGGCGACCTGCTGATCCCGCGCCCCAGCTGGGTGTCCTACGCGCCCCAGGCCCGCATCATCGGCCGCTCGGTGCACTGGCTGCCGACCCACGCCGAGAACAACTGGCAGCTGACCGCCGAGGAACTGGACATTATCTGCCGGGACGACCCGTCACGCCCGCGCATCCTGATTCTCAACTACCCCTCCAACCCCACTGGCTGCACGTACACCGACGACCAGCTACTAGCCATCGCCAACGTCGCCCGCAAGTACAAGCTGATCCTGCTCTCAGACGAGATCTACGGGGAAGTACACTTTGAGGGCAAGCACAAGTCCATTGCCCGCTACTACCCGGAAGGCACCATCATCAGTACCGGCCTGTCCAAGTGGGCCGGCGCTGGCGGCTGGCGCCTGGGCACCTTTATCTTCCCGGCCGAGCTGAGGCCACTGCAGGACGCCATGGCGATCATCGCCAGCGAAACCTACACGGCGACCAGTGCCCCCATCCAGCACGCTGCCATTGCTGCTTTCAATGGTGGTGAGGATATTGAGGAATATCTGGTTCAGTCCCGCCGGGTGCTGAAAGTGGTGGGGGAATACATGCACCGCCGCCTGACCGACATGGGCGCGGTGGTTCAGAAGCCCGAAGGTGCGTTCTATCTGTTCCCGGACTTCTCCGGCTTCCGCGATCAGCTGGCCCGCAAGGACATCAAGACTTCCCAGGCCTTCTGCACCGCCCTGCTGGAAAACACAGGCGTCGCCATCCTGCCCTCCAGTGATTTCGGCTTCGTACCGGACCACCTGGGCGCCCGCCTGGCGTTTGTCGATTTCGACGGTACCGCGGCCCTGAACCTGGCCGGCGGCGATTACGCCGATCAGGAGCTGGATGACAGCTTTGTCCAGCAGGCCTGCCCAAGACTGGTGCTGGCCATGGATAAAATGGAGAAGTGGCTGAACAGCCTGTAAGCCTGCCGTGCTAGACTGGCACCCTCACAGTTTCTGAAACCGCGGGGGTGCCATGTCTGACTCAGTTTCTCTCCAGGAAATCACCGATTTCACCGAAGCCCTGGCCCGAGAAGCCGGCGAATTGATCCGCCACGAGCGGGAAGAAAACACCCTGCGCACCGACTACAAACACCAGACCGAACTGGTCACCCACGCCGACGTGATGGCCGACGAATTCATCACCGGCACCATCCGCGAACGCTTCCCCCACCACCGCATCCTCTCCGAGGAAACCATGCCGGATCTGTCCCAGGCAGAAGAGCTGGAAACGCCATTGTGGATAGTCGACCCCATCGACGGCACGGTGAACTACGCTTACGGCCATCCGCAGGTTGCGGTGTCCATCGCCTACGCCGAGAAGGGCAAAGTGCGGGTGGGCGTTGTGCACGCGCCGTTTCCCGGCGAGACCTTCCGGGCCACCGAGAGCGAAGGCGCAACCCTGAACAACCAACCTATCCGCCACAGCGGCGCGACCAATCCCAGACAATCGCTGTTCGCCACCGGTTTTCCGTACACCAAGGACAACCTTGAACCACTGGTACGCCGCCTGGACGCGATGATTCACCAGTGCCGAGACCTGCGCCGCATCGGCTCCGCCGCTCTGGACATCTGCTGGGTGGCCTGTGGCCGGCTGGACATCTACTACGAAAACGTCAGCCCCTGGGACTTCGCCGCCGCCCGCCTGATCGCCAAAGAAGCCGGCGCTACGGTAGGCCATTTCGGGGAAGTACCGGAAGGCTATCCGGCGGATCTCTATGGACGGGATATTCTCATCTCGGCGCCGGCGGTGTGGGCGCCTGTGCGCTCAATTCTGCGGACTGCTTCCGGATACGAGTAAGGTTGGATAATATCGCCAACACCTAGCCTGATATTTTGGAGTTAGGCATGGGCTGGGATCCCTTTCCCGAAACCGCTACAAGCACATCCATGTGCGCTTCTCTCCGGCCATCCTTGGCCTCCGAAATTTCGGGAAAGGGATCCCAGCCCATGCCTTTCTGACATCAGCGATAACGCACCGAATCTAGGTTTGATCAGGAAATACAAATCCATAGAGAAAGATCGAGGGGTATAACTCGACTATCCCAACAAAGTTCGATCGTTGTGACTGGGGTTTACCTTCGCAGAATGTCGGAGGCCAAGGATGGCCGGAGAGAAGCGCACATGGATGTGCTTGTAGCGGTTCTGCGAAGGTAAACCCCAGTCACAACAGGCAGTCCACTGGAAGGCTAGGTGAACGAAACTCCACGGCTCAACCCCAGACCGCCTCAGACACCAGCCCCCAGGCCTCGTCGAAATCACTCGTCGGCAAGCGTGAAAACGAAGAGCGCACAAAACGCTGAATACGGCCTTCCACAAACACCATAACGAAGTCCGCACCACGGGCCGCCGTGGTTCTGGGCCGCAGGCCCTGACGGATTTCGCCTTCCTTCAGGGCCTGGCGAATCTGGGTTTCCAGCCGCTCGAAAAACTGGGATGCCCGCTTTCTCAGGGATTCATTCTCCCCCATCAGCGCATCGCCAGTCAGCACACAACACAAGCCCGGATTACGCTCGGCAAACACCAGCACCAGATGCGACAGCTGCTGCAGGCGCACGCGCACATCCTCCTGTTCCTGCAGAATCACCTGGCAACGGGAAAACACCGCCTCCTCGGCAAATTCGATCAGCGCCTCAAACATTTTGCGCTTGCTGGGAAAATGCCGGTACAGGGCCGCTTCGGTAACTCCCACGGTTTTGGCCAGGCCAGCCGTGGTGATTCGGGCACCGGGATCGCTTTGCAACAGCTCGACTAGCGCCTGGAGAATAGACTCCCGGCGACTGGGTTTCTGGTTGGTCATGACAGGACTACAGCGCTCTGAAATTCTGGTTTTGGTTTTATATGCCCTCCCCTGCAAGGGAGGGACTTTTCAGAAAAAAGTGCCGTCGATCGGTGACGAGGCACTGGCATACAGCTTCTTGGGCATACGACCGGACAGGTAGGCTTCACGGCCGGATTCGATGGCCAGGCGCATGGCATTGGCCATTCTGATCGGATCTTTGGCCTGGGCGATCGCGGTGTTCATCAGCACGCCGTCACAGCCCAGCTCCATGGCGATAGTGGCATCCGAGGCCGTACCAACACCCGCATCCACCAGCACCGGCACCTTGGCGTTCTCGACAATCAGCCGGATGTTGTAGCGGTTCTGGATACCCAGGCCGGAGCCAATCGGCGCCCCCAGAGGCATGATGGCCACGCAGCCCATTTCTTCCAGGCGCATGGCCAGCAGAGGGTCGTCCGAGCAGTACACCATCACCTTGAAGCCATCCTTGATCAGCTCTTCGGCCGCGACCAGGGTTTCCGGCATGTTGGGGTACAGGGTTTTATGTTCGCCCAGCACTTCCAGTTTGACCAGGTCGTGACCATCCAGCAGTTCCCGGGCCAGCTTGCAGGTGCGTACCGCATCTTTGGCGGTGTAGCAGCCAGCGGTATTGGGCAGGATGGTGTAGCTTTCAGGGGAAATCACGTCCAGCAGATTGGGTTCATCCGGGTTCTGGCCCAGGTTGGTACGGCGTACCGCCACAGTCACGATCTCGGCGCCACTGGCCTCGATGGCATGGCCGGTTTCCATCAGATCGTGATATTTGCCAGTGCCCACCAGCAAGCGGGACTGATACACCTTGCCGGCGATTTCCAGGGGTTTGTCTTCGGGGAGCTGAATTTCTGGTGTCTCTGTCATAACCTGCCTGAGTTATCTGGATAAAGTAAGAGCGGGAAAAGCCTGGCTCTGGGAGGTATCAACCGCCACCGATGGCGTGGACCACTTCCACCCGGTCACCCTCATTCAGGGTGAACTGCGGGTGCTGGCTGCGGGGCACAATGTCTTCGTTTACCTCCACCGCCAGGCGCTTTCCGGTCAGGGTGAGTTGTTCTATCAGGGCGGCAATGGTCGCTCCGCTCGGAAGTTCCATTGCCTCGCCATTCACCTGTACCAACATGCTTACCATTGCCTCCGTTACTTCTTCAGGGCTGCGACAATGAGCAACGCCCAGCCCACCATAAAACAGACGCCGCCCACCGGTGTCACCGGGCCCAGCCAATGGATTCCTGTCAGAGCCAGCAGGTAGAGACTGCCACTGAACAACAGCATACCTGCAAGCCAGAAGCCACAGGCCAGGGTCAGCAGCTTTCGCGGCAGGCCCAGCGCCGGCATCAGGCTCCCGGCCAGCAAGGCCAGGGCATGGTACATCTGGTAGCTGACAGCCGTCTGGAACACCTCAAGGCCGCGTTCAGACACCACATGGCGCAGACCATGAGCACCGAAAGCGCCGGCCATAACGGCCAGCAGGCCGGCGACTGCACCGGCGACAAGTGCCCAGCGTACAATCCGGGCTCCGGGGTCAGCCGCAATCACAGTGAATTTTCTCTCCGGTATCGAGATTCATCATGGTCAGGGCTCCGCCCCATACACAGCCGGTGTCCAGCCCGATAAACCGGTCGCTGCCGGTGTTGCCTTCCAGGGCAGCCCAGTGGCCAAACACCACTTTCACATCGTCCTGACGGGGATAGGTAAACCAGGGGGCAAAGCCCTCAGGCGCCCGATCGGCCGACTCTTTGGTGGCCAGCTCCAGACGGCCATCGCTGGCAATAAAGCGCATGCGGGTAAAATAATTGGTAATCACTCGCCAGCGATCCATACCGGTGAGGGTATCACACCAGGCTTCAGGCTGATTGCCATACATTTGGCTGAAATATTCGCCCGCCTGGTCGTCCCGGATCACGGCTTCCACTTCCCGGGCACAGGCCACGGCCTGCTCCACACTCCAGATGTGCGGCAGGCCGGCATGGGCCATCACCAGGTTTCGGCCGGCGTCGTGCACGCAAAGATGCTGCTGGCGCAGCCACTGGATCAGCCGGTCGTGATCCGGTGCGTCCAGAATGTCATGCAACGTATCCTTGCGCTTCGGGCTGTGGCCGCCAAGCGCGACTGCCAGCAGGTGCAGGTCGTGGTTGCCCAATACCACCACAGCGGCATCGCCCAGGCTTTCGATGTAGCGCAGGGTTTCCAGCGATGACGGCCCGCGGTTAATCAGATCACCGGCCACCCAGAGCCGATCACGGGAGGGCGAAAAATCGACTTTTGCCAGCACGTCCCGCAGGCGGTCGTAGCAACCCTGAATATCGCCGATGGCGTAGTCAGTCATCACTTACCTCGTTGTCCTCTGCCGGCAGCTTACCAGTGTCTGCCAGCAAATCCGCAATCCTGACATAATCCGCCAGGCCCAGATTTTCCGGGCGCAGGCCATCGTTGATTCCGAGCGACTGCAGCTGCTCCACGGTAACCATGGCCGCCAGCGCCTTGCGCAGGGTTTTGCGGCGGGCATTGAAGGCGGTGCGCACCACTGCCTGCAGCGTTTTCAGGTCTTTCGCGGGATAGGGCAGTTCCTTGTGGGGCACCAGGCGGACAATGGCGGAGTCCACTTTCGGGGCCGGGCGGAAAGCGCCAGGGCCTACTTCAAACAGCGGCTGCACCTTGCAGAAATACTGGGCCATGATACCCAGGCGGCCGTAATTGTTGTCACCCGGTACCGCCGCCAGCCGCTGCACCACTTCTTTCTGCAACATGAAGTGCATGTCCTGCACCACACCGCTCTGGGACAGCAGATGAAAAATCAGCGGGGTGGAGATGTTATAGGGCAGGTTGCCGACAATGCGCAGAGGCCGGTCACTCACTAACTGGCTGAAATCGAAACTGAGGGCGTCGGCCTCGTGTATCCGGAATTCCGGGTAGTTGAAGAACTTGGTGCGCAGCACCGGAATCAGGTCACGGTCCAGCTCGACCACCTGCAAACGAGGACTGATGGCCAGGATTTCTTCGGTAATAGCCCCCAGACCGGGGCCGATTTCAACAATCGAGTCTTCCGGCTTGGGATTGATCGCGCGCACGATGCGTTCTATCACGCCCGGATCATGCAGGAAGTTCTGACCAAACCGTTTACGGGCCTGATGCCCGTGTTTGTTGCTCATGAGAGTTCTCCGGCCCGTGCGGCTTTACGGCAGCGGGCCATCTGCTCGCCCACACGGATAGCGGTATGCAGGCTGCCAGCATCGGCCTTGCCGGTACCAGCCAGGTCCAGGGCAGTGCCATGGTCAACCGAGGTACGGACAATGGGCAAGCCCAGCGTGATATTAACGGCCCGGCCAAAGCCCTGGAATTTAAGTACCGGCAGACCCTGATCGTGATACATGGCCAGTACCGCATCGGCATTGTCGAGCCAGTGCGGGGTGAACAGGGTGTCTGCCGGCAACGGCCCGGTCAGTTGAATTCCCTCGGCCCGCAGCTGTTCGAGGGTCGGCTCGATCACCTCGATTTCTTCCCGGCCCAGATGGCCCCCTTCACCGGCGTGAGGATTCAGGCCGGCCACCAGAATGCGCGGCTGATCAATACCGAAAAAGGTTTTCAGGTCGGCATTCAGAATGCGCGTCACCTGAGTCAGCCGTTCCGCTGTAATGGCTGCGGAGACGTCTTTCAGGGGTAAGTGGGTGGTCACCAATGCCACCCGCAGTTCTTCCGTGGCCAGCATCATCACCACCCGTTCCACACCACACAGCGCCTGCAGGAATTCGGTGTGGCCACTGAAGGCGATGCCGGCTTCGTTAATAACGCCCTTGTGCACAGGTGCAGTCACCATGCCGTCGAAATCGCCATTCAGGCAACCCCGGGCGGCGATGGTCAGGGTGTCCAGCACGTACTGACTGTTGCCCTGATCAAGCTGGCCGGCGACCGTAGAACCACAACCTTCAACATGCCGTACCGATAAATGACCCGCCCGGTTTTCTGCCGCCACACCCGGCTGCCATTCATGCAGCTCAACCTGAAGTCCAAGCTGGCTGGCCCTGTCCCGCAGCAGCTCGCGGCTGGCAATCACCACCAGACCAGCTTCCCGGTTCCCGGTTGCCAGTTGCAGGCACAGTTCCGGGCCGATGCCGGCCGGTTCGCCGGCAGTGAGTGCCAGGATCACCGGTGTGCTCATGACGGGTTTGCTTCCTCTCTTTCCGGGTTCATATCGGCATATTCACCTTTGAACTCGACAAAGGCTTCGTCCCGAATCTCACGCAGCCAGTTCTGCAGTTCCAGCTCGAATTTCCGCATGTAGATGGCCTGGCGAGCCTGGGACTCGCGATTCTGTTCGGTCACGTCCTGGCGCCGGCGCTCCTCCACCTGCAGGATGTGCCAGCCAAACTGGGACCGGAAAGGCCCGAAATATTCGCCCACCTGCGCCTGGTTCATGGCTTCTTCAAAAGCGGGCACCATCTGGCCCGGGCTTACCCAGCCCAGGTTGCCGCCGTCTGAGCCGGAGACCGGATCGTCCGAGCGTTCACGGGCCAGGTCGGCAAAGTCGGCGCCATCCTGCAACTGCTGGTAGATCTCGCGAATGCGCTGCTCCGCCTGCACATCGGTCACCGCTTCGGAAGGCCGTACCAGGATATGCCGGACCCGGTGCTGCTGGATGAATTGCTGCTGCTCACCGCCGCGCTTGTCCATCACCATCACCAGATGGAAACCACTGTTGTTTTCCAGCACCTGCGAAGGCTCACCAACTTCCAGATCCGGTACCACCGGTGCGACCAGTGAGGGCAACTGGCTTTCAGATCGCCAGCCCATGTCGCCCCCTTCCAGGGCGTTGCTGGCATCGGATTCGGCAACCGCTACTTCCCGGAAGTCCCGGCCATTGGCAATCTGCTGGCGCAAGGCCTGTGCTGTCTCCCGGGCCTCATCCACCGACGCTTCGCTGGCCGGGTCGTCAACTTCGATAAAGATATAGGCCAGGCGATATTCGGCATCAGTACTGCCATTGGCTTGCTGGGCCTGGAGATAGTTTTCCACTTCCCGGTCGGTAACGCGCACCCGGTTGCCAACGCGACGCTGCTGCACCCGGCTGGTCAGCATTTCGTTGCGGATCTGCTCCCGGGCCTGCTGATAGGTCACGCCCTCTTCCGCCAGCTGGCCCTCGAATTCGGCCAGGGTCATGCCGTTGCTGCGGGCAATACTGGCCAGGGTTTCGTTCAGCTCGTTGTCGCTGATGCGCATGCCCATCTGGTCAGCCATCTGCAGCTGCAGGGATTCCTGAATCAGTTGGTCCAGTACCCGCTGCTCAAGCAGCTCCCGGGGCGGCAGGCCTGTGCCCTGCGCGCTCAGGCGACCAACAATGGTATTGATACGGGCATCCAGTTCACTCTGCAGGATCACCTCGTCATCCACGATCGCAACTACACGGTCCAGCAGTTTTCGTTCGGCCTGAGCAGTCACTGACAGCACCACCATGGCCAGTGTCAGCAGAATTGTCAGTCCGTGGCGGACAGTCGCCTTCATAATCACCTCTTGGTTTGTAAAATCGTGATCGCAGCCGGGTCGGCCTGCAGATTCGGGTTCGTTCAACGGCGCGGGTTTCCGAACCTCCGGCGCTCGCGCTCGTCGTAGCCGTAGATGGCGTCCGCGATGTTGTCGGATGCACCGCCACTGCCGCCCAGACCTTTCAGTTCAATCCGGAACAGCAAGCGGGTGTCCAGTTCTTCGTCATCGGTCAGGTAGTTCTGGTGCACCACCTGAAAACTCCAGCAGCAGTTGTTATATTCCAGACCGGCAAGGGTGCCCACGGTTCGGTCCAGCTCGGAATCCCAGACCCAGCGACCAATGGCACTGACCTGGTCCGTTACCGGAAAGACCGTTCCAATGTCGGTTTGTTCCAGCTCATCCGGCCGGCTGTAGGTATGTCCGAGTGTCGCCAGGTAACGATAATCCTCGGAGTGGAAAATCAGCTGGCTGCGGCCCTCTTCGGTTTTCCGGGTTTCGTGATCCCACAACAGGGAAGAACGAAGCTCCAGATTGTCGATGGGGTTCAGCACCAACTCGCCCGCCAGCGGTGAGCGGCTTCGGTCGGATGCGCCCTCGCCAAACAGATCCACTTCACGATCGTCAAAATAGCGCACCTGGCCGATACTCACCCGAGCCCGCTCCGCCCCGGTGAGGAGGTCATTGAAACGACTGGTGAGCGCCACCGTCAACTGGTTGGCGTCACCGACCCGATCCCCGCCGGTAAACCGGTCCCGCCGGAACAGCTGATCAAAGCGGAAACTGCGGATGCCGGTATCAAAATCCGGGATGTGGTTCTGATCGGCCTCGGCATCCGCCCAGGCGTAATACAGCCGGGGCTCCAGGGTCTGATTGTAAGGTACGTCAAACAGGCTGGATCGACGATCAAAATACAGACCATTGTCCCACTCGAACACCGGCACGGTGCGGTCGAAACTGGCCTCGCCCGGGGTGTAGTCGTCCAGTTCATAGCGGGTGTAGTCGAGGCTGACCGAAGGACGACTGAAGCCCCAGAGCGCGCGCATGGGCAACGCCAGTTCGGGAATCGCCCGTAACCGCTGGCCGTTGGCCTTGTCCAGACCGGTAAGGTTCTCGTTGTCCCGGTAAAACCAGGTGTACTGGCTTTCCAGGTTCGCTTCCAGCCAGCCGGCTTCCAGCGAGCCGCCATAGATCACTTCCGGCAGCTGGGCATAGGGTTTATTAACGTCGGCAATGCGGTCGCGGATGGTCTGATAGCCGTTCAGGTAGGCCTCAAAGTACTGATTGGCACCGTAGTAACGGACGCCACCCCGTCGCTGAAGATGCGTCGCCTGATCAATTTCGAGGCTGCGGTTCAGGTCGCTCAGATAGTCCTCATCCGAAATCACCGAGTAATCGCCGTAGCCGCTCCAGCCTCCGCCAAACGCCGCCCGGGTGGAAAAATCCAGGGCCCAGCGCTCGCCATTTTCACCCGGATTTTCATCCCGAAAAGCGGAATCATTGTCGATATACCCCAGCTGCAGCACCGATTCGCCATACCGACTGAGGTAACGCCCCTCCACTTCCGTGAACAGGCCGCGACCGTGAATATACTGCGGTGTGAGGGTGGCATCATAATGGGGTGCCAGATTCAGATAGTACGGCAAGGCCAGATAAGCCCCGCTACCGGCGCTGGACGAGCCAAACTGGGGATACAGGAAACCGGTCTTGCGGCGGTCATCAATCGGGAAGGTAATGTAAGGCCAGTAGAATACCGGCGCATCCAGCACTTCCAGCCGCACATGTCGGGCGGTCCCAAAGCCTTCCGCCTGATCCAGCTCGATGTCCGATGCCACAATCGACCAATCATTCTGGCCCGGACCACAGGTGGTAATCATGCCATCGGAGATAACCACCTGGCTTTCACTGACCCTGGACAGGGATGATGCCTCGCCCCTGAGTTCCGACTCGTGCAGGAGAAACGTGGCCGTGTTGATATCCAGTTGCCCGGACTGGGTAGAGTAGTTCGCTTCCTGCCCGGTCAGCAGAAAGCCTTCGCCTCGGCTGACCAACGGCCCTTGCAGCCGCAATTCGCCGGACTGCTGGTCGTACCGTGCCTCCGCGCCGGTCGCCTGGAACGGACCCTGGCGCAGGCGCACATCTCCCTGCAAGTAAAGTTCGCTATTCAGTTCATAGCGGGCGTTCAGGGCACTGGCTTCCAGTGGCGCTGAACCATCGATACCCACGCCCGGCACCACAGCGCCATCGCCGCCAACCGTGCCAGGCAGATAACCGCCCTCGCAGAACACCGGCAGCCGTTCGGCCACTTCTGGCGGCAATTCACTGCGCGGGCGCCAGTCAATCTCGGCGGCGCTGGGGCTGCTACCCGGCTCCTCAGCACGTACGCCACTCGCTGCCAATGCCACGATGACGGCCAGGCTTGAAAGCCGGAACCTGGCGCACAACAGGGAGGAGCAATGGCTGGGCACGTTGACGAAATTCCTGTTCCATTTGAATGATGGCTGGGCGTAAGGGCACCTAGTTTACACGCGCCCTCAAGGCTTGTTAACGGAAAGCCCGCTGCAATTCCGTTTTGCCCTCTTTATACTCCGGTGCAGAGAGTGCCCGGTTAACGCGCCGGCCATCATCCACCGATCCAGGAATGCTGATCTGACCATGGATAACCGTTTGCAGTTGCTGACCCGCTGGGTCAGGCAAATTCCCGGCTTCTCGGCCGCCAGCCCGACACCGGTTTCCGGCGACGCCAGTTTTCGACGGTACTTCCGGGTCTGGAAAGACGTGCCAGACGAGCAACCCGCCCCCTTCATTGTGATGGATGCTCCACCGGAGCACGAAGACTGCGTTCCGTTTGTGGCCATCGCCCGACACTGGCATCAACACGGTATTGCCGTGCCCGCCATTGCTGACGAGGATCTTGAGCAGGGTTTTCTGTTACTGGAAGACCTGGGCGATCTGTTGATGTTAACCGCCCTGGAACAGGGCGATGCGGACACCCTGTATCGGGCCGCGCTGGACGAACTGGCGCGTATTGCCGGGCTGGACGACCCGGCAGACTATCCACTACCCGCCTATGATCAGACCCTGCTCGACCGGGAGATGGCGCTATTCCCGGACTGGCTGCTGGAAAAACACCTGGGCCTGGAACTCGACAACCAGGAACGTGCGCTGCTGGACACCGCCTTCGGCCTGCTCCGTGAGAGCGCCCTGGCGCAGCCGGAAGTCACCGTGCACCGCGATTATCACTCCCGTAATCTACTGATCCGTGATAGCCAGGCTGCCCCCGGCGTGATCGACTTTCAGGATGCCGTACGCGGCCCCATCACCTATGACGCCGTCTCCCTGCTTAAAGACTGCTACGTGCGCTGGCCGGAAGACCGCCTGGCAAGCTGGCTGGAGCATTTTCGTAACGCCAGCCAGCAGGCCGGTTTGCACCGCGCTGATGCAGATACTTTCCGGCAGTGGTTTGAGCTCATGGGCATGCAGCGCCATCTGAAAGCCGCCGGCATTTTTGCCCGCCTCGCCATTCGCGACGGCAAGACCGGCTACCTGGCTGACATTCCCCGCACCGTCAGTTATCTGCGAGATGCCAGCGCCCGGCAATCAGCCTTCCGGCATTTTCACGAGTGGCTCTGCAGCACCGTGATTCC
This sequence comes from Marinobacter sp., assembly GCA_029264995.1. Taxonomy (GTDB): domain Bacteria; phylum Pseudomonadota; class Gammaproteobacteria; order Pseudomonadales; family Oleiphilaceae; genus Marinobacter. The sequence goes on along the minus strand of JAJUKC010000027.1, from coordinate 2,731 downwards.
GGCCATCGAACAGCGCATTGGCCCGCTGCCGGAGCCGGGAGTTCGCTGACCATGAAGGCTATGATTCTCGCCGCCGGCAAAGGCGAGCGTATGCGCCCGCTGACCCTGACCACCCCCAAACCGTTGCTGTCAGCCGGGGGGCAGCCCCTGATCGTTCATCATATCGAGCGCCTGCGCGACGCCGGTTTCAGCGACATTGTGATCAACCATGCCTGGCTGGGGGAACAGATTGAAGCCCGGCTGGGGGATGGCGAGGCCTTTGGTGTCAGCATTCGCTACTCTGCAGAGGGTGAACCGCTGGAAACCGCCGGGGGCATCATCCGGGCCCTGCCTCTGCTGACCGACGCGGGCGACGACTGGTTCCTGGTGGTCAACGGTGACATCTGGAGCGATTTCGATTTCAGCCAGCTCCTGGCCCCGGCCGATGCCGATGCCTTGCTGGTGATGGTCTCAAATCCGCCCCACCACCCGGAAGGGGATTTTCATCTTCAGGACAACGGCCTTCTGAACCCTGACGGGGCCGATAAACTCACCTTCTCCGGTATCAGCCTGCTGCACCGGCGCCTGTTTGATGAACTGGACGATGCCGCCGGCAAACTTGGCCCTGTGCTGCGCGGGGCCATGGCCCGCAACCGGGTCGCCGGTCTGCACCATAACGGCCAGTGGGTGGATGTCGGCACACCAGAACGATTGCAGAGCCTGGACCAGTGGCTGCACGAAAGGGCCCGGACATCATGAGCCAGAGCAATCCACCCGCCCTGCCGGCGAGAATGGAGTCGTCATTCCAGGAACTGCTGCAGGAACTGTCCAGTTGCGGACATCAGGCCAGCACACTGCTGGAGCGCGCGCGCCTGCCGCGCTGGTGCCGCAAGCCACTGTTCTTTTTTCTGGGTTACATTGCCAAGGCCGATGGCCGGGTCCGGGAACCGGACATTCATTATGCCGAAGCCCTGATGAAAGCCCTGGCCCTGTCGGCCAGGCAACGCCGCAAAGCCATCGACCAGTTTCGCAAGGGCAAGGACACTGACCATCTGCCCCTGCGCCAGGGTCTGATGCTGCGCCTGGCCTTGCTGCTGTGGCCGGCACCGGCCCTGAAAACCGCTATCTGCCTATGCCATGGCGCACAAATCCTCGGCCAACCCGGCAAGGCCCGGCGCTACCGCTGCGAAGACGCCATCAGCCATATGGGGTTGCCCGTGGTCATCAGCGATGACATTTTCGAAAGCTACGCCAGCAAGGTCTGGATCCGCACTGCGGCGCCACCGCAAAAGCCGGCGACGTACGAGCAGGCCTGCCAGATTCTGGGCGTAACCCGGCGAGATTCGCTGGAGACCATCAAACGCGCTTACCGCAAACAGGTTTCCGCCTGCCACCCGGACAAACTGGCGCAGCAGAAGCTGACGCCTTCGGAAGTGGCGATGGCAAAAGACCGGTTGTTACGCTATCAACAGGCCTGGGAACTGATTCGCCAGCGACATCGAACCCTCTAATCCCGGCTGGCCGACCGGTTTTTCAGCCAGGCACTGACCCGGCTGGCAACCCGCACTGAATCTTCGGCCCGGAGCGGTTGATTGAGGGCCAAGGGCTGACGGTCGTAACCGGTCACATCCGCGCGAGCAAACGCCGCCGCCCGCGCCTGGCCCTCTGCCCCGGAGCGACCACCGGAATCATGCAGATCCAGCACTGGCCATCCCTGTCCTCCGTTTCGCTCCTTCAACAACGAGGGCAAGGTGGCGGACCGCCGGGCCGGGAACCGGGGGGCCAGCCAGACCACCGCAGACACGGCAGCGGAGTCCGCCGCCCAGTCCGTCACATAATCGGCGGACCAACCAATGCCCAGCACACCCGCACGCTCATAGCCACTCTGCTGCAACGCTTCCACGCCCGCGGACAGAACCGCACGAACCGAATTCCGGAAATCCGCAGCCACGTCATCAATAGGCGGCTCCTCGGCGACATCAATCATGACCGAATCCGGTGTATTCCCGCCCTGATCCGGATTTTGTCCGGCGTCATCATCCAGGCTGGGCACCAAGGCCTCAATGCGATGCCGACGCACCGCCTCCGGAGGCAGCCCAAGGCCAACGGTCATCACGGCAACGCCCCGCTCCGCAAGAGCCACCCGCAACGGCCCCAATACACCCTCATCGGCCGTCTGGCCTTCGTCGGCCAGTATCAGTAAAGCCCCGGTTGCCGGCGTAACGTATTCGGGCAGGAACAGCCCCAGCGCCCGGCCTTCCTCGTCAAGATCCAGCCAGACAGCCTGCTCCGGGTAACGCCGTGCCAGCGCCCATTCGCCCAACCCCGTTGAGAAGCCCGATCTTGACGCCGGACTAACCTTAGCCACAGACTCTGCCTCCTCACTCCCCTGCGCCTCATCCTGGGCCACAGCGGCGCCCAGCCAGCCGCTGATCAAGAACAGACAAAGTAACCTGATTGCTTTCAACCCCATGAGCCCATGCACCTATCCCGCTGCGAAAATCACCGGCAAACTGATAGACTAGCAGGGTTGCCCAGAGGCCGATAATTCACTACACCGAGAGAGCCCCGATGAACCCCTATCTGATTGCGCCGTCCATCCTCTCCGCCAACTTTGCCCGGCTGGGCGAAGAAGTTGATAACGTACTTGCCGCCGGCGCCGATGTGGTGCACTTCGATGTCATGGACAACCACTACGTGCCCAACCTGACCATCGGCCCCATGGTGTGCGAAGCCCTGCGCAAGCACGGCG
>JAJUKC010000037.1 GCA_029264995.1 Marinobacter sp. | reverse complement strand
TGAACCTGCGCACCGAGCGGCTGGAAGCTCGCCTGAACCAGCTGGCAGCACCCGGTAGCATTAACGATACGGAGACCCTGTGACCCGCCTGCAACGCCTGTTCCGAATTGCCTGGGTATTCTGCCGCTACCGGCTGGACACATTTCTGCCGCTGTCTGAGCTGCCCACACCCCTGAAAATCTTTTTTTTGCTGGCACCCTGGCACCTGTTCCCGCAGCCGAAAATGAGCCGGGGTGACCGCCTGCGTCTGGCGTTGGAAGAGCTGGGCCCGGTTTTCGTCAAATTCGGCCAGATTCTCTCCACCCGCCGGGACCTGTTACCGGATGACATGGCCGAATCCCTGAAACAGCTACAGGATCGGGTTCCACCGTTCCCCAGTGAACAGGCCCGAGGCATTATCGAGAAATCGTTGGCTGCGCCCGTCTCGGAACTGTTTGCCGAGTTCAGTCCAGATCCGATGGCCTCGGCGTCGGTGGCCCAGGTGCACGCCGCAACGCTACCCAATGGCCAGAAGGTGGTGGTCAAGGTTTTGCGCCCCGGCATCGAAAAAGTCATCCGCCAGGATCTGGGCCTGATGTACCTGATGGCCGGCCTGCTGGAGAAGTGCTGGTCCGAAGGCAAGCGCCTGCACCCGGTGGAGGTGGTGGCAGACTACGACGCCACCATCCACGACGAACTGGATCTGCAACGGGAGGCCGCCAACGCCAGCCAGTTGCGCCGGAATTTCGAGAACTCCCCGCTGATCTACATCCCCTTTATCGACTGGGACTATACCCGCAAATCGGTGCTGGTGATGGAACGCATTCACGGAATTCCTATTGCCGACGTACCCGCGCTCGAAAAGGCGGGCGTCAACATGAAGGTACTGGCGGAAAAAGGGGTGGAGATCTTCTTTACCCAGGTATTCCGAGACAGCTTTTTCCATGCCGACATGCATCCGGGCAATATCTTTGTCGATGCCAGCAATCCTGCAGACCCGAAGTACATTGCCATCGACTTCGGTATCGTCGGCACCCTGGCACCCGACGACCAGAGCTATCTGGCCCGTAACCTGTTGGCCTTCTTCCGCCGGGATTACCGCCAGGTGGCGCAGTTGCACATTCAGTCTGGCTGGGTGCCGCCGGAAACCCGCGTCAACGAGTTTGAGGCCGCCATTCGCACGGTGTGCGAACCCATCTTCGAGCGCCCCCTGAAGGATATTTCCTTTGGTCACTTCCTGTTACGCCTGTTCCAGACCGCCCGGCGCTTCAACATGGAAGTGCAGCCCCAACTGGTGCTGTTGCAGAAAACCCTGCTCAATGTCGAAGGCCTTGGCCGCCAGCTTTATCCGGACCTGGATCTGTGGAGTACCGCCCAGCCGTTTCTGGAAGACTGGATGCGGAAACGCATCGGTCCGTCTGGCCTGATCAAGTCTCTGCAGAACCACCTGCCATCATGGCTCGAGCAATCGCCAGAGATGCCCCAGTTGGTTCACGACGCACTACTACAGATACGCTCCAGCGGCCCCACCGAAGCGCAGAACCGGGCAACCCTGGCGCTGATGAAAGAGCAGCAAATGCGCAGCGAACGCCGTTGGCGCCGGTGCTTCATCGCCCTGGTTCTGGCAGGCGCGGCCCTGGTGGGCAGCCAGCCCCACGCCGGGCAGTGGCTGGCCGATCTGCCGGTCTGGAGCTGGGTCTTGCTTGCCGGAGCGGCAGGCGTCATGCTCCGGGGCAGTCGCTGAACCATCAAAGATTCAGGATTCATAAAAATGCAAGATTCTCCCGCTAACGTCGTACAGCCTGACTGGCTCGACGAGATCCAATGGACAGAAGACGGTCTGGTACCGGCCATTGCCCAGGATGCCAATAATGGCGATATCCTGATGATGGCCTGGATGAACCGGGAATCTCTCCGGCTCACGGTTGAGGAAGGACAGGCGGTGTACTGGTCCCGTTCTCGCGGCAAACTCTGGCGCAAGGGCGAAAGCTCCGGGCACCAGCAGGTGCTCCGGGATATCAGGCTCGACTGCGATGCCGATGTGGTGCTGCTGAAAGTGGAACAAAAAGGTGGCATTGCCTGCCATACTGGCCGGCGAAGCTGTTTTTACCGAACCCTGAAAGATGGTCAGTGGGTGAGCGCCGATCCGGTTCTCAAAGACCCGAACACCATCTACGGCAGCAACTGAGGAGCAGACACCGTGAGTGATGTACTGGAACGCCTGGCACAGGTACTGGAAGCCCGCAAAGATGCGGACCCCGAAACGTCCTACGTCGCCAGCCTGCATGCCAAGGGGCTGAACAAGATTCTGGAGAAGGTGGGCGAGGAGTGCACCGAGACCCTGCTGGCTGCCAAGGATGCAGAACATTCCGGCGAAACCCGGGACCTGGTGTACGAGACAGCCGACCTCTGGTTTCACAGCCTGGTGATGCTGTCACGGTTAGGTCTGGGGCCGAAAGATGTTCTGGATGAACTGGCCAGTCGCTTCGACCTGTCAGGCCTGGAAGAAAAAGCCTCCCGGAATCCGTAAAGGAGTACCCCCAAGGGGTATTTCCGCAAGGGGTAGCGGTTGGCGTACAATGTCATGCAACAGCAACATTTGAACGAGGAACCCTCATGGGTATCAGCATCTGGCAACTTCTTATCGTACTTGGCATCGTCATCCTGTTATTCGGAACCAAGAAACTCCGGAACATCGGCAGCGATCTCGGCGGCGCCATCCGTGGATTCAAGAAATCCATGAACGACGAGGAAGAGAAGAACGCCGAACAGCAACCGCTGGAAAAACAGAACGCCGAGCAACAAGCCCAGGCGGAAGACAAGCCCAAAGAAAAGCAAGGCTGAGCACCCCCTGAATGTTCGACATCGGCTTTCTAGAGCTGCTGATCTGCGGCGTGATTGCATTGCTCGTGCTCGGCCCGGAGCGTTTGCCGACGGCGGCGCGGGCCGCTGGCCGCTGGATTGGCGGCGCCCGGCGCATGGTCAGTCAGTTCACCAGTGAACTGGACCGGCAGTTGAAGGCCGAAGAACTCCGGGAGGAGCTGCGCAAGGCGGGTGATGTGGGCCTGGACGATGTGGAGAAGACTGTGCGCGGCGCCCTGGATGAGGCGAAAAAGTACGAGCACATGATCCTGCCGGACGATCAGACCCGCAAGCCCAGGCCGGCACCGGCAACCCGGCGAGTCACGCCCCCCTCTCCGGAGGCGGACGAACAGCCCGAACCTCCGCATGAACCCGTCAGGGACGAGACGGCGGCCAGCGATCAACCCAGTGAATCCTCACCGACCAGCCCCTCGGACAAGCATTCATGAGCGCCACCGAAAACGGCCAGCAGACATCGTCTGAACAACAGGAAATGCCCCTGATCGAGCATTTGCTCGAGCTCCGCAACCGGCTACTGAAAATGGTGCTGGCGGTGATTATCTGTTTCGCCGTCATCTATCCGTTTGCCAACGAACTCTATCTTCTGCTGTCCCAGCCGTTGCGCGAACTTTTGCCGGTCGGCCAGACCATGATCGCCACCGACATCACCTCGCCTTTCTTTGCGCCCCTGAAGCTGGCGCTGGTTCTGGCGGTATTTGTCGCCATTCCGATCATTCTCTACCAGCTCTGGAGTTTTGTGGCGCCCGGGCTTTATGCCCATGAAAAGCGCCTGGCCTTCCCGCTGTTGTTTACTTCCGTGCTGCTGTTCTATGCCGGCGCGGCTTTCGCCTATTTCGTCGTCTTTCCGCTGGTGTTCGGTTTCTTTACCGCCATCGGCCCTGAGGGCATTGTCGAGCTGCCGGACATCAGCAGCTATCTGAACTTCGTGCTCAAGATGTTCTTTGCCTTCGGCATTGCCTTTGAAATCCCCATTGCCACCGTGCTGCTGATCCTGACCGGCGCCACCACGCCGCAAGACCTGGCCGCCAAGCGCCCCTATGTGGTCGTGGCCTGTTTCATCATCGGCATGCTGTTGACCCCACCAGACATCATCTCCCAGACGCTCCTGGCCGTGCCCATGTGGATTCTCTTCGAGTTCGGCATTATCTTTGGTCGCCTTGCCTACCGGGAACGGGCAGAGGCCGACGGAGAAGAGCCCGAAGCCTGATGAACCTGGCCCTGCTGTTTGAGGAAGACTTCATCGCCCCGGACCGGGTGCGTCTCCGCGGCCGTCGGCTGGATCACCTGAAAACGGTGCTTAAAGCCGGCACCGGCCATCGCATACCGGTTGGCCGGGTAAACGGCCTGATGGGCCATGGTGAGGTGCTGTCAATGACAGAGACCGAGGCCGAATTGCGGGTAACCCTGAATCAGCAACCCCCTGCCCCCTTACCGCTCACGCTGATACTGGCTATGCCCCGGCCCAAGATGTTCCGGCGGGTACTGCAGACCTGCGCTTCTCTGGGTGTGAAGGATCTCTGGCTGATTAACAGCTACAAGGTGGAAAAGAGTTTCTGGCAAACGCCCTGGCTCACCGAGGATCATCTGAGAGAGAACCTGGCCCTCGGCCTTGAACAGGCCAAAGACACGTTGATGCCTCAGGTCCATATCCGCAAGCTGTTCAAACCCTTTGTGGAGGATGAACTACCGACACTGCTAGGTGGCAAACAGGCCCTGGTGGCGCATCCGGGCATGGCGGCCCCCTGCCCCACCCACCTCAATGAGCCGGCTGCCCTGTGCATTGGTCCGGAAGGGGGCTTTACCGATTACGAAGTCGGAAAGCTGGAGGAGGCCGGCTGCCGGAGCGTGCATCTGGGCCCGAGGATTCTTCGGGTAGAAACCGCTGTACCAGTGCTGATCAGCCGGCTGTTTGACGCCTGCCTGTGAACCATTTCCTTAATAGCTCAACGTTAAAGCTTCCAACTAATCAGCGACTCAAAGCTCTGCCGCCAAACCTTGTAGGTCAGCTCATCTTTTCCAAAACCAAAATCTTTGAATCACATAACTTTGCATGGGCATTCACCCAAAAGCCAGCTCAGCAATTCGCTTTCGTGCACGAGCCAAACTATCTGACTGGTAGGAAGCTCGAGCTGGATTCCAATACTGAACTACAAATTGGCCTAGTCTTTCATTGTAAGAAAGGCCTTGTTCAGGACCGTGCCCATGGTTAGAAATTAGATCGCTTTTGAGGTCTGCCGGGGAATAGCGCCATATCAAATTTAACAAGGTCTGTTTTGGATCAGGCAAATCTTCCGGCATCTCTGGCACTTTGGCTAAGGGCACATGTGCAAATTCCGCAAAGCCTGCTCTATCCGCTAACAACCATGCTTCTACCTCCCGAACTGCCACACGAAAGAGCAGGGATTCGGGCTTCTTTTTGTTTTTAAACCACTCTGCAGCCAAACTCGGAGCACACTCCTTAAGATCCAGATCCGTCAACATAATCACAGGCACATTTGGAGCTAACTTGATGAGACTCGGTAGCTTTTTCTTCAAATCTCCTGAGCCTTTGGGAGGCATGGGAACTCCAACCTCTACAGCTCCATCAGTTTCATTTATTAACTTCTCCAGAACAATCGAGCTGAGACGATCTTCAACAGCGGTGTACACCGAAATCATCCCCACAACCCCAGTTGCTCAATTCCTTTTGGGCGAGTTTTTGGAAGTACCACCTCTGCAATGCTTAAACCTGCGTTTAAGCCTCGAGCTTCAAGATCATCAATTGGACGAATAATTGTTCCCTCTCGGCTTGGCTCAAGCACGGCAACTCCTCGAGGGTCAATTCCAGGATTATTTAAAAGTGCCTCGCTGTGTGTGCTGATCAACACCTGCCGCTTAACCTTTCGCCCTCTCTGCACACGATCAATCATTGCCGGAATCTGTTCCACTATCGCCTGGTGCAGCGATAATTCCGGCTCCTCAAGCAGTAACAGGCCATTACCATCTAACAATGACCAGAGCATCCCCAAAAGTCGAAGCGTTCCATCTGAAAAATGTTCTTCACCCTGCCACCCAGCATTCGGACGATGATGTTCATAGAGAGCTTGCAAGTGCGGATGCCCCATGTCGTCTTTTTCGAATCGCAACTCTTTGAACTGAGGAACGGCTACACTCAGGGCCGCCTGGATTTTTTTCAGCCTGGCATCTCTGGTTTTCTTTTGCGTTTGAGCAAGTCGCTCCAAAAAACCCTGACCGAAGGGGTCATCTTCAAGACGATGCCCTCCTATCTGCTCACCGTACTTGAGCAATTGGGGAACAAGGTGTAGATACGTAGTATCTGAGAAAACTTCAACAAGCTCACGAAATTCTCGGTTCGCAAGCGTCTGTTCAAGGTGAGTTTCAGTTAGAAGAAGAGGATCGCTTTTCTCGTCAGGCTTTGGACGAGACAAGAGCAAATTACCTTTGTGCCAAACTTTTTCCGAAGTGATAAGAAGGCGCTGCGCACCTTTCCCCTCTGGCTGAAAGCCTAATTCATACTGCCAATCTGAGCCCCCTGAATCAAAACTATCAGCGAGACTGACCTCGATTCGCACCTCGGAATCTTTACGATGATGCAGACAACGGACCTTTGTAATTCCACCTCTCTCTTTAACTGCTTTCTGCAGTCCGCCTCCATCAGGCTTACAGATATCGCGGAGAAAACGGAATACATCCAACAAGTTGGATTTACCAGAAGCATTGGGACCAATGATATATGAAACCTTGGCAACATCCATTTCGGCCTGGCGGAAGTTTCGCCAATTCTTGAGTTTTAAGTGCGTAATAACCATACCTACCTTACTCCAGCCGAAAGACATTTATTAAAACAACACCAAGAGTACAAGCGCATAAGGTCTTGATTGAAGACTTAAAGATAAGTTCTGGCAAATGTCTAGAACCTAGCAATTTAGACATTCTTTGATATTCAAAGGATTTAAGCTCAACCTGCTATATCCTATAGCGCCTGGAGAGTAGCGGCCAAGCCATTAGGTTTCCCGATTTTGCCAGAGGTTAATGACCGGAGTTATTACCAACACCAAAAGCGCTCCAGCCAATAAGCCAAACAGGCCATCCCCGACCGTGGTGACCAGCACTTCCGGCACCGAGGAAATCATTCCGGCCACATGGTGAATGGCCCCGTACACCGCCGGAATGCCGTGGGTCAGGATACCGCCGCCCACCAGGAACATCGCGATGGTGCCCAACACCGACAGGGTTTTCATCATCCAGGGCGCCAGCCACAGAATGCCCTGCCCTAGCTTCTGGGCGAAAGCACTGGCTTTCTGGCTCAAGTAAAGGCCGGCGTCGTCCAGCTTCACAATACCCGCCACCAGCCCATACACCCCGACGGTCACCATCAACGCCACGACGGTCAGCACCGCAAACTGCATTCCGAAGCTCTTGTCGGCCACGGTTCCTAACGTGATGGCGATGATTTCGGCGGAGAGAATAAAGTCGGTCCTGACAGCGCCCTTGATCTTGTCTTTCTCAACCGCTTTAAGGTTCACCTCCGGCTTTTTCAGAGCCTCCCGCAGCTCTTGCCGGTGCTTTTCTTCCTGCTCTTTGTGCAGGAACCTGTGAACCAGCTTCTCGGCCCCCTCAAAGCACAGGAAAGCACCACCGAGCATCAACAGCGGGGTAATGAGCCAGGGTACAAAAAAGCTGATGGCCAGTGCCGCCGGCACCAGAATGGCCTTGTTGATAAACGAACCCTTGGCGACCGCCCACACCACCGGGATTTCCCGGGCAGGTCGAACACCGGTGACCTGCTGCGCATTCAACGCCAGGTCATCGCCCAGCACACCGGCGGTTTTCTTGGTAGCAGCTTTGGTCATCACCGCCACGTCATCCAGTACGGCAGCAATGTCATCAAGTAATACGAGCAGGCTGGAGCCGGCCATAGACAGTTCCTTTGCAAATTGAACACGAAGGCGAGGAGTTTACGAAAACAGGCCGCCGGAAAACAGTTCCGGCGACCCAGAATGGACAACCGTTAGCGTTTTATACCCATAGCCTCGGCGGCAATGCGGTTCTTCAGCGGCGCCAGGTTGTCCAGCCAGCGCATACCGGTATTGCGCAACCACCGGATAGCCAGCTCATCCCGGGCAAACAACTGCTTGAAGCCCTCCATGGCCGCCATCATCGCCAGGTTCTCGCCTTTACGGCGGCGCTGATAGCGGGCCAACACGCTCTGGTCTGCCGGCGAAAGTGAGAGCTCTTTGGCCCGCCCCAACTCGTCCAGCAGGGCCGACACATCACCATAGCCAAGGTTCGCGCCCTGGCCGGCAAGCGGGTGAATGGTGTGGGCGGCATCCCCCACCAGTGTCACACCCTCAGCGACATACTCCTTGGCATGGCGCTGGCGTAACGGAAACGCAAAGCGGCGTGAAACGGATTCGATAACCCCGAGCTGCTGCTCAATCGCACGCTCCAGCTCCAACCGGAAGGCCTCGGTTTCCAACGCCATCAGGCGGCGGGCTTCGGCCGTATCCTGTGACCAGACGATGGAGCAATAGTGCTCGTCGCCAGACTCCGTCAATAGCGGCAAAAACGCCAGCGGCCCGGTGGGCGAAAAACGCTGCCACGCAGTGTACTGGTGCGGCTGCCGGGTACGGACGGTGCACACAATCGCTTGCTGATCGTAATCCCATTCCCGGGTCGCCACTCCCGACCACTGGCGCAGCCGCGACTGGGCACCATCGGCCCCGACCACCAGTTTGGCGGACTGCGTTCGGCCATCGTCCAGCTGGATTCCGGCTCCGGCACTCCAGCCCTGCACACGCACACCATCAATCACCGTAACGTTACTGTCCGCCAGCTCGGTAAACAAAGCGCGGACAATCGACCGGTTCTCAACAATGGTACCCAGGGTATCAGCATGAAGTTCAGCCGCATCGAAGTGAATTCGACCGGTGCCGTCGGCATCCCAGACCGTCATGCCACGATAGCCGCAATGCCTGCCGGCCTGGACATGGCGCCAGGCCCGTAGACGCTCCAGCAGCTGCTCACTGGCCAGGGAGATGGCGCTGACCCGGGGCTCGAAGTCATCGGTATGACTGGCGGTCGCTCCCGGGGCCAACAGATCCTGAACCCGGGCTCCTTCCACCAGCCCGGTGTTCCAGCCTTGCCGCGACAACCCCAGAGCCAGGGCCGAGCCGACCATTCCGCCACCAACCACCAGAATGTCAAAATACGCCGCACCCACTGACTCACCTGTCATGTTTTTCCGCCTCGAAAGATGACACTCCGGAACCTACCAGCGGCTTGCGCCCACCGGTGCCCATGGCTTTGCGGGCGAACCAGCGTTTGGCCCCCGGCAACAGATCCAGCCCCACCAGCCCTGCATCCCGGGCGGCGGCAACGGGCGCCAGCGGCTGCCCAAATATCCGGATCAGGGAATCGGAGAACTGCACCGTCTGCTGCCAGTCCTGCCGATGCAGTTGTTGGTAACGCCCCAGTACCGAAAGTTCACCAATAGAAATCCCTTCATCAACCGCCCGACGAAACTGTTCCACCAGGGTCATCAATCCCCTGAGTGCCAGGTTAAAGCCCTGGCCAGCCACCGGGTGCAGGGCATGAGCGGCATTACCAACCAGCCCAACCCCCGGGCGGGCGGGTTCATCTACCGTGGTCAGGTTCAGGGGATAATGATGGCACTGGCCAATGTGGGTAAAACGCCCAAGACGCCAACCGAACCGTTCCTGCAGTTTCTGACATTTCTGTTCATCCGACAGTGACAGGATCTCGGCCAGAGCCTCGTCTTCCAGGGTCCAGACCAGGGCCGATTGATGCCCCGGCCGCTTCGGGGAACCATGGGGCAGCAAAGCCATGGGGCCAGCCTCGGTAAAACGTTCATAAGCCGTAAACTGGTGGCTGTCGCTGGTGGAGACATTGGCTATCAGCGCGTTCTGACCATAGGCTTCGGTGCGGGTTACAAAGCCCAGCTTCTCCCGCAGCCCGGAACGCCCGCCATCGGCGATCACCAGACAACGCGCGGTCAATTCCTCCTGCGCGCCATCCTTCCGGATGGCCACCCGGACACCGCCAGCCACGGGCTTCATGCCTTCCACCTGAGCCGGCGCCTGCCAACTTACCCTGGTGTCCAGCAAAGCCCGCATCAGACACAGGCCCATCCAGCGGTTGTCTGCCACATAACCCAGGGCATCCTGGCCGTGTTCGTTGGCATGCAGACGGGTAGCGCCAAAACGACCCCGGTCAGAGACATGAATGTGGCGGATCGGGGTGGCGTGCTCAGACAACTGCCGCCACAGCCCCAACTGATCAAAGATCAGGCGGGAGCCCCAGGCCAGTGCCGTCGACCGGCTGTCATAGCTGGGCTGGTAATCCTCCGGCAACGCCTCTGGCGACAGCGGAAACGCCTCAACCACGGTTACCTTAAGTTCCGGCACCAGGCGCGCCAGGGCCAGGGCCAGAGTGGCTCCGGCCAGGCCGCCACCGGCAATGATCAGGTCAGTATCCACGCGCTCGGTAGTCACTGAATCAGTCCGCCATCAGAGCTTCAATATCGGCAATGGTCTTCGGCACACCTTCGGTCAGGTTTCGGCAACCCTCTTTGGTGACCACCACATCGTCTTCAATACGGATGCCAATACCCCGCCAGCGCGGCTCTACGTCGGCATTGTCGGGAGCAATATACAGCCCTGGCTCAACGGTCAACGCCATTCCCGGTTCCAGTACCCGCCAGGCATCGCCGACCTTGTAATCACCAACATCATGGACATCCAGCCCCAGCCAGTGGCCAGTGCGGTGCATAAAGAAAGGTTTGTAGGATTCGTTGGCTAGAGCATCATCCAGGGTACCTGCGAGCAGGCCCAGATCGATGAGACCCTGAGTCAGCACCCTCAGCGCCGCTTCATGGGGCTGGTTCCAGTGATTGTCCGGCTTCACCGCATCGATCGCCGCGTACTGGGCCGCCAACACCACTTCGTAAAGCGCCTTCTGTTCCGGGCTGAATTTGCCACTCACCGGGAAGGTGCGGGTGATGTCCGAGGCGTAGCATTCCAGTTCGCAACCCGCGTCTATCAGCACCAGGTCGCCGTCTTTCAGCGGTGCCGCATTCTCGATGTAATGCAGGATGCAGCCATTGGCACCACCGCCCACGATGGAGGGATAAGCGGTAGAGCGGGCGCCGTGCTCCATAAAGGTATGAATCAGCTCAGCTTCAAGATTGTACTCATACCCACCCTGACGAGCCCGCTTCATGGCCCGGCAGTGGGCCTCGGCACTGATCTGACCGGCCTTTGCCATCACCTTGATTTCGGCAGCACTCTTGTACAGGCGCATATCGTGCAGCAGGTGCTCCAGCGCCACCAGCTCCCCGGGCGGATGCGCACCGGAACGAACCTTGCTGCGAATCACCTTGAGCCAGTCCATCACCCGGTTATCGAATGCCGGATCCTTGCCCAGCGGATAGTAGACCCGGCTTCGGCCTTCAATCATGCCGGGCAGAATATCGTCGATATCCGCAATGGGGAAAGCATCGTCGAAGCCGTAACGTTCGATGGCGCCCTCAGGGCCCACCAGAAAACCATCCCAGAGCTCTTTCTCCGGATTCCGCTCCTTGCAAAACAGAACCGCTTCACCATGCTCGCGGCCTGGAATCAGGGCCAACACCGCTTCGGGCTCGCCGAAGCCGGTCAGATACTGGAAATCGCTGTCCTGACGAAACGGGTGTAACACATCGCGGTTACGCACCCGCTCCGGCGCCGCAGGCAGAATGGCGATGCTGTCCGGGGCCATCCGGTCCATCAACTTGCGACGGCGCTCGGCAAACTCTTTCAGGGGAATGGTCACAGCCATGATAGCTCCTGATCAGTGCAGGGTGGGCGATTCGCCGGCCGGTTTCTCCGGCTCGTTGAATTCGGTGAACACCGCCAGCGCGCCAAGGCGCACGTACTCCGTAATCTCAAGCAGTTGCTGTTCACTCTCGTCGTCAGATTCTTCGTCTTCTGACAGCTGACTGATGGCCACCATATCCTCAATCAGCTCACGGATCTCGTCCGGGGCCTGGCCAAGGGAGGCGCCCGCCGCCAATGCCATACCCTCCAGAAAGCCTCGCACCCAGGCCACCAGGGCTTCCAGTCGCTGCTCAATGGCGTAGTCGTCGTCTGGCAACAAAGGCTGAAAACTCATATCAGAGGACTGCAATTGCTTGAGCGTTTTGCCGTAGACGCTGTTCATGAAAGGGGCAAGATCGTCCGACTCTTCGGCTGCCCCTTCAGCCAGCCCCATGTGTTCACAAACCATGGCCAGCCATTCCGGCTCTTCAATACGGGAGCCTGCCGCCAGTCGACCACAGAGCACGCCATGCAGCTCAGAGGGGTGGCTGAACGCCTGGTGTGCGGTAAATACATTGGCCCAGCGTTCAAATTCAGCCGCACGGGCGGCGGAGGTATCGGTTTCGGACATGAAGCTGCCGTTTCCTTAAATCGGTGGTGTAGGTTCAGATACGCGCCGGGGCTGCGCCCCATTGAATACCGTATCCTAGCATTCTGGGGAAATCCTGGCACGAATACCCGGGCAGACGGGGTTGCTTTTCTCTTGAGCCAGATTAAAAATGTTATAACATATCAACTAAGGACAGAGGTACCTCATGCACAGAAATGCCCCATCTCGTATAATCGTGGTAATGGCAAGTGCCATACTGGCTCCGCTGCCCGCGAGTGCAGCGGATAACCCCGGCGCCCACCAACACGGTCATGCTGAACTCCAGATTGCCATAGACACCAATAGCGCCGACGTATTCCTCCGTTCCCCCGCCTACAATCTGCTTGGCTTCGAGCACCAGCCACGCACAAAGCAGCAGCACCAGCAACTGGCGGATCTGGAACAGTGGGCGGCGTCGACACCCCTGATTAACATTGAGGATGGCAGCTGCAACGTGGAAGAGGCCAGCTTTCACAGTTCATGGCCCAAGGCGAGCAGTCACCAGGAAAGCCATGCGCACGATCGTGAACACCATGAGCATGAGGATCAGGACAACAGAGAGCACGGCCACAGCGATATCGAAATTACCCAGTCGCTGACCTGCGACGGGCTCGCCGACCACCAGACACTGGCCACACCGCTGATGGACCGCTTTCCGGCATTGGAGCACCTGGATGTTCAGTGGATCGGCCCCGGCGGCCAGGGCGCCACAAGACTGGAAGCCGGCGAGCAGCAATTCCGGATTGGCCGATAAACCGCTACTCGGTGTAAGGTTCTACCGACTGCGCCACCATGGAATAAGAAGAGGTACCGAGGTCATTCTCGGTGCGCTCAATCACCAGCTCCCCCTCGATCCAGACCGGGTCGTAAAGAGCCTCCAGCGTAAATCCTTCCCGGTATTTTACGTGGATGATCTGGTTTGGGGGTGGTGGCGGCACATGGATGCAAGCGCCGTAATAGGGCACCAGGAAGAACTCGAGAATGCGCATATCGTCCGTGGTTTTCAGCGGCACCACAAAGCCCGGAATCCGGCCCTCGACGTTGCCCATTTCAGGGACCACCCGCCCGGTCATGATTTCGTCTGGCAACAATGGTGGGCCATCGCCCTCGTGTTCAATTTCCGGCATAGTCTCGAGCAGCGCGAGATCTTCAGCCGGCATCAACTCCAGCCAGTCGATCTCCCGAGTTTCGGCGCGGGCCACCTGGGAAACCAATAACAACAATCCCAGTCCAAGGCAGGCAAGCCACTTGCGGGACAGAACATCAGTAAACATCAACACGGGCTCTCCAAAAAACCAGATCAGCAACCGGCGCCATCATACAACGGCGAACACGATACGGATATGAACAGCGAGACAGTACAACCGCCTGACGGTTCCCACCAGGACAATCTGGCCATTCACACCCGCGATCTGCATTTTCGATGGCAGAACCAGTCCCGCGAACTGGCCTTCCCCGATATTCAACTGCCGCGGGGAGAACACCTGTTCCTGCACGGGCCCAGTGGTACCGGTAAAAGCACGCTGCTGGGACTACTCTCAGGCATGCACACCCCCACCCGTGGCAGCCTGCAGCTGCTGAATCAGGAACTGACCACCATGAAGGCCGGCGCCCGGGATCGACTGCGTGCCGATCACATGGGCGTCATCTTCCAGCAGTTCAACCTGGTGCCCTATCTGAGCGCCCTGGCCAATGCACTTTTGCCTTGCCGGCTATCAAATCTGCGCCATTCGCGCGCGATACCCTCCGCCACCGAAGCCGCCCAACACCTGTTGACACAGCTGGCCATACCTCAAAGCCACTGGCACCAGGGCGTGACCCGGCTATCGATTGGCCAGCAGCAAAGAGTGGCCGCGGCCCGCGCGCTGATCGGCGCACCGGAAATCATTCTTGCGGACGAACCCACCTCCGCCCTGGATACCGACAATCGGGATCGCTTTCTTGAACTGCTGCTAACACTGGCCGAACGCAGTAACAGCTCAGTGGTGTTTGTCAGCCATGATCAGTCACTGGCCGGGCATTTTCATCATCACCTGGCACTGGAGGTGGCGCCATGAACAAGCTGAAACTCACCGTCTTCCTGTCCGCAGCCAGTCTGTGGTACCGACGCCGGGTACTGGCCCTGGTGTGCCTGACCCTGACCCTCAGCATAACCCTGCTGCTTGGCATCCAGTACCTGCGCACGGAGATCCGCCAGTCCTTCACCAGCACCATCAGCGGCACCGACCTTATCGTGGGGGCCCGCAGTGGTCAGCTGAATCTGCTGCTTTACACGGTGTTTCACATTGGCGATGCCACCAATAACATTCGCTGGTCCACCTATCAGTCCATGACTGAGGACAGCCGCATCGACTGGCTGATTCCGATTTCCCTGGGCGACAGCTACCGTGGTTACCGGGTTGTCAGCACCAACGAGCAGTTCCTGGCCCGCTTCCGCTATGGCAACGACCAACCGCTGACCCTGGCGAGCGGAGACTGGTTTTCTGACCTGTTTGACGTGGTGATCGGCGCCGGCGTGGCACGGCAGCTTGACCATAAACTGAACGACGACCTGGTCCTTTCCCATGGCGGTGGCCGCACCAGCTTCTCGAATCACAAGGACCTGCCATTCCGGGTATCCGGCATTCTCGCGCCAACCGGCACGCCCGTCGACCAGGCGGTTTACATCAGCCTTGAAGCCATGGAAGCCATGCATGTGGGCTGGGAATCCGGCGTGGCCATCCCGGGCCGGACCCTGTCGGCCGACCAGGCGCGCAACCGGGACTACACTCCGGATGCCATCACTGCGGTGTTCGTTGGCCTGGACCGCCCGATCCTCACCTTCCAGGTTCAACGGGAGCTCAACCAGTCCCGCGAGGAACCACTGTCAGCCATCCTGCCGGGCGTGGCCCTGAGCGAACTCTGGCGGATGATGGGGCAATTTGAAAAGGCCCTGCTGGGCATCAGCGGCTTTGTCGTGATCACCAGCCTGGTGGGACTGATTGCGGTTTTGCTCACCCTGCAAGCCCAGCGGCAACGGGAGATTGCCGTTTTGCGAGCGACCGGAGCTTCACCGGGGCTGATTGCCGGTCTGTACAGCCTGGAGTGCGTCGGGCTTGCCCTGGCCAGTTGCCTGTTCGCCCTGCTGCTCGGCGCTGCGGCCATCGCCGGCCTCAGCCCCTGGTTACTGGAACACTACGGACTGCAAATCCGGCTTCGGCCGCTGGCCCGGGAGGAGTGGCTGTTACTGGTGGCAGTGCCGCTCTCTGCGTTGGCAGTGTCCGCCCTGCCCGCACTGAACACCTGGCGAGCAGGCCGACAACAGGGGTTCGGGGCACAGGATTCCAGCTGAACTGACGCAAAAGGTGACAGGCCTCACGGCGGGCACGCCATGACAATGCGGTAAATTGACCGGTCTGGCGCGCGCACTTATAGTAACTCTCATCAAAATCACCGATGTTGGGCAGGTCATGGAACAGTCCGAAATACAGGCATTAGCGGACAAGCTGGACAAGCTGATCGAGCGCTGCGACAAGCTGGAGAAAGACAACGCCCTGCTAAGGGAGCTGCAGGACGACTGGAACCGGGAACGGGCCCAGCTAATGCACAAGAACGATCTTGCCAAGAACAAGATTGAAGCCATGATCGGCCGTCTTCGGGCACTGGAGCACCACTGATGTCACAGACCTCAACCACCGTGGAAGTCAGGATTCTCGACAAGGAATACCTGGTGGCCTGTCCACAGGAAGAGCAGGAAGCCCTGCTGCGTGCGGCCCGGCATCTGGACACCAAAATGCGTGAAATCCGCTCCAGCGGCAAGGTGTTCGGTACCGAACGCATTGCCGTGATGGCCGCCCTGAACATCACCCATGAACTGCTGGAGCGCGACACCATGTCTGATGCCACCAGCAGTATCCTGCGTGCCATGGACAACCGGCTTGATGAGGCACTGGGAGAGCCTTCGGGCAACTGATCCGGAAAGAATCCGGAAACGGGGTTGCAATCGGCCCCGGCCCTGCCCGTATAATGGAACCAACTTCCTGGGCTGTTCGCTGGTCGGGTACGTCCTCGAGCCGATGCGCATTACCCAGGTGGCTACTTCAGGGCATTGTGAGCATGTCCCCCAAGGGGGAAAGCCTAATATGTCACAGCGGCCACCGACCTTGAACTTCTGGGTTCAAGGGCTACATCCGATAACGGCAGCCCGGGAAGCTTTATTTTGACTCAGTTTCAGCCGCCACAACCGTTTGAGTCCCACCCCGATAAATTATCCCGCTCCGAATTACGCCGGCATTTGCGGCTCAAACGCCAATCCCTGACCTTCGAGCAACAGGCACAAGCCTCCGAAAATCTCGCACTTAATCTGCTGAAGCACCCGGATCTGCACCGGGCCCGCCACATCGGCATTTACCTGGCCAACGACGGCGAAATTGACCCGTCCCTGTACATCGACCTGGCGCGCAAAAAAGGCATTCATTTCTACCTGCCCATTCTGCACCCGATCTACCCGGGCAAGCTGGTCTTCAGCCCCTACTTTGATGGTGTACAACTGACGGCAAACCGCTTCGGCATTCCAGAACCCCCGTTCCCGCGCTCGAGACGCAAGCCGGCCTGGGCATTGGACGCGGTACTGTTTCCACTGGTGGGATTTGATGAAACCGGAGGGCGACTGGGCATGGGTGGCGGCTTCTACGACCGAACCTTCGCATTCAGCCGACCCAGGCCCGCCATGGCACCAAAACTGATCGGCCTGGCCCACGATTTTCAGCGCGTGGAACAGTTGCCGGTTGAGCCCTGGGATGTGCCTTTACACGGTGTGGTAACGGATAAGCGTTGTTACCGTTTCAGGCCCTGATTGGCAGACAGAACATAACCTACTGCAGATGCTTCGCGGTCGGCACGCTTGTCCTCAGACGCCTGAATGGACGTAAAACCCGTAATCACAAGGCCGACAGCAAAGATGAGCACAATGGCACGAATGATGTCAGGCTTGCTCCCCATTTCTTGGATTCCCGTTATTCTTTCATTCAATTGGCAGGAAAATCAGACAACTATTACTGATTCGCAGAATTAGACGAAAGACTAACACGTAACTTCATTTTTACAATTTTTGACGGATTACCGTTATGTAAGAGTTGTGGCGTTCCACCCTCAGGTGGAACGCCCATTACCTGCGCCCAAAAACAGCCGATAAGCCTCGTTATCCGTCATGTTTTCATAACGGAAACCGACCTTGTCGAGCATCTTCTCAAAGTCCGCCACCTCATCATCCTCAACCTGCGCGCCCAACAGCACCCGGCTGTAGGCTGCACCGTGGTTGCGGTAGTGGAACATGGAAATATTCCAGCGCGTTCCCAGCGACATCAGAAACTTCAACAAAGCGCCCGGGCGCTCAGGGAATTCAAACTGGAACACCTTTTCGTTGGTAATCGTCGGCGCATGGCCCCCGACCATATGGCGAATATGCTGCTTGGCCAGGTCGCTGTCGGTAAGGTCGACCACCGAGTAGCCGCTTTCCCGAAGATCCTGCACCAGTTCTTCCCGGCCATGTCCGCCAGCGGCAATCTGGATACCCACGAATATGGTCGCGTTTTGAGCGTCCGCATAGCGGTAGTTGAACTCGGTGATGCTGCGCTTGTGCAGCGCATTGATGAACGTTTTGAACGCGCCCGGTTTCTCCGGGATCGTTACCGCCAGAATCGCCTCGCGCTTCTCACCCACTTCGGTGCGCTCGGACACATAGCGCAGTCGGTCGAAGTTCATGTTGGCACCACTGAGAGTGGCGATCAGGTTTTCATCCTCGATCTTTTCCCGCTCGATATACTTCTTGATACCCGCCACACCCAGAGCGCCCGCCGGCTCAGCAATGGAGCGGGTGTCTTCAAACACATCCTTGATGGCCGCACAGATCTCATCTGTGGACACTGTGATCACTTCATCCACGTGGTCCTTACAGATTTCCCAGGGATACTTGCCGATCTGCTTGACCGCCACACCATCGGCGAAGATACCCACCTCATCCAGCACCACACGCTCGCCGGCCTTCATGGCCGCCTGCAGGCAGTTGGAGTCTTCCGGCTCCACCCCAATTACTTTGATTTCCGGGCGCAGATACTTGATGTAGGCCGCCATGCCGGCAATCAGCCCGCCGCCACCGACACAGATAAAGATGGCGTGGATCGGCTTGCTGAACTGCCACATGATCTCCATGGCCACGGTGCCCTGACCGGCGATCACATCCGGGTCATCGTAGGGCGGGATGTAGGTGTAGCCGTGTTTCTGGATCAGCTCCTGTGCGTGGGCTGCCGCCTCATCAAAAGCATCGCCCTTGAGAACCACTCTGGCGCCGTGGTCACGAACTGAGCGTACCTTGATCTCCGGCGTCGTCTGCGGCATCACAATAACGGCTTTGATACCCAGCTTCTTGGCGGCCAGAGCCACGCCCTGGGCATGATTGCCGGCGGAGGCGCAAATGACACCTTTGGCCTTTTGCTCTTCCGACAGCTGGGCAATCCGGTTGTAGGCGCCGCGAATCTTGAAGGAAAACACCGGCTGAAGGTCTTCACGCTTGAGCATAATATTGTTGCCAAAGCGCTTGGAAAGACTACGGGCTTCAGTCAGGGGTGTTTCGATGGCCACGTCGTAGACGCGCGCATCGAGTATCTTCTTGATATAGCGTTGCGGCATGATGGTTCCGGTTGCTGGTGAGTGATCAGGAAAAACCCACAGTGTAGAAAGTTTGCACGCTTGCCGTCTATAAGCAGAGTTGCTGCAGGCGTATAATAGCGCCCAAATTCAACGCAAACCTCCGGGAGCCCCCCATGACCCAGGACGAACTGAAACAAGCCGTTGCCAAAGCTGCAGTGGATCACATTGCCCCTCACCTGGAACCGAGCAGCATTGTCGGGGTGGGCACCGGCAGCACCGCCAACTTTTTCATCGACTACCTGGCCGAGTACCGCAACGACTTCGACGGTGCCGTCGCAAGCTCCGAGGCGACCGCTGAACGGCTGAAAAAACACGGCATCCCGGTGTACGACCTCAACGCCGTTAACGAAATCGAGTTTTACGTCGACGGTGCCGACGAAACCAACGAGAGCCTGGAACTGATCAAAGGCGGTGGCGGCGCCCTGACCCGGGAAAAGATTGTGGCCGCCGTCGCCAAGACCTTTATCTGCATCGCCGATGAGTCCAAGAAAGTGGGCATCCTGGGCGAATTCCCGCTGCCCGTGGAAGTCATCCCCATGGCCCGCAGCCACGTCGGCCGCGAGATCGTAAAACTCGGGGGCGATCCGGTTTACCGGGATGGTTTTGTCACCGACAACGGCAACATCATCATCGACATCCACAACATGGATATCTCCCGCCCGCTGGTGGTGGAAGAAAAACTCAATAACATTGTCGGCGTTGTCACCAACGGACTGTTCGCCCGCCGCCCGGCCGACCTGCTGCTGCTCGGCACCAGTGACGGCGTGAAAAGCATTGCCCGCGGTGCATAACCCCCTGTAAGGCACTCCGCCTGACAAGCTGGCCATTCAGGCCAGCTTTTTTATTGCCTGAACAAACCCAAACCAAGCGCTTGCTTGGTAGCCCCGGATTGCGCGACACTCACCTCATCGCAAAACAAGAACACAGGGAGCCAATCCGTGTCGGACTACTTCAACGAAACCCATGAACAGGTGCGCCAAACCGCCCGGAAATTCATCGAAACCCACGTACGGCCCCACATCGACGACTGGGAAGAGGCCGGTGAATTCCCCCGTGAAATCTATAAACTCGCCGGCGATGCGGGACTGCTGGGCATCGGCTTCCCCGAAGCTTTGGGCGGCATCGGTGAAGGCGATATTTTTATGAAAGTCGCAGTTTCCGAGGAACTGATGCGATCCACCTCTGGCGGCTTCGTGGCCAGTATCGGCTCCCTGGATATCGGCCTGCCGCCGGTGGCCAAGTGGGCCAAACAAGACATTCGCGAACAGATCGTGCCACCCGTCCTGCGCGGCGACAAAATCGCCGCCCTGGCCGTGACCGAACCCGGTGGCGGCTCCGACGTCGCCAACCTGAAAACCCGTGCCGTAAAAGACGGCGACCACTACATCGTCAACGGCAGCAAAACCTTCATCACCAGCGGCATCCGCGCGGACCATTACACCGTCGCCGTGCGCACCGGGGGCGAAGGCCACGGCGGCATCAGCCTGTTGCTGATCGACAAAGGCACACCAGGCTTCACCACCGGCAACAAACTCCGGAAAATGGGCTGGTGGGCCAGCGACACCGCCGAACTCTTCTTCGAGGACTGCCAGGTACCGGCCGACCGCCTGATCGGCGCCGAAAACGCCGGCTTTATCGCCATCATGAGCAACTTCCTGGCTGAACGCCTGAGC